>NZ_AP023086.1:1250000-1600000 GCF_021655555.1 Marinagarivorans cellulosilyticus | reverse complement strand
TCCCTTAACCTGAAAGTAGGTTTTAAAATCTATGCCTTTATCCTTACCGGTATAGCTCACAACAACTCGAGCAGAGTTATTTTTTTCGAGTACCAAAGGCTCGTTAAAAACGACATTTTTTACGCTGTTAATATTGGCCCCGTTGGAGTTATTACGTGAAAACTCAATAGCCATAGACGGGTAGGTCACGCCCAGTAACACTTCGTCGCCAAATACTTTGTGCCCAGCCAAATAGGCCTCACCTTGGTTGAAGTCTTTATTTATAAAATTTTCTGTATAGTTTTGTTTATCAAAATTAACATTGGCAGTCGGCTTAAACGATTTCTTTTCTACCCAGTAGGATTTATTCGAGAATGGATAACCTGGTAATGAAATGCGCTTGACACGCTGATCGATATATAGCGTGCTCCAGTCTACAACTTCACCACTCAGCCATTTTTTGTTAATCAGTGTTAGTTTGTCACTGCTCGACTGAGCGAGATATACGATTTCGCCATTTTTCGAATAACTGATCCGACTTGAGTGCTCACCTGAAATAAAGGGTTCCAAGGCGGCTTTAAGCTCAATAATATTAGCAACTTCAATGGATAGTTTGACTGCGTGGTTTGACCTACCTTGCTGTAAGGTGTACGCCAATTCAGTCAAATCAACCGTATGATTGTTTATGTAAGCTAATAGATCCGCCGCATAATGACGTAAGCTTTTGTCAGTCTTTGCGCTTAAGGTAAGCAGAACAATCGTGTCTTCTGTCAAATTTATGGGATTGTTATCAACATGTTGAGGGGCTATATACTCCTCCAGATATTCTTCGAGGATGATATGAGCATTAACCCCACCTGCACCAAAAGATGTAACGCCTGCTCTCCTCGGCTGTACGGTTCCATCTCCACCTGTTTTGGCTACCCAAGGCTGATTCTCCGTCACTAGGTAAAAAGGCGTTTTACTCAATTCCAAGTAGGGGTTTTCTTTTTGAAGGTGAATCTGTTTTGGTAGTGTTTTGTGGCGCATACACAGTAAAACTTTGATCAAGCTTGCTATACCCGATGCCGACTCTAGATGGCCTATATTCGATTTAAGTGCGCCGAGAGCACAAGCCTTTTCTGTGCCGCCTTCAGTAACGCCCCACTCCTCAAAAGCTTTTTTCATTGCTTTTATTTCAATGGGGTCACCTAATTTTGTTCCTGTTCCATGCGTTTCAATTAAGGATACAGTTGCTGGATTAATTTTCGCGCGTTTATAGGCATCTTGGAAAAGCTGTTTTTGAATTTTTAGATTAGGTGCCGTCAACGAGTTTGCTCTACCGCCATGATTCACAAAGCTACCCTTGATAACGGCGAGTATATTGTCGCCATCGCTAACCGCCTTATCCAAGGGCTTAACAAATATGGCACCGCCTCCTTCACCCCTGACAAAGCCATTGGCATGCTCATCAAAAGGTTTACAGCGCCCATCCTCACTTAGCATACTCGCTTGCTCAAATACGGAGCTTAATCTTGGGCTCACTAACAAGCTAATTCCGCCAACAACGGCCTGATCACAAATTCCGTTTTGAATATCCAGAACTGCTCTTTGTAGAGCCACCAGTGAACTTGAACAAAGTGTATCAACTGCTTCACTGGGGCCATTAAAATCCAGTAAATAGGAAATTCGATTCACCAGGAAAGCATTATTGTTTCCAAAGCTCATTTGTGGACTCAGCCCAACACCTTGCTTGGCAAGATATTCTGAATAATCTCGGTTAGAAAGGCCGGCATATAACCCTGTTTTACTGCCAGCGAAGGACTCGACACTGTAGCCCGCGTCTTCAATCGTGTGCCAAACAAGCTGCAAAAACATTCTTTGCTGTGGGTCCATCAATTGCGCATCGCTCTCGGATATTCCAAAAAAATCTGCGTCAAATTGATCAATGTGATTTAGGAAGGCCCCCCATTTGGATCGAGTTTTACCTTCCGGCCCAGCTTCTCCATACACCTCTTGCCAGGACCAGCGATTTTCAGGGATCTCGCCCACAAAATCTGTTCCGCTCAACAATTTTTCCCAAAAATCATCTAGCCCATTGGAGCCCGGCAGTGCCGCTTGCATTCCAACGATGGCAATATCACTCGTTGTAATATTTTTTGAAGCAACATTTCCATCTTGGCGGCTGGCCTCTGGGCTTGGCGCTTCACTAGAACTTAGGCTTTCTTTCTCACTTGCTATAATGGGTGTACTTACCTTTTCGCTATGCTCTACCTGCTGACTAAGGCCTTTTTCATCCGCATAACGCTCTAAACTCTCGCTGTACTCATCAATCAAGTGCTCACTCACCTCAGCGAGAGTATCGCACTCAAAAAACACGACTGGGGTCATATCCACATCGAAGACATCGTTAATTGCAGTGCTCAATTCCGTATTGGATATGGAATCAAAGCCCAAGTCTGCCATTTTTTCATCTGCCGATATTTGCTCTTTACCAATTTTTAAAATCGCAGCGGATAAACTTTTTAACTCATCAATAACAAGATCTTTGAGGGCTTCGCCATTCTCTCTTAAAGAATGAGCCGAAGCCCCTATCTGCTCACTATCGGTTGCTTCTAGAATAATATTATCGACCGCGCTGGGCTGTTCGCCACAATGTTCGACGATGCTATCCCTATATTCCTTTAATAAAAACTCTGTGACCTCGCCCAAGGTTTCGTACTCAAAGAATATGATGGGTGTGACATCAACCGAGTATAAATCATTGATTGCAGTGGTTAATTCCGTATTACTTATCGAATCAAAGCCCGCATCAGCTAAACGTGTATCTTGAGTTATGGACCCAGAATCAACTTTTAGAATACCTTCAGAAATAGTAATCAGTTCTTCAACAACCGTTTGAGATAAGTTAGCTTTCGATTGGTCCATGGCGCTTGCGCAAGAAAGTGGCGCCTTTACAGATTTAAGTAAAACTTCTGATTTTGGCTTGTGCTTGCTTTTATTTTGAATGCTTGAACGTAAACTCATCGCACCGAGTATTTTCTTATCGTCCCCTGCACTTAAAATAACTTGGCCGCTCTCTTTATTTACCGCGTAAGCTAGCATAGACATGCCTGTCTCCGTGGTTATTGGGTGTATTCCGGTAGACTTTTTGAAGTAGTTTGTCGCGACCTCATCAGCTTGCATACCACCGTCGAGCCAGAGAGGCCAGTTAATACTCAGTGAAACTCCACTGCGCTCACCTTTTTCAAACTGCTGGGATCTGTTTTCTACAAATTGATCGATTACTGCATTGGCATAGCCATAATCCGTCTGCCCCATATTCCCCATCACCGAAGATATCGATGAGAAGCAGCAGAAAAAATCCAGCTGGATATTTTTGGTTAGTATATCGAGGGTATACAACCCGACAGCTTTAGCTTGGATGACTGAATAAATTTGGTCACTCGATTTTTTGGAAAGTAGCCCATCATCAATGCTACCCGCGCAATGAATTACTCCTTTAATTTTACTTGCATCAACACCCAACCCCTGAATTATCGATTGAATCTGATCAAAGCGGTTTAAATCAGCACTGTGATACTGATAATTAACACCCTTATTATTCCACGCCAGTTTAACGTCAGATGATAGAGGGCGACGACCGATAACGATGAATTTAGCTCCTGCAATTGAATGCAGATGCTCGATAATTTTTCTACCAATTGCACCCGTACCACCAGTTACCAAATATATTGCATGTGGTTTGACGGGAAATTTATTCTCTTCAATGAATACTGGAACTGATTTGGCTTTGTAGTTTAAAACCTGCCTAGAACCATCTTGTATTTTGATCTCCGAATAACATTGATCTGCAGCGATTTCAGCTATCAGCGGCTTAACATTATTCTCAGACAAAGCTTCCAAACAAACCAAGGAGCCTTTCAATGCTCGTGTTTCTTGGTAGAGCGATCTTAAAAGCCCTCCCATTCCCATTTGTACGGGGTTAATTTCACCGTGGTCAATATGTGCCAAACATAACAACCGAAGATTAATACCTTTATAGATCGGGTTTGAAAGAATAGAGCATAAATTAAAGAGCGGAATAATTGTTTGTTCAATATGCTCGTTTACGTTGCTTTCGTCTGTCGCTCCGCGTTCGTGGCCCCACCCATATATTATCGCATCTAAAGGCTCGCCAATTTGTTCCAGCAATATTGACAAGCTCTCCTTGTCTCCTTTAGATACAAACTTGCTCGGTGACAACTCTGTAAAGCGATCGCCTTCCATAACTTGGATCACTCGAATATCAGTCCCAATGTGGGCCTGAATTAAATCGACGCTCTCTTGCTCATTGCTAAACAGCAAAATTGTTTCAAAGTGGAACCCCTCGATTGGTGATAGCGGCTCTTGCGCCCACGTTTTCTTAAAACAGTGGAATACATTTGATGCACTCGGAGATGTTTGATTACCGTTGTCCGCTAGTGCGTTTAGCGTTTTTAGTGAGTACCCTTCAATTTTTACGAGTAGTGTTCCACTGATATCATAAATATCTATATCAAATGTCCTTACCCCTCTTCGCTCGCTAAGTTCATCACTCACCAGCTTGGCATGGATATAACACTCTGACGACAATTTCTCATTAATGGTTATCGAGCTCATCGAAAACGGTAAGTACGCACTACTCGAGTCGTGGCTGGGATGAGAAAGAATCCCAATCACTGTTTGAATTCCTCCTTCCAGCAGAGAGGGGTGTAATACTATTGACTCTTTATTTTCGAACTTCTCGGGAAGGGTTATTCGAGATAGCGCTTCCTTGTCATTCAAGTACACCTCTTCAAGGGGCATATAGCCGGTTTTGTACTCAAACTTTAATTGCGAGAAAAGATCATAAACCGCTTTTCTTTCCAGCTTCAGATTGCAGCGTTTTCTAATATCATTAATATCAATTGTTACCACTAGGCCACTTGGTTTTTCGCCGTATTCAATTTCTCCACGAGCATGAACTTGTCCGCTTGACAGCTCAGACATCGATTCGATTGTGTATACCACTTTGGATTTACGGTTTTCTAAGCGTATTGAAAGCTTCTTGTTACTTTCGTGAAAGCCCACATCTAGTGCGTGAAACCACACATTGTTTTTTAGTTTTACAACCGGTAGATTTAAATTTTCTCGATTAAATTGATCCCCAGCGAGCCTAGCAAACTCCAAATATCCAACGGCGGGGAAAATGACTTTGCTGTCGACAATATGGTCACCGACAATAGGGTCTTTCGGATCTAGGGAGAATATTAGGTTGCCACAAGAAGCGGCGAGGCTGTCATAAAATGGGTGATCTAAATGGCTATTTTCTCTAATAGCGTTTTGAAGCTCGGCCTCAAATAAATGCGTACTCTTATTCGGTAACCAAAATGTCGTCTGCGCAAATGGATGTAGCGGCAAGGATGCACGTTTAATCTTCGCAGCTTCATACAGCGCGCGCCAATTTACCTCACTCCCTGCCAACCAAAACTGGGCAATGCTATTAAATTGTTTTTGTTCTATCAGCGTTTTAACAATGCTTGTATTGCCGATATTAGAGAATAGCTTATCCAGTATTTCTTTTTGCTCACGAACATTTCCAGAAAGAACTTCATTAGCCGAGCCCCAACGATCAACATGCTTTTCTAGCGCGTTTTTTGCCTGCTGCTTGGAAGCCGCGCAAACAATCAAACGCTCATCAAAGTGCTGCCGGCCAACTTGACTCGTATAGCAAATCTCCTCCCAGGTATTTCCCCCATCACTTAAGGTATGTACCAAGTATTGCTGAACGAGCCTTTCCAATTTATCTTTATTTGGCGCCGAAATTAGCAATGCATTCGCGCGATTGCCGGATTGCGATTCATCTCGCGCCTGATACTCCTCCACTATCACGTGGGCATTAACACCACCGAAACCGAACGAGCTAACACCAGCTCTACGACCTGCACCGTTACCTACGCCACTTTTTCTTTTCCATTCTCTAGGCCGGCTTACAAATTGAAATAAGTTTTCATTCAAATCAATGTGAGGATTTTTCGCCTCATAATTTGGCATACCAGGGATGACTTCGTTTTTTAACGATAGTAGAACTTTGACCAGGCCGGCCAAACCGGCTACCGCCTCCAAATGACCAACATTCGATTTAACAGAACCGATTCCGCAAATTTCATCCTGGTGATCTGAATCGACACCCAATGACTCATAAGCGTTTTGAATACCGGCAATTTCAATGGGGTCACCTAGTGGTGTACCCGAGCCATGCGCTTCAATGTAACTAATGGTATTCGGGTCGACGTTAGCATTTTTGATCGCTTTTTGTATAAGCTGAGATTGAGCCTCTCCGCTTGGCGCACTCAAGGAATTAGCCTTTCCTCCGTGGTTTTCGGCGGTACCTAGTATGGTTCCATAAATTTTGTCGCCATCGCGCTCGGCAGCTGATAAGGGCTTTAATATGACAGCTGCAATACCTTCGCTGCGCACATATCCATTCGCCCGATGATCGAAGGACATGCAACGACCATCTTTACTGAGCATTCCGTTTTTGCTAAAAGAATGGTGAATATACGGGCTGGCGATGATGTTGACGCCACCGACAACCGCTTGCGAACACTCCCCGCTTCGCATCGCTTGCACTGCCCTATGCAGGGCAACAAGGGAGCTCGAGCAGGCCGTATCGATTACCGAGCTAGGCCCTGTAAAATTAAAATGATAGGAAATACGATTCGCGATGACACAATTAATGTTCCCGGAAATGGTATAGCCATCAGGGCTTATGTCTTCTCTTTGGATAAGATCCCAATAGTCAGAGGTAACGACGCCAACATAAACGCCCGTATCACTTCCGTTGAGTTCGTCCGGGCAATAACCGGCATCTTCTATTGCATGATAGGAAGCTTGTAAAAATAGGCGCTGCTGCGGATCCATAAGCTCCGCTTCTCTCGGTGATATTTTGAAAAACGAAGCATCAAAACTTGCCGCATGAGGAATAAATCCACCCCACTTATAGGGGTTTTCGCTTCGTTGCTCAAAATCCGTGTTCTTCCAGTCCCATCGTGACTCCGGGATATGAGTGACACAATCCTTCCTGCTGATCAAGTTTTCCCAATATTCATCTAGGTTATCGGCTTGCGGCATTTTTACAGACATTCCAATGACCGCTATCGGCTCTCTAGAATTAAATGAACCATTGATATGTTTGCCGTCTTTTGTATCCTCCAATGGCATGGCAGAGACGCCCGAGTTTTGTGAACTTCCTTTTTGGGCA
The DNA here is from genome assembly GCF_021655555.1 of Marinagarivorans cellulosilyticus. Taxonomy (NCBI): domain Bacteria; kingdom Pseudomonadati; phylum Pseudomonadota; class Gammaproteobacteria; order Cellvibrionales; family Cellvibrionaceae; genus Marinagarivorans; species Marinagarivorans cellulosilyticus. The sequence goes on along the minus strand of NZ_AP023086.1, from coordinate 1,592,778 downwards.
TCGCTGTCCTGATCGCCGCTATACAAAGGTTCCTCGACATCGCGGTAATTTTCTACCAAAACCTCTCGGTAGTATTCGCTAATTTCAGCTGAATACTTACCATCGATTAAAAAGTCGACTAATTTGTTGAGGTTACTGTGACTGTAAAAGGTTGCGGGACTAACGCGAACATTGTATCTATTTCTTATCTCAGCGCTGAATCTAGTAAAGCCCAGCGAATTAAAACCGTATTGCCCAAACGGTAAATCGCGATCTATGTCATCCAAGTGAATTAATTCTTTAACAATATTCTCTAGATCATTAGCTAACAAATCGTATAAGGCACCGGTAACTGAGCGCGCGCAAGCAGCTTGTTTAAGCTCAGCTTCAGAACCAGTACTACCTTTATTATCCTCTAGGTTTTGTTCTAGTTGTTTATATGCAATTGAATTGGACTGGGGTAGATCCAAGTTGTCCTTTGCTGTAGTTTTAGGTGGCCTGTCATCTAAGCGCTTCAGTAATTCCTTGCGGTCAACTTTGCCATTCAGCGTCAAAGAAAATTCAGAAACAAACTGATACTCACTTGGAACCATGTACTCAGGCAGTTTTGTTGCGATGCTTGCCGATAACTCGCTGACTTTAGGTTGCTTACCTTCATCATCCATTAATAAAAATGCATGCAGTTTAGATTCTCCCATCGACTCAAAAAGAATCACCACGCATTTTTCTATACCACTGATAGATTCGATTGTAGATTCAATTTCGCCCAGCTCTATTCGGTAGCCATTGAGCTTAATCTGGTTATCCATTCGCCCCAGACAAACAACTTCATTATGGGTCGATAATTTAGCAGCATCGCCTGTTCTATATAGGCGCTCAGGGCTTCGATTAAAAATGGATTGGCTAACAAATCTTTCTTTGGTTAATTCTTCCCTGTTCCAATAGCCGACAGCAACGCCAGCGCCCCCGATAAACAATTCGCCTTTTTCCCCTGGCCAAACGGGTTTTAAACTTTCATCCAGGACATACATCGTGGTATTCGCAATCGGCCGCCCTACTGTAATCTCATCCGCATCTTTAATCAGCTTTATGGATGACCAAATTGTCGTTTCAGTTGGACCATACATATTCCAAAGTTCGAAGCATCTTGGAATTAGTTTCAGAGCTAACTCTCTTCTTAGCGGCTCACCACCGCACATGGCTTTTATTTTTTCTTTTCCTTCCCAACCAGCTGCAATTAACATTTCCCAAGTAGTTGGCGTTGCTTGTAGAGCCGTAATACGCCCTTGCTCTAGCTTCTCTAATAAAGCAAATCCATCCTTAGCCTCCATTTCAGTGCAGAGCTCCAAAGTGGCACCCTGCGTTAGAGGAAGGTATATCTCCAAAGCCGCAATATCGAAGCAAACCGTTGTCACGGAAAGTAAATGGTCGTCCTTGGAGAGCCCTGGCTCCTCTGCCATTGATAAAATAAAATTGGTTAGACTCTTGTGGTTTATCTCTACGCCTTTCGGCTTACCCGTCGAACCGGACGTGTAAATAATGTACGCACTGTCTTCGATGCCTGGGAATTGAGCGAGATCATCCGTCCCACCAAACATGTCCTTATCCAGTAAAAGGGATGAGCCATTGTAATTTTCAAGTTTGGACAGAATGTTTTCTACAGAAATTAAGACCTTTAACCCACTGTCTTCAATCATGTGTTGAAGCCTATCCGGTGGATAGATTGGGTCTAAAGGAACATAGACTGCAGAAACCTTCATTGTCGCGATAAACGCAGCGACCATATCAAACGAACGATTGAGCAAGATACCAATGCGATCGCCCGATTTTATCCCAAGGCTTATTAAACAGCCGGAAATTTCAGATACTCGATCCTGCAATTGTTGGTAGGAATATTCCGTACTCGAGGAGATAACAGCAATGGCATTTGGTGTTTCAGATGCTTTATCTAATATAATCTCACAAACACTCTTATTCGGCATGGCAACGCGAGTATCGTTTAGCCCGTCGATTTCGGCTATTTGAGCCCCACTAATGAGGCTTAACCCAGACAGCGCCTCTCTTTTTGCCGAAGGCTTCGTGGTGATAGAACTCGAAAATAGACTGTAATATTTCGTAAATCGTTCTAGTAGATCTTTATCGAATTTCGGTCCAGCTATAACGTTCCACTCATTATTTTCTAGTGAAAGATTAAGGCGAACTTGGTCGTCCAATACGTAATCATTGTCATAGTCGATACTTTCATTTACATCGACGATAAAATCATATTCGTAACAATTCCCTTTTACGCTCTGAGAGTTGAGAGACGAATAGCGAGAGAATATATCAATGGGACAATGTTCATTTTTTGTTATTTCCCTAAGCTGAAGTTCAATTTTGCTTGCTATATCCTCAAAAGACATACCCGAAGCATCTTCCATGACTAAAGGGTGGGTATCAAAAAAATACCCTTCAACTGGAGATTCTGAACACCGCAAACCAACGCAAAACCCCTGCCCTCTTCTGCTCCAGGCTATAAACGCGCCAAGCAAAGAAATAACCGCCGCAATCGAATTGTTCTGAAGGGCATCCATTTCATAATCCGTCAATGGAATGGATGCCCTATACGAAGGCTCCTTTGGCAAGCCCGATTTTTTCTTAGTGACCTTCACGGCCTCCTGGTACTTACGCACCCAGAAGACCTCCCTTTTTGCGCTTTCTTCATAAATTGTTTGCTCGTTATCAAAGCAATAGAAATTTAGATCGGCACCTTCTTTTAGCTCATTGGTAATCGAATTGAAATCAAGCTCTTGACCACAGAGTGTTTTAAAATCTCTTAGTTTTACACTTTCTGTAGTGGTGCTTACTTCTACATAATTCGGGCCAATTGATTCCACCACTCCCGGTCGGCCGGAGGAGCGCGTGCCCGTCGACTGAGCCTCCTTCACTTGGAAGAAGCGGTTGTTAATATGAACTTTTGCAATACCTAAGGGATTCTCAACATGTTCAAAGTCGAGGGCTTTTACGAAGCTAACAATTTCTTTTGAGGGCCGATTCCAATCAATAACAGCTAACTGCTTTGGTCGTTTGTATTTTCCAACATAGCTTCTCTCACTCAAATCCTGACTTATTAATTCTAGGCTACCTGCCTCAATAGAGCTTACTAATTGGTCAAATCCTTCTATGGCATACTCAAAGCACTTCAAATTCAAGGTAAAGGCGCTTTCACCTTCCTCAATATCGAAAACTTGCTGATTAATAATTCTCCCCTCATCGACGCCAATAAGCATTTCATGCCAAGATATTCCGTGGGAAGGTTCCTGGTTCGCAATTGCCCAGGATGTTGCGTGAATTCCGCCATACTTTGGCAAAGGTCCGTCATGATAATTAATCGCTAAAATAGCTGGGGCATTAATAATTGCCTTAGGTAGAATATCTAAATTGACGATACTAAATAGATAATCGAAGTTCATTCCCATGACGCGATCGAGGTAATCGCTAGACCCTTTTCGGATCACCTCGATATCATGACCCTTTGCCCAACGCTCTACATCATTATCGTCGGTAACTACAAGTTTAATTACATGGCCATTTACAATCCATTTATTGGCACATTCAATTAAAAGACTCGTCCCGCCAATTATTAAACAGCTAAACTTTTGATGATCCATCCTCACACCCAATACTTAACTCAAAGAACTCCGCAGCAAGACCAATCAGAAACCTATAAAGCACTGAAAGATATTTCACGCAGACTTAATTACAACGACAACGCTAATAATTATTTTTCGACAAATAGAAAGCAGAATTGGAACATAACCACACAATAAAAAAGCGCACCTATATTTTCAGGTTGTGCATGCTAGGCTTGAATGGTTTATTTTGAAAGGATGAAAATTGGAATTAAGATTTGCAAATTTGAAAGGCTATATCACGCCACGAGATTAACGCGTGATTTATAAGAGGGAGATTACAATTTAGTGAATACATTAATGTTGAGTTGATATTTTAGAGGAGCACCGAAAGGTGTCAACCTTATTTATATCACTCCAACTTAAGTAAAAGCGAATTTTTAACACAGGCATTTGAGGTGAGCTATACGGCGCTTGATGCAAGCACTTCTGGTCTTAATCAACCGGATTTATGTACGCATCTATCGGCGGTATTTTAACCACTGGCCGCCCTTAACTATATACCCGAGGACTTGCATCACATGTTATTCAGTGCGGTCGGCGCTCAATTTCTATGGGTTAGCGCGCCCCAGTAGATACCTACACCAGGGAAACAGCTACCAGTGTACTTTGGCAATGCTGTTGATTATTCCAGATAAAGTATTCGATGGGCCTGCGGTAAGATTTGGGGGTTGTGATGTAAGTTTAGGCATGCAGCGCTTCATCCTGCATTAGATATTTCCTAAAAATGCGGTGGTATAGCGCTAGGTTTACACTCTGGGCAATATTCAAAGCATATCGCTGAAACGAAATTGTAATTATATTTTGGTAGCGCCACTACAATTAACGATTATATATAGCCTCAACTAATCTGCGTAGAAACTCTAAATGCCAAGATATAAATTATCACGCCATAATTATTTATTATCTAAAGGGCCACCCTAAAAATAGTAATTTTTTTGTGAGAGCGAGGAAATAAGTTGCTTCTGGAAACTTCTTTCATTTCCTCCGTCCACGGAGGTTAAGCGCCGCGCCGACGAACGAATGGATTCACGAAGTAGGACGACACATCGCTACAGGTAGCACGCCTAACTCACATTCTGCCCCGTAAAATAAGTAAACAGGCTCACCTATAGAAAAAACCCCACACAACTAAACAATGGTGCGCATATCGCCTAAACACCTCAATATGCCCTAGCTTAATGTAGATCAAAATTCTATTTATCATGCTATCTATAGCTTAAACCACAATAACACAGGAGCTGATTGACTGGACCACAACTCTCCCACCTAAATTGACTTAGTTAAATAGACACGCTTAAATTCGCAAATTAAATTTGCATTTTTGGGATTTTAAGCCGAGAATGCGCGATATATAGTGCTGCTCGGAATATGTGCGATGTGGAGTTACGATGATTTGGTTATATTCATTAAAGTTATCGAAGAAGGCAACTTTATTAATACAGCTAAAAAATTAGATCTACCCGCCAGTACGGTAAGCCGTAGAATACTTCGGCTCGAAAAAGCTCTTGATACTAAGTTAATCAACCGTAACCCAAGAACCTTTAAGGCAACCGAGGCTGGATTAAAGATATTTGAGCATTGCTCAACAAATGTAAATGCCATTGAACAGTCAATACAGTGCATCACCGATTCTGCCTGTGGAACTGGTGGCAAACTAACGATTACAGCACCTGTTTTTTTGGCGCAAGAACTGCTCAAAGATTGGATAATTGAATTTCAGCTAGAACACAGAGACATTGAGCTGAATATATGCAGTGACAATCGATTAAAAGACTTGGTTAAGGACGACGTTGATTTAGCCCTCAGAATCGGCCCGCTTGACGATTCAAGCTTAGTTGCAATTAAGCTATGGGATATTGAAAGTTGCGTATTTGGAAGTGAAGAGTACCTAGCCAAGCACCCCACAATTTCAAAACCGGAAGATCTTTATGCGCATACCTGTCTATTTTTTAGAGCGGCCAAAGAGAAATGGGGGTTTCAGCATAACAAGTCAAAGGATATCGAATCGATCAAGCCCAACGGAAAATTCTTTATGAACGATATCCGAACAATAGTCAAAGCCACCGAAGAGGGGCTTGGCTTAGCTTGTCTACCCTCTTTCGCTGTAGAAAACTGCAAACACAGCATTGAAAGCAGAAAAAAACTCATACCAGTATTGAGAAACTATACTATTCACCCCGAACGAAGTGTTTACGCTGTTTACCATGACAGACGCTTTTTAAGTAAGAACGCCCGCCTGTTTTTAGAACACATGAAGACTAAGTTCCTTCAACTCAACAGCTGTAAAGCGGGCCTTAATAAATTAGGTAGTTGCAGCATGGAGCCTATTTAAGATTACAAACACGCGGGCTGTTTCATTCTAAGGCTAAAGCTAAAGCCTTAGATCGATTGCCCAGGAAAGGATTCATGGCCCAAATAGACCCGAAGCCCTGGAAGTTTGGACGAAAACTCTATTAAGCGATCTAACGAGTTTGCTGCTTGTTCAGTATTTGTGTTATAGCTTCCTGGCTCAACGCTGTTATTCCACCCCCAAACTGTGTGCGAACCGTCGCCTGCCAACAATACAGGTCCATCCTTTGCTCTTATAAAGAAGGCCATATTTCCGCGAGTGTGACCTGGAATGTGGAAGCCCAAAACGCTACCGTCTGAAAAAATATCAACATACGAAAAGGGCGAACCAGCACTACGACTGGTTTGCCACTCCCTCAAAGGTCCAAGCCCACTTAGAAGCTTATTTGTAGTTCTGCGAACAAAAAGATGGCTAAAACGTTTGTCCTTCGCTTCATCAGGCCCTACATAAACTGGAGTGTTTCGCGGTATATCAGGCAACCCCATAATATGGTCAATATGCAAATGGCTTAAAAATACTCCCGATAAAGGTTCATCCAAGCCGCTAACAAAGGTGTAGGTATCCGTTAATACCTCTAACTGCTCGAATGGCAATGAAGTCGATATGGGAAAGTAAACCGGCAAATCGCTTTGCCCTCTAAAAACTTTAGAAACCCCACTATCAATCAAGTAATATCCGTATTTTGGATGGCGTATTAAATAAAAATAGACATCAATATTCAACGGCTCATTTTTTAGACCGGCTTCTTTCGAGCTTTCGTGCTCTAAATTCACAATCCCTTTACGTGGGACTACCCAACGCGCAGCGATGTGTCGACTAAATTCGATGGGGCCCGGCTCAGACAGGTTAGATAATACCGACCAAGTCGTAGCCCCGCCAAGCTCACCGCCTAGTGTTTGATAAGGTATCGGCTCTATCTCATGGGTTGCCTGCGAGCAAGAGCTAAGCAATGCATTCAGTAGAATACAGGCGGCAGCATACGCAAAAATTCGGAAATACTGTTGCATTAATTTATCGCCAAACAGGCCGCCAATATCGCGGCCGATGACAGGTTCAAACTCAGATTAACGTTACTTATCAACACCTAAGCGCCTAGCAACAAAATAAGATTCGCAGTTTGCGAAATTAAAGGTTTCCGCTCCAGCTAAAGCTTTTGAGTTGTCCCCTGAATTTTCCCCTTCGATGTATTTCTTGTCCAGCTCTTCCCTGCACGCTTGCGCAATTACATCCAGATAACCACCAAACAAGGTCCATTTAGCCTGATGTGTGAACGATGAATACGGACCATGTTGTTCGTCAATTAAATCGACTGTTTCATTAAGCTTATTGATATCCATAACCATAGAGTCTACAACATTACGAATATCATCTACGTATTCAATTTGTAGCTCAATATCTTCTCGAGTTCCTAACCTCAATCCATGACCAGCTACGAAAATATCAAAATCCTTTGTTAATAAATACTTTGTGCCTTCATACCAATCAACAAAATTTTCCGCCACACCCATTCGCCTAAAAGGAACGTATCCAGGGTAAACCAGATCCACAGCCATCAAAACTTTTTGATCAGGCAATAATACGAATACATTGCCCTTCATATGCGCATCCCTAAAAGTGCTCAATTCAATGTTTACCCCATGAATCCTCACACTAACATCACGCTTGAACTTGCGATTTGGCTCTGGCCGCTTAGGGTCTTTCGCTCGCTTCAGAATTTTCTTGGTGTCCTGATGAGCCAAAATCTTTACACGAGGGTATTTCTCTTTAATCGCACCAGCGCCGCCAATATGGTCTGTATGAGCATGGGTGTAAATTAGGTGCGTAACAGGTACACCGGGAGCAACCTCTTCCAAGGCCGTCAGTACAGGTGTTGGGGGGAAAAAGGGCATTGGCTCTGGCGCATCTACAACAATGATTCCCTGTGGGCGCACAATAGCCAAAGAGTGGTAGTTATTGTCCGTTATCCAGTAAACTCCATCGTCATGAATCTTTGCTACGTGATAGCCTTTTTCATCTATATCAGCATCAATCATGGGCTCGCCTTGCGCAATAGCCGCCAAAGGAGGAATTCTTTCGGGAATATGGATTTCTGCCACACTTAAAATGGGAATAACAGTAATTAAAATCAATAGAAGCTTAAGCATACCAATATCCTTGTAATTGAAATCTAACTAATTATTGAAAAGTCCTTGCTAGCATCAGGTCACCCCCCCCCCCTGCTCGGCAAGATGTAGACGCAGCCTTGAAACTGCCCCAAAAACCTATTTAATTACCAAAATCGACCACTAGCCGGTGCACAAACCGGCCACCTGGCTTAGCAGAGGCTACTGAACAATATCTCGATCAGTAGCCTTGCGGGAAAACCTACTCGCCACCTACAACTTTCATACCCAACAAATTTTCGCCGCGAGCTAATTTAGCGCCAAAATCCTTCGCAATAATTTCATGGCCTTCATTCATTCCTGAGGTAATTTCCATTTTAGACGCGCCGTCAATGCCGCCCAACCAGGTCATTCCCAAGAATACTGCTGTATTATCCATCGCCGTTTGGAGAACATTTGAAGAATTCATTTGGTTCATCCCAGAGTGCGTGGAAACCAAAGCCAAGCCCTTTCCACCTAAATCCGACGAAAAATCCAAATTGATGGTATCAGTCCAGCGATCAACGAACGTTTTCATCTTACCGGTCATTTGACACCAATAGATGGGCGTAATGAGCAAAATGATATCTGCGCTCATCATCTTGTCCTTTAGTAAAGGCATATCATCGCTTCCGGCTTTTTCAAACTTATTGAAAAGTGCGTCGCCGAAATAATTTTCCCATACGTCAGTGATATTAAAATCGTAGATATTAACTTCTTCTACTTCAGCACCGTTTTTCTTTGCGGCTTCTATCACATGATTACCGTAAGTACAGGTATTACCTTCACGATTCGGGCTACCACTGATGGCGAATATTTTCATATTTTTCTCCAATAACAATTTAATTATAAATGTAATTTAGCCAGTAACGGCAAGAGCTCAAAAAACGATTAAAACAGCATTAAACTTCAATTTTCCTGAGGCAAAGAATCTATATATTCAGAAATTTTTTCAATAGCAAAGGTATCTTTTAGGTTATTGCCAATAAACGGCATTTTAACCAAGTCGGTTCTAGAATAACCGCCACTATGATGCCAAAGGGGAATATTGAAAGTATGTAGTTCGTGCGTTGCGTTCATTCTAAACAACAAAGCACTATTCTCTGAATCACCAGGTTTGATAATTAACTCAGGGCTTCCATCTGGCATCAACCAATTTGAGATAGGTCTACCCATGGAGGTCTTAAAAGTACCGTTTTGCTGAATATGCTGAGCGTGGGCGGGGTGGTGAAAATCAGAGAAGGTGGAAATTTCTGCCAGCCCAGTCTCGTTGTGGCAACTCCCGCAATTTGTATGGAGATAACCCAATACCGAGCGTTGCAAGGGGTAGGCCTCTGAATCTGGGATTTGCGGCATTTCTGGCATCTTTCGCGTCACTCTATTAAGGCTTTGCAAACCTTCTAGAGTGATCATTCCAGGCTCTAGGGCCTCGCCATGAATAGCATCAGGGTCACGATTATCGGATAACTGTAACGCGGAAAACCCAAGCACTGGCGTCTTTTTAGGCCCAACGTCTAAACCAGCCTTATCGTGACATAGCAAACAAGCGAAGGCTGGTGGAATGTCGTAATACACGCCTTCATCAATTTCATAATGACCCTGTATTCCTTCTTCTGGAGCTGCCGTCGCAAGAGTTTGGTTGTCATTCCAAACAAAGCTTTGCATAACCCAGCTGCCATCCTTTCTTTTTTCCATATAGCGCGTTTCTATTTTTCGGTTTCCTTCGGCCTCATCAAACGAAAACTCTTTCCATATCTTCGTTCCCTTTGGAAAAACCCAAGAATCTGGATAACGCGTATTAATCTTCTTTTTACCCGGAATATATATCCAACGGCGCTTTTGAGATCCATCAGACCAAAGTGGGTATTGAGGAGAATAAGCGGCAAAAAGATGCCTCCGGCTATTGGCCTTTCCGGCGCCTTGCACGCCCGATTTTGGCAAGTCCGAACGAGCCGGCTTAACCTCATTGAGCTCATAAAAACCTGTTTCAAACAGGTTGTCGTACGCATAGGCGACTGAGGCCCACCCCATGCAAGCAATAGCAAGCGGACCTTTACCCAGACTTGATATCTTCATACTGAAAGCCCTCCATAACATATTCACATTTTTAAGAGTTATTAAATTACCCCCAACTCTCGGGCGCGCCAAAAACACAAACCAAAACGTAACTATCCAAGTGGTTTAGTCAGGCCAAGTGGTTTCGCCAGGTAGCGTCGAAATAATACTTCCCCAAAAAGCAGATTGGTTATTTTCTGCACACGCGCGTACCAAGAACGCTCGCATAGCGCCCAGCCCTAGCATGGCTGCGCAGGGGTAGACTTTGCAGGAGCTCGACGTCGCCGATGACTAAGCAACCCAGAAAGTGGTCCGTGTGTTGGCGGGGATCGCTGAATAGTTACACCAAAGCAACCGGAACCTTCTAGGGGCAGTTTTTAACGGATATTTCTTAGAGGATACTAACGCTAGTAAGTCGAGGGTTAAACAACCAAAAATGCAAATTAACTTTGCATTAGCAAAGCAATGTCACATCAGAAACAAAAGGCGTGCGTAAAAAGTACCGTGTTATCGATAGCAAGGCATCAGCCTGTTTGTCGCGCAAATAACGCACCCCAAAAAACAAAATAACGCGCCACCGTACGGGTATGCACCATCTAATTGCTATTAAACACGAAAACCAATGAAGAGATAATTGAGGACACCCATAACACCTACGTAACCCTGACGTTGCATTAGGCTCATGAAGTGCTTACCGCGTGATGCCTGAATCCCGTTTAATTTTCTGAGTCCGCAATTCCGGTACGACATTTAACGGTCGCAATGCCTGATAGCTTTCGTATAACCGCCAGTTGCTCTGCCTTAGGGTCACCTAAGCGAGAAACCAAAATATCACAGATAGCAATCGCTCCCGCGTTAATAAAGGGGTTTCTTGGGATACCTTTTCATGCGCCCGCTGCACGAGTGAATTAAATACAGAGCCGGATGGCTCCCCCACAAAAAACACTACTAGCCATAATTTTTAGGGCCAATGTCAATGAAAAATCTTGCAATGCTTTGGCATTGAAAATCGCGCATTCTAGCCGTCATAAAGTGGACCCCTATCTATTCGGGTCAACCTTAATATGCTCTGGAATGCAGGCCGCGACAGCACCGCAGTTATCTGCAGAAAGCTGCCAGAAGCAACGTCTGCCCTGCTCTTATGAAAAGACCACTGTGTTTAGAGTTGCCCATATAAGATTCGGGCCTTTAGCCGCAGCGCCACATCAATGCACAATAAATTGACACTTTGTTTAGATCTTTTAGTTATTAGCGATAATAATTGACCAATATTGACAAATTTGTGAGGCCACTTCTTGAGCGGGCGTGCAATATAGCCTAAAATTTGCACACTTTTTTGCAGAAACCAATAGTGAATAAATATGCAATCTTTAACTAAACCTTGCCAAAGCTGTAGCAAACCCATGAATGGCGGCATGTACCGCGCCAGCCATATATGCCCTCATTGTTTTTTTGAACACGAGGGAGGCAAGCGCTCCAAAGCCAATTCAGCTGAAGCCCCCACAGAAGTACCGCCAGCAAAAGAATTCAAAGTGAAGCTTAAAGACCCTGCCACACAATACATTGTGACAGAGCATGAAGAAGCGCCAGCAACACAAGCCAGCCCAGAACCGACACAAGAGCCAGTACCCGCTGAAGCGCCAGCCCCTGTAGCCGCTGCCGAAGAACCCAAGCAAGCGATAGAAAGCGCCAATATTGTGCTAACAACAAAGCCAAAAGCAGAGCAAACCGTGCTTGCAGAAATGGGCGACGTTAGTGCCGAGTGCGTGCTTAGTATTGCGCTAACACCAGAGTTGTTCGAAAACGGTAAGTTTATAGGCCGCAAAAGCCCCAAAGTGCTCGCAGCCTTGAAGCAAGGTAAGCAAAATGCGCTAGAGCAATTGCGCCAAGCAGCACAAACACAAGACGCCAACATGGTGACAGATGTAGCCGTGAAGAACGGAATGAAGCTAGAGGGCACGAAAAGTGCCAATATCACAGTATCTGCCACGGGTAACGCTATAGTCGCCGAGCTAGAAGGCTGCGAGGCTTAAACAGCCCTTGCCTTCCGCAAATATTCTAAGCCCCACACGGTTGGGGCTTTTTTATGCCTGCCATTCCTAAATAGCTATCACTAAATAGCTATCGCCAACTAGCCGCATGCACGAACACCCCCTTCCCAAGCTGCAATATTTATCTAAAGGCTTGCCTATTTTCCCCAAAAAGTAATTAAAAAATACGAATTACAAAAACAAATAAGCTTTTTCGCAAATGTTCATACAGCGGCTATTCTTTAATTGATAACCCTGATTACTCATGCCGCATACGGCCACTTCTGCGACTATGCAGAAGCAAACCATGAATATCAACGAGAATTAACAATGTTGCGTTCAAGCATTTTTGTCGGCGTAAAAGCCTGTTTTTTAACGTTATTACTTCCTTTAAGCACCATAGCTGCCGATTACCCTGAAAAAATGATCTTTCAGAATATTATGGCAGAGCAGGATATTGGCTTAGGAGAGGTCGAAGCCTTTACCCAAGACAAAGATGGTTTTATGTGGTTTGGCGGGCGCAACGGTTTATTGCGCTACGACGCGTACGAATTCAAAAAGATTATGATCGAGGCCGACAAGAAAGATAAAAGCAGCCCTCGTGATGTATCGCAAGCCTCAGATTTGTACATAGATTCAAAAGATAGGCTATGGGTAGGCACGCGCTGGGGCCTCTATTTGTACAGCCCTGAGCGCGAAGAGCTAACCCGCCTATACCCCAAAAACGGCGCCCAGGTAAATTTCAACCAGGGTAACTACAACCGTATTTTAGAGCTCGCCAATGGCGACATGCTGGCAGCAACCTACCATGGCCTTGTTCGCTTTAACCCAGATACCATGCATGTCACCCAAATAACCGCAACAGGTAACAGTGACGCTCCAATCAGCGATGCCGTCTACGACATGTTTACCGCCAAAGATGGCACCATATGGCTAGGCGCCAGCGCAGGGGTAAGCCAGCTAAACCAAGAAACCATGCAGTTTGATAACATTGTGCCATTCGCCGAAGACCCTTCCGCGACAAAAGAAAACGCCATACAAGCCATTAAAGCCGATAGAAATGGCCACATTTGGGCCGCCGCATCGCTAGGTCTTTATCGTATTAATCCAGAGACCAAAGAAGTTTTTCGCTACTTAAACGACCCGAATGACCCACGCAGTATTTCAGACGATATCCATGAAGATCTATATCTAGATTCGACGGGCATTTTATGGATTGGAACAGACCGCGGCGGGCTTAATTACTACCACTACGAAACCGATTCCTTTCGCCACTTTAAACACCGCGAGTCCGAAAAAGGCTCGCTATCATCCAATATTACCCGCCGTATTTTTGAAGACAATAACCACGACCTTTGGGTTGGCACCTACCCCTCCGGTATTAATTTCCACGATAGATCAAGCTCCGCCATTAGCGTTTACCGTCACGATTCCAGCAACCCAAAATCGCTCGGCACAGATTTAATAACAGATATAAAAGAAGACTCAAAGGGCAATTTTTGGCTGGCAACAGATGGCGCCGGCCCCACTTACTTCGACCGAGCGCGCGGTGAGCTTAAAAACTTTTTAGCTAAAAATGGTGAACCCGATCGGGTAGCATCCAAAAAAATGCTGTGCGGCTTAATTGATAGCGACGGCGATGTTTGGTTTGGCACCTGGGATGCCGGCATATTTGTCTACAATAAAGCCGAAGAAAGATTCGATCAACTACCACTAGATACCTCTTTACGCTACAAAGGGGAGCGATTAAATGTTCTAACAGATACCAGCATTTGGGATATTTACGAAGACAGTAACCGCAACCTTTGGATTGCCAGCCACAATTCTGGCCTAATTAATTACAACAAAAAAACCAAAGAGTTTCGCTATTACAACCATAATGCTTCGCAAGATGATTCCCTATCAGATAATCTTCTATGGTCTATTTTTGAAGATAGCAAAAAACGCTTTTGGGTTGGCGCGGTTGGCGGATTAAACCTAATGGACAGAGAAAAAGGCACATTCCAGCGCTTTAAATCAGATGCCGCTATTGAGGGCAGCCTAAAAAATGATTTCATTAACGTCATCGCCGAAGACCAAACAGGCAACATATGGATTGGCACAAATAACGGCCTCCATCGCTTTAACGAAGATAGCCAAACCTTCACACTATTTGACGACCAAACGAGTGGGTTTTCTGATAATGGCATTAGAACTATCGAAGTCGATTCTGCCAATAACCTATGGCTAGGGACGAATAACGGCATTATCTTATTTAACCCTGAAAATGGTGATATCAAAAATTATCGACGCTTCAACGGCGAAAAAATAGGGGGTATATCCACTGGAGGTTCGCTATTAACATCTGCCAATGAAATAGTCATGGGTGGACCAAACGGGTTACGTATATACAACACCAAAAAATTAAAAGATAACACCGTCAAGCCCCCCATTGTGCTTAATGATTTTAGAATTTTCACCAAGTCTATTGCCATAAATGGCGAAGATGGCCTACTTCAAAAAGCGATCAATCAAACCGACAGTATCACCTTAGATTATACAAAATCCATGATCTCTTTTAACTATTCGGCACTCAATTTTAGAGACTCCGATAAAAATCAATACGCCTATAAGCTCGAAGGGTTTGATGATGATTGGCGTGAAGTCGGCTCGCAACGCCAAGCCCTATATACCAACCTAAGCGCTGGTAAATATACCTTTAGAGTAAAAGGCAGCAATAACGATGGCGTTTGGAATGAAACAGGTAAATCGATTGAGGTAATTCAGCTGCCACCACCTTGGCTAACTTGGTGGGCCAAAACGCTTTACGCATTATTTATATTAGGTAGCCTTGCGCGCTTTATTCAATTGCAACGCAATAAACGCAAAGCCATTGAAGAGCAAAACAGGTTGCTCGAACTTCGCGTAGCAGAGCGCACAACCGAATTACGCGCTAAAAATGATGACATCCAATGCATGCTTAGCAATATGCGCCAAGGGTTATTTACCATAGAAACTGACGGTAGCATTCACCCTGAATACTCTACCCACTTAGAAAGTATTTTTGAACAAGAAAAACTTGCTGGTGAAAATGCGTACCAACTACTGTTTTACGGGGCGCTAGCGGGAAGTAACGAATTAAATCAAGTTAAAGAGGGTATAGGCGCAATTATTGGCGAAGACGAAATGAACTTCGAATTCAATAATCATGTCCTTTTAAGCGATTACGATACGGTGATTGCGGGAAAAACAAAAAGCTTATCTCTCGACTGGAACGCCATAATCAACCCAGAAGGTATTGTTCAAAAGCTTATGGTTTCTGTTCGGGATGTAACGTTACTTAAGCAAATGGAAAGCGAAGCGGCCAGCAAAAAACGAGAGCTAGATATTATTAGCCAACTACTCAACCTGCCGTCTTCTAAATACCGAAAATTTGTGAGCACAACGACCGAGTTTTTAAATGACAACGAAACCTTGATTAGCGATAACAATGCCCAAAAAGACGAGGTCGTCTCTGCATTATTTAGAAACATGCACACCATCAAGGGCAACTGCAGGACCTATGGTTTCACCCATTTCAGCGATATCGTTCACGAAGTAGAAAGCCTATATAGTGACTTAAGCAAAGGCGATGCAAAGTGGGATCAAGAAGCATTACTTAAAGATATAGCCCGAGTACACGAAATACTCGCCGAATACGAGCATATATATTCTTCCGTATTGGGCCGCCAACCAGAGGATAACGAACGCAGCGGTAACGGCTTCTGGATGAGCGAAGAAAGCATTCAGCGAATGAATAACAATATAGATCAAGTAATGCTAGAAAACGCGTCAACAAACCAACAAAAATCATTGATAGACATGAAATCCGTATTGGCTAAGGGTATTTCATCAAGCCTAGAAGATGCCCTTAAAGACGTGGTGAACTCCCTTCCGTCTATTGCCGAACAGCTAGAAAAATCACCGCCAAGCGTCGACATTCACAGTAATGGCACCCGCATTAAGAACGAACACCTCGAAACAATTAACAATGTATTCGCCCACCTACTACGTAACTGCCTAGATCACGGTATAGAGCCGCCGGCAGAGCGAGCAGAAAAAGGAAAGCCCGAAACAGGAAAAATAAACATTGTTAGTACCCAAGACGGTAACAAAACACAATTAACGGTTAACGATGACGGCAAAGGCTTAAACATTAAACGCCTGTATGCCATGGGCATTAAACAAGAACGCTGGCAAGCGGGCGAAGCAATAGACCCAAATATTATTTGTAACATGATTTTCGAATCCGGCGTATCCACCAAAGAAACCGTCAGTGATATTTCTGGCCGGGGTGTAGGTATGGATGCCGTAAGAGCCTTCATTCGCGAATTAGGCGGTGATGTTTACATCAAACTAACCGCCCCACCTACAGCCGGCCTAGAAACCGGAGAAGTTGATTTCGCTACCGTAAAATTTATTATTGAGCTACCTGATACTATTTGCTTAACAGCCATTAATTAAAAACTACCGCCGTTAAGCCTTGTATAGAATATTTTGGGATGATAGAAATTGGCTCTTATCAAAGAGCCAATTTCTAAATACTCGGAGCTATCGACACAAATCGCCAGAAACCCCAATAGAACCGGCGCCTCCATTTTTGCGGCGAGGCAGAAACCTCTTGTTGGAGCTTGCACCGCCACACGGAAGTGGTTGATTAGAATGGCGCAGCGAGTAGTTATCGAGAAGCAGAATGTCGAGGAGCAAAAGCCTTTAAGCCACTATTGCGAAGCAAGTGAATCTTTAGAGGTTCCCTTATGCATTATCCGTTTCAAGTTCAGGCTCAGTATTTAACGCTTCACTTAACGTTGCTGTACTCATAACTTGCAATAACGCGCGACACGTCTTTTCAATTTCGGATTGCGTTAAGGTCGGGTGACAAAGAAACATAAGGCTTGTATCTCCAAGCTCCTTAGCGTTTTGCAGTGCAATACTAGGCCGCCAGCCAGTATTATCAAAAGCTTTTTCAAGATAAACTTCAGAGCACGAACCCGAGAAACAAGGAACTCCAAGCGAGGTCATCTCGCTCATAATTCTATCTCGGGACCAAGTAGGCTTAAGCATTTCAGGTTTAACAAATAGGTAACACTTATAAGCTGCATGCTCAATGTATTCTGGCAATTCAGGCGTACGCAATGCAGAACACTGCTTTGCACATTGCCATATATTTTCAGCATTATTTTGTCGTAACTTTTTCCACTCGGGCATGCGCCTAAGCTGTATTCGCCCAATAGCTGACTGAGCCTCAGTTAATCGCCAATTTGTACCAAAGCTATCATGCAGCCAACGAAAACCCGGTGGGTGATCACGCTCATAAACACTTTCCCAGCTTTTTCCATGGTCTTTAAACGACCACATTCTTTGCCACAACTCAGCATTATTGGTAGTCACCATGCCGCCCTCACCGCCGGTTGTCATTATTTTATCTTGGCAAAAAGACCAGCAACCGATATGGCCTATGGAACCAACGCTTTTACCATAATAAGTAGCACCATGTGCTTGAGCACAATCTTCTATAACAAAAAAATTATTACGCTCAGCGAGGGCCATAAGTCCATTCATATCACAGGGCCACCCCGCCAAATGCACAGCTATTACAGCCCGGGTTTTTTCCGTTACCTTTTGAGAAACCGAATCAACCGTAATATTCTGCGAGTCAAGATCAACATCTGCAAAAACAGGAACCGCGCCAGCCAAAACAATACTAGAGACAGACGCCAAAAAAGTGCGTGGCGTTACAATAACTTCATCACCTGCCCCGATATCTAAACTTTTCAGCGCTAAATCAAGTGCAGTGGTACCATTTGATACAGCTACTGCATACTGAGCGCCAACAAAGCTTGCAAATTCCTTCTCAAACTCTCGCCCTTGCGTTCCAGTCCAGTAATTAACTTTATTCGACATCAACACATCTTGTACGGCATCAGCCTCTTCCTGTGTAAAAGAAGGCCAAGGCGAAAAAGGTCCATTAATCATAAAAATAACCTACTAATAAAAATTATAAATGAGTACTAAATCGATACATGTAAATAACGATACTGAGAGAGCCTCTTAGTAGACATTACACCGCCACACGAAAGTGGTTGATTAGAATAACGCAGCGAGTAGTTTTCGAGGCTACAATGTCGATAAAGCATTATCGAGGAACGAAAAATGATGACACGACTAACACAGAAAAAGTGCATTTTTAGAGATGCCCTTACGTTAATGCTGTATAAGACTCCATTTCATTAATTACAACACGTGACTTTCCTGAATCTAATCGTTCAATCACATCCACGTCAATCAATTGAATATCAACAGTACCACCTAGTAAAGCCTTAAACTTCTCAACAAGACTGGACTTGTCATAGCCCGTATGGCTAACAACATTAACGATAAATCTACATCGACTAATTTGAATAATTTGAAACTGCTCTATATTTGGAAAGGACCACATAACGTCACTAATAGCAATCCAGGAAACTGTTTGGCCTTGTTTGCCAATCAAACTATCCGCTCTGCGCCCTGTTAACTCCTTGATCACCACACCTTTCCTTCCGCACCCGCAAACACGGTTATCGATAACAGCAAGATCGCCAATATCATATCGAATCAACGGCATTGCGTAGGAGTTTAAATCGGTTACAACAATTCGCGCAGTTTCACCTGGCATTGCCGGCTCACCAGAGTTCAGTTTCAAAAACTCAATATGATAATTTTCTGAGTTAACATGAAGTCGACGCTCCTCTGGACATTCATGCGCCAAAACACCGGTTTCCAAAGTTGCGTAACGCCGAAGTACAGGGCAACCAAAAATTGATTCAGCCCTTTGCCGCGCATATTCCGGTAATTGTTCTGCAGTAGAAATAATACCTTTTAGATTGAAGCTCTCTTTAGCATCACCACGCTCTTCACAGTAACGTGAAAACTGATCGATAACAGAGCCATAGCCAATATAATAAGGTATTTTTCGATCAATCAGATCCTTTCGCTGCTGAGCAAACCATTTATCAGACAGTGAACGTGGATTTGCAATAATTTCCTTCTGAATAAATAGCTTTAACTTACTTTTGTTAACGCCCACAGCATTCAGCAAATGGGCGTCGCCAACATCATAACCAACCCAGCGGTTGTAATAGATTATTTCAGCCGTGCGTACGAGCGATTTGTTTTTACACCAGTAAAAATAGAATGGGATGCCATTGGACCCGCTAGTTTTACCCTTTATTAAACCGCCCCGACTGTAGGCATTAGAAAAAAATAGATTTTGATCTTTTCTAATAACCTCCTTGTTAACAACAGGGAATCGCTCTAACTCAACAGTACTATTCTTTAGCGCCTGATAATAAGGGACATGATTAATCGCATAATACAATAACGGTAAAGCGCTTGCCTGCTTGCCATTACTATAACTTACCTCCAAATCATCAATAGTCTGAGATAATATTCTGTTAGAAATTAAGTCGTACACCCAAAAGAACAAGTACCCGAGTTTCAAAGCCATACTCTCGATTCCCACATCATTAACAATCAAACTACGCTTTTATTATTCTATAAATGTAATCATTCTATGGGCAGTCATATTTTTAATAAATGCGATTGACTAGCGATTTTTTTCAAGCATTAACACTTAAGCACTGCATAAACTTGATTTTATTAAAATAAAAACCTCTAACCGATAATTATTTCAACACAAAGCAATTGATAACTTCTAATTTTTGGGCTTAGCTGGGACGCCAATTAAAACTTGACCATCTTCGGCATTACTTACTACTGCCGCACCAACACCAATCATGACATTACTACCAATAACCAAACCCTGTCGAATTGCAGCCCCAATCCCTACCCAGGATAAACGGCCGATGTGTACATTCCCTGCGACATGGGCACCGGGAGCAACGTGCACACACTCTTCAAGCTGACAGTCATGCCCCACCGTTGAGCCTGAATTAATAATCCCGCCATCACCAATACAACTAAACGCACATAAAACGGCACCACCAACAACCATTACACCGGAACCTAAAGTAGCGAATGGACTTATTATCGATCGCGGATGAATTAACGAGATAATCGGTGCATTAATATCACGAAGTAGCGCTAATTTTTCAGAGCGAATTTTATTATTACCAATTGCGACGAAAACACCGGCATAATGGCCAAATGAATTCAACAGCTCGGTGGTATTGCCGGCAAAGGACCAATGTTCAAACCGTGTACGATTAGTATCACTATCATCGAAAAAGACCACATCCCCCCAGCCGCTTTGCAAAGCAATGTCGGCGGCTACCCGCCCATGGCCACTAGCCCCAAGTATTGCAAGGGTTTTCATTCTGAGCGTCCCGTAAATACAGGCATTGCAATATCGTCACCATGAGAAATCCCTTCGTGAACAAATACCTTTTTAATTGTTAGAAATAGAATTTTGATATCGAGGAAAAACGAACGATTATCAACATACCAAACATCGTATTCAAACTTCTCCTCCCAAGAAATGGCATTGCGGCCATTGATCTGGGCCCAACCGGTGATTCCAGGCCTAACCTCATGGCGCCTTTTTTGTCTTTTGTCGTATAGCGGTAGGTATTCGACGAGTAATGGCCTTGGACCAACAAGGCTCATGTCCCCCTTAATCACATTCCATAATTCGGGTAACTCATCGAGACTAGAGGCCCTTAGTTTTGTTCCAAAAGAGGTTATTCGCTGTTCGTTTGGCAGTAAACTTCCACTCTCATCGTAAGCATTACGCATGCTACGAAATTTAATCATTTGAAAAATTTTTCCATTTAAGCCTGGTCGATATTGCTTAAAAAATACCGGAGACCCTAGCTTTCTATTAACCAAAATTGCGACAATAAGAATAAGTGGAGCAAGTACAATCAAAGCTGAACTTGCGATAAGAATATCAACCATACGCTTGAACATAACGCTTCCCCCCTAGATTATGAATATTTTCCAGATGCAATAATATCTACATTGTGAGTATCACGATTTACAGCCGCGACAATAACCTTTTCTAACTGGCTAGCTAAAACGTCGCGATCAAATTGATCCTCCGCAAGCTTTCTTGCCGATTCACCTGCACAAGATAACCATTCAGAATCTTGAATTTTCTCAGAAATTATCTTCGCAACTTCCGCTATAGGCTTTTTCCACATAGCCAAACCACAGCCATGAATATTCACTAGGTCATGCTGCCAGCCACCATAATTAATCATAACCGGCGTACCAGAAGCCAATGCATCAAAAAATTTATTGGCAGAATTAGGCTGCATTTCAGTAATATCAATAAATAGGCTAGAAGCCATATCGGCGGCCGACAAAAGGCCTGGGATCTGGTTTTTGGGCAGACTGTCCTCAAAAAATATGTTTTTTTCAAACACGCCTTGAGCCTTAGCTTGTCCCATAACCAAGTCCCACTCCTGTCCGCCACCCACCAAGAGAATTCGTATTTCTGAGTTAATGCTGTATAAAGCTTTAGCCAAATCAACCATATAACCAACACCATTAATACGCCCAAATGTTCCTGTGTATACAAGTAAAGGCCGATCCCCCAACCAAGGTCTAGCCGAGCGAAATTTAGCTGCAGCACTTTGGTCATACTTAAACTCTTGATTGTCACTACTATTAGGAATAACAACAATTTTTTCTTTCGGGTAACCCGTTTTAGCTATGCCATCTTTCATTCCTGGCGATAAAGCAACTATTGCATCAGAATTTCGATAAGCCCACCTTTCTAACTGTTTTGCCAGAAAAATACTCACCGAGTTATTAAGTGCCCCCATGGCAATCGGCAATTCGGGCCAAAGGTCTCGAACTTCAAAAACCATCGGTATTCGGTGATTCTTTGCGGCAAGTACCGCAGGTATTGCAATAGTCAGCGGTGTGCTCGTTGCAAATATGACATCGGCATCCAATTCAATTGCCTTTTTCCTCGCAGCCAAAGCAAAATCAAAAAATGCACGAATTCGCTTTACATAACCCATTGCATTTGAATAAGGAACTGGGAGCCAATGAACAACAATGCCCTGCTCCAGCGTCGTAAACCAGCCACTTTTACTATCCGTATCACTACGCCATGAGGTGATCATATGGACATCATGGCCAGCGGCAACCATACGACGAGCCATTTCATATGAACGCGTACCACCAGACATTTTTGGAGTATTAAAATATTGATGTAAATAAATAATCTTCACGCGTAAGTACTCTCGTTGAAGTGATTAATTTTTCTATCATATTAAGGGCATCTCTAAAAATGCACTTTTTCCGCTAGCTGCTTTCGGGGTTATTCTAATCAACCACCTACTTGTGGCGGTGCAATGTCTAATAAGGCGCTTCCTGCACCGATGCGTCGCTCCACCTCCTGAATCCATTCAGTCATCCGGGCGGTGCTTGACCTCCACGGATGGCAATGTCATTAACTTAGCGGCAGCCGACAATTTTTCTGGACTCGCTCAAGCCAATCCATGGACGCTCCGCACGCGCTCCCGGCGCGTGAGGGTCCTGAAAAATCACCGCCTACCGCTTAACTTGCTTTAAGTTAATGACATTGCCACGGATGGAGGAAATGCAGAAAGTTGCCTGGAGCAACTTATGCCCTTGCTCTCACACAAAAATTACTATTTTTTGACGTGCCCTTATGCCAATTCATTAACTTGCGCACCATCCTGAACAACATCTTCAAGTAACTTTTGCATCGTTAATACAGATAGTGACCAACTGTATTGCGATTTAACATGCTTATAGCCTTCCTGCCCCATTGATGAACGTAAAGAAGGGTCTTCAATTAAACGCTGCAACGCCTTTGCAGCTTGCTGAGGTTGCGCTCGAGGAACAACAATCCCTGTTTTTTCAGCAACAACAACCTCAGGCAACCCGCCAGCATCAGAAACGACTACTGGCTTACCCGCTGCACCAGCTTCAATAATTGCAACACCAAAACTCTCACTATCCAACCGGCTTAACGCAGCATAAATATCAAATTCGGCAAGCTTTTTCGGCACCTCAAAGTGGAGCACTCGCCCAAAGAACCTGGTTTGCTGATCAACATCAAGGCGCTTAGCTAACAATTCGAGCTCCTCTCGCTGCGGCCCCTCGCCAACAATATGCAATTCTAATTTTTCAGCAATTTCAGGGGATTTTTTCCGATAATGAGATAGCAGTAGAGCAAACGATTCTATCAAGGTGTCAATGCCGTATTTTGGCGCTAACCTTTTTATCGTACCAATAACTAGAGCATCCTTGTTAACAGCGACAGACTGCCGATACTCGAATCGCTCCACGTCGACGCCGAACGGGGTAATAGCAATATCACCTAAATTGTCAGCTAGTGTATGGGTTTGCGTTGCCATACAGTGGCTTGTCGAAGCGATTCTGTCTGCCGACTGCAAATTAGTTTTAATCCAATACCGGTGAAATTTGGATTGATTGGGCACATCGTATACATCGCTCCCCCAAACCGATAAAAGGTAAGGATGAAAATTGATCAAGCGAGCAGTAGTACCATAACCACTAGCGTAATGAGCGTTTAGTACATCAGGCTTTATTTTTTTTAAAAGTTTCTTAACTGACGAAGCCATTAAAAAATAACCTAACGTTCCACGATACGGAAATTCATGTAAAACTACAGATGCATCAACCGGTTCAAGTAAGGGATGCTGAGTAATTAAATGCACCTGATGGCCTGCCTGAGCTAAACCATTAGCCCAACGAATAGTATGAATACTGGCACCACCAGAAAGCAGAGCAACTTTCATAAGGACTCCTTTAAGCTCAAGACCAGCTCGATAGATATCTCATTAACTACAACCACATTACCCGCCCTGTAGGCACAAGAAACATAGATAGCAGCACGAAAAGAAAGCTAATGGGTAGAACCCAATAAGCTCGTTGCGCATAGACTAAAGCAATACATAAAACCGCGAAAACAACAGAAAATATAACACCAAAAAGGCGAAAAACTCTATCACCAAATATTCCAAAATCATTAAACCCAATCAAAAACAGTAAGCCGTACAAAGCCACGCAAAGAACTATACTGTAATGCAAAAAATTCCTGCGTAATTGATCTTGGAAAATAATATATAGCAGCACCCCTGTCGTATATAGCAATACCGCGCCGCGCAACAAACCCGTAGCGTCACCACGCTCACTAACACTGTACCTTAAAATTTTACTGTTCAAATAATGTGGTAGCCAACCTTGATCAACCAACACGGCCAAGTATTTACCAACACCAGAAAAACCCAATACCAAAATGGCCAATAGTATGATTAGCGCCTGAAAACGATTGAGATCTATGGTGCGAGCGAATATAAGCGGCAAGGCCGCCAAAGCCGAGACGTGAAATGTTGCCGCTACACAAACAAGCGCAACATAACGCAGCGCTTTCCCTTCTATCAGACTTAGCAATGCTAACGCCATAATACCTGCCGCTAAAGATTGCCTTAAAAGGAATGAGTCCATGTAAAAAAACAGAGCAAAATAGGCCACCACAGCAATTACAGGTGGCTTAGCGACTTTAAATATAAAATATAGCTTTAAATACAGTGCCAAAAAAACAACTAGAAATCTAAAGTAGTAAAAATCTGTGGATATAATCTTAAAAGCCGACATCAATAATGTGTACCCAGGCTCACCATAAACATGGGAAAAAACGGCACCGTGAAAAGCAACAGCTATAAGCGAAGGTGTGACATCAAACATGGTTTGATATGTATGGTAATCTGGCAGCACAAAAAGCGATACAAATGAAGCTCCTAGCAGAGCGATCAATAGCGACCGGCTAATAGCCATTGGCTTTTCTTGTACGATAGAGCTAACTGAAACAAGAAGGCATACTACAGCACTGAATACAAAGTAGTAGTTCATTCACAGCGCACCGATAGCGAAATATAACAAGTGGATAGCGCTTTCATTTTGGCACCGCCTTCATACCTATTTCATTAATCATGGCCGCTTCTAGGTTTTTTATTTGGTTAAACATAGAATATTTTTGTGCAGAGGCCATTGCAATCCGGCTCTCTTCTATCAGAGTGTTAGAGCAATTAAAACATTCTTCTAATTTCGCTTGCCACGCGGGTACGTTACCCGGCTCTACCAGTAAGTACGCCCTATAGGCTACAGTTTCGGGCAAGCCTCCAATATTCGAGACAAGAACAGGTTTTTTAGAAAGTAAACCTTCCACAGCAATTCGGCCAAAGGGCTCCTCCCAAATAGAAGGTACCAACACCAAATCAGCTTGAGCAATCAGTGCTTCAGGGTTGGTTACCCAGCCGTGGAGTTGCAAATTACTAGGCTTGAGATCGTCAGATAGATCACCTCGATATCCGATAATCGAAAATTTCACAGCAGGAAAGCGCCGGCTCAATTCAATGAATAAATGACCACCTTTTTTCTGAGCTCCAGAAACCATTACCACCGAACGAATAGTATTTTCTTTAACACTATCTAAATCCACAACTTGCGGTCCGATGAGGTCAACAGGAGGGTAAATAACATAACGTGAAGGTGCGCAAAATGCGGCCTGGCATTTTTCGGCCATAAAGTCACTGTTAGGCAACACAAAATCAAGCTTATTGATTGTCTTATCTTGAGTATCACCATAAAGACAATTTCGAAAAACTCTCTTTATTTTACCGCCAATAGATTTAGGATCGTATTCTTTAAAATTTTCAAAGGCACGGATAAACGCACCAACCGGTATGTTATTGGCTTTTGCATACGGTAATGCTGCATTAAATTCTAAAGTGCTGCAAAGAATAATATCGGGCTTAATTTTCTTTAGAGCTTGTCCTGTATTTCTGCGATATAGCCATTTAGAGGCTAAGCGAGACAATACGCCTGGCAACAAACACAAAAAGCCAGTTGCCGAGTAGTCATAGTAGGTAACCTTTTGAACCTGCTCCCCCTTTAGGTTGTTACCCACAGCGGATAGAACCGTTACCTGGTGATTTTCAGCCAACGCCTCAAGTAATCTTCTGTTAGAAATTTCACCACCACCGACTTTTTCACCTTTTTCGGGATGCCTGAATAAAACTGACAAAAATACAATATTCATATTACCCCACTCCCTGTATATAAAGGGCGTGTCTGAAAATAGTAATTTTTAGGGGTAAGACTCGCATATAATATTGTTAGGTTTTGTAACAGCTTCATTGTTCTACACAGCCTCTTGAACACGGTGAAGCTTAGCCGAAATAATAGTCGCTATGGCAAGCATCAGGTATAACAATACGTTAACGCAACTGAATAGGGCTACTGCGATAAGGGGGTCATTAAAAACTAAAAAACCGACCAATAAAGCGGCCCCACGCATTAACAACCCGACAGTTTCAAAGGCTAAAAAGTAACCTTGCAATGCTAAAACAGGAATAGCTGCAATGCAGGGGCGATTAACGAATGCAAAGAAAGTCCATAATGCTAACCAACGGGCATACTGACCCGCATCACCCCATTGATCGCCAAAGGCTAATGTGAATAGCCAGGGTCCCATAAGAATGATCAAGCCGAAAGGAACAATTCCCAGCACAGCGAGCGATAATGTTGCCTTTAAGAGCAAGCTGTAAGAGTTTTCACCTGCTTGTACTGATTCATTAAAACGGGGATAGAATACAGAACTTACAGATTGCCCGAGCAAAGTAGAAGGGATACCCAGTATGGTGCGCCCCAAAGAATAAAAGCCCGCCGCCGCGGGGCCAAAAAACGCCGCTAACATTAGAACCGGTAAACTTTGAGAAACTCCATTTAAAAATATTTGCGGTGTACGATAATAGGCAAAGTCACTATGATTTTTTGCAATCGCGGCTAAAGGCTTAGTCGCCTGCCCTATTGAGCTTAGCGCTGGTAGTTGAGAAACAGCCTTTACCTTAAAATACATCATTAACGCATAGGTGGCATTCGCAATAACAGTGAGCACTATCAGAACTGCCGCGACTGGCAAAAATAAACCCAAGCCGACTTTTGCCAAATTAAGCCATAGCGCTTGCATCACCGTCACTTGAGCTTTAATTTTAAATAGCTTTTTTCTCGCGACCCACTCATTAGCCAGTGCCATTGTTGTAGCCAATAACATACCTAACGGCATCAATAATACATAGGCTTCAATACTCTGCAGATTAAATAGCTTAGCTATAATATGGCCAAAGAAAAAAAGAAGAATAAGAGCAACTAGTGATGTTATTAGCGCAATAAACAATGACAGTTTCACAAGTGCTGCCGCATCCATATCACGCTTAGGGAGGACAATTGCCATAGGGTAATTAAGTGCAGCCAACGGTGTTGCAATAGTCAGCATCGCAACAAATGTACCCAACACTCCGAAGGCTTCGGGTCCATATAAACGAGTAATTATCGGGGTAAATGCCATATTAAGCGCTTGTGCTCCGGCGGTGCCGGTCATAACAAGCGCGACATTTCGCACAAAATTACTGCGCGTAAATCTATTGCCGCTTAAATAACGAGTAACGGCATGCATTAAAAATCGCCCTGCATTCGCATCAGCGTTATTAGTGTTAGCTGGCCCAATCTATACACTTCCTTCAGTTCCATAGCCATAATCACCATAGCCATATGTAGCTGCGGCAGTCGGCGTAAGGCCGTTCAATACCGCGCCTGCAACACGAACACCCGCATGCTGTAATCGCTGTAGCGCAAGTTGCACCTCTTGAGGGGTGCTAACTTCAAAACGCACCGCTAATAGCGTGGCCCCCACCTGGCACCCAATTACCGCTGCGTCTGTCACCGCAAGTACAGGAGGAGTATCAATAATGATTAGATCGTAGTCACTTGCCAAAGACCGAAGAACCTCAGTCAAAACTGGTTGCGCTAGACGCTCAGACGAATTGGGCAAAAGATCTCCTCGAGGTAAATAAAATAGATTATCGATTCCCTCGTATGCACGTATATGTGCATTTACGTCTCCACCAGATAACACATCGCTAAAGCCACCTGAAGCTTTAGTATCTAGGTATTTATGGAGCGAACCTTTGCGCATGTCTGCATCAAGCAGTAGAACGCGCTGTCCAGCTTGTGCACATACCGCCGCTAAATTGGCAGCAATAAAGCTTTTGCCTACGCCCTGCGTAGCACTTGTAATCATCAGACAGTTATTCGAAGAGCTCTTTAAGTTAAAGTAGAGGCTCGTACGTAACGCCCGTAAAGCTTCGACTGAAGTATCTGTCGGGTCGCTTTGAGCGATCAAATTTTGCCGACCTACTGTAGCGGCCTTCCGCTTATCAGACTTTCCTTTTGTTTTTTTATAAAAAGGGACAGTTGCCATAACTGAAAGCCCAAGCATTTCAAGCTCGCTTTGCAAGGCAATGCCTTTTTTGGTTAGCCCTAAAAGCATCACTAAACTTACAGAGCACATCACACCAAAAATCGCAGCGTATATAAGCATAAGCTTTTTTACTGGGTGGACAGGCTTGGGAAAACCTTCAGCTCTATCTAATATACGGACATTGCCAACGGTGCTTGCTTCCGCAATTTGCATTTCTTGAACTTTGTTTCGCAGTTGAACGTAAATTTGTTGATTAACAGCGGCATCTCTCTGTAAACGTAAAATTTGCTGAT
The DNA here is from genome assembly GCF_021655555.1 of Marinagarivorans cellulosilyticus. Lineage (NCBI taxonomy): Bacteria > Pseudomonadati > Pseudomonadota > Gammaproteobacteria > Cellvibrionales > Cellvibrionaceae > Marinagarivorans > Marinagarivorans cellulosilyticus. Next base: position 1,563,974 of record NZ_AP023086.1, on the reverse strand, counting down.
GAGTTTCCGGTAAGCGCTCAATCTTACTTTCTATTTTAGTTTGGTCAGATGTAAGTTGTCGCTTTTTATCCAGCAAAGCTGCATAGGTAGGATGCGTGGGAGTAAAACGCTGTGATATTTCGGCCTCAGTTAATTCTAGCTCATTTATTTGTAGCTCTAACTTAACCAAACGATCGAGCACCGAGCGCGTTTCTAGAGGCAAATCCAAACTATCTTTATCTATTCTATAGGCGTTTAGCATATCTTCTGCTTGGGCAAGCTCCTCCCGAACCTTTGGCAGCTGCTCTTCAAGAAAGTCTAAGCTTTGCCTTGTTTCCTCTGATCGATGCTGAATATTCTGCTCGACATAAATACTTCCAATTGTACGCAGCACAGTTTCTGCTGAGCCTGGGTCTGGGCCGATCAGGCTCCAACTTAAAATTCCCGTTTCTTGGCCTCGCTCTGATACAGATAATGCTTTTTTAAGGTTACTTATTGCTAACAAACGCGGTTGGCGGCTCAGTAAAAATACGGCGCCAGCAGGTGCATCGATGCTATGCACGCTCAGCGTAACCTCTCCATTTAAAAAACGGCTGTCTTCACCAACGATGCCCGTACCGATATTTTGATCATCATAAAAAATGTTATATGTCTGAGCATCAATAACGACCAACTGAAAGTTTTTTCGTAAATACGAATTAGACACAGTTAATTGAGCAACACGGATACTCTCGTTTGCCCAAACAAAACGCCAACCTTCCGCAAAACCGGGTCTTACTATGCCAATACGATTAAGGAAACCGCCTATTACAGGAAAGGTTAGAGGCTTAACAATAACATCCAACTGAAGTGCATCAACTGCACCACCTAGCACCATTCTTGAGCGAACAATTTCTATTTCAGCTTGCGATGGAGGCTGCTTTCCCAATAGCGTATTCACATCTGACAATGGATTAATTCGCGATGGCTGCTCTATTTGAACCAACATATCGGCGCGGTATGAAGGTGTTGCCAAAAACGAGTAGATCCCCCCAATGAGAATAAATGCTAGAGTAATACCAGCAATTAACCATTTGCGCTCGAACAATAACGCCGCTAACTTAGGTAGATCGATGCCATCATCATGCTTTTTATATGAGCTGGAAATATCGGCGTTGGGCATGGTATATCCTAAACATCCTTTAATTTTAACGAGAGAGTGGTTCACTTAACTTGTTGCACCAAGTATCTGCGGCACGTACCAATTGATTATGCACCGTCGCAAAAACAGCTAAGCTTTTTCGAAAAGGGTCGATGATTTCCTCCCCCTGCGCGCTCCCTAACCAACGTCCAAACAACACCGTTTTACCGGTCGCCGCGGGCATAATCTGAGCAACTTCATAACGCTGCCTCGCTGTCATGGTCAAAATAAGGTCTGCACTTTTAATCATGCTTAAATTAATTTGACGAGCCCGGTGATCACTAATATCTAAACCGCTCTTTTCTTTTACTAAAGCAAGGGCTTGGGGCTCTACGTTTGCATTGACAACAGCATTAAGACCAGCCGATTCGACAAACAGATTACAGCGGGAACCCAGCAATGCAGCTCCTACTGGGCTACGACAAATATTACCGGTACACACGACTAATATTTTTGAAAACTTCACGGCCGCTGACCACTATCAAGATTGACACCGATTTCAGACATTTGGTAAATCGCCGTAATAGACGGTAACAACTGACTTAACACGCGATTCCAGCGCGAGACTGGGGCAGCGGTAACATAAACAACATCAGTCGGCTCTAGCATAAATTCCGAACCCAGCGCAAAAGCAGCCGCATTACTGGCATCCAATTGATAAATTGTGGCAAATTTTTCTTTATTCGCTGTTCGTCTTATCACGAAAACACCAGAGGCATTGGCGGTAATCTGATTAAGCCCACCAGCTTTAGCAATCGCACTGGTTAACGACATTCTATTATTACCCAAAGTGAAAGTAGTCGGGTTCCTCACCTCTCCCATCACAATTGCAAGCTGATTGCCGGCCTCTGGCACATGCAATACATCACCATTTTTTAATAGATAATTTTGACTCAAGTCGCCCAATGTCAACATGTCGTACACGGATAAAGCTGTATCAATACCGTCACGCGTTAAAATAACGTTACGCCAGTTGGCATCCTCGGTTAGCCCTCCCGCAAAACTCAGCGCATCAAGCACACGAACTGGCACATTGGTAATGGCGAAAGTACCAGGCTTAGAAACTTGACCGGTTACGTAGGTTTTTTGAGCATTGAAAGCAACGACTTTTACATCGACTTGAGGCTTGGCAACAAAGTCTGCCAAGCGTGTTTGCATTTCGTTACGTACATCACGCACTGTACGCCCAGCAACATTCACCTGACCAATATAGGGATAAAAAATAGTCCCGTCAGAATGTACAACATTGCCAGATTCCGCCGCACTTCGCTCACTACCAGCAGGGATAGTTAACTCTGGATGGTCGTATACAATAATACTAAGAACATCGCCCCGCCCTATTAGGTAGTCATAACCCGCTATAGAATCTGCTGGGCTAATGCCACTAGGCTTTAACGCTTTCGGCTGATTCGCCATTTGAGCAATCAGGTCAATTGTAATTGGTTGTATATCAACAACATCCTCAATGTCACCGTCATTTGCATCAACATAAGCACCAGGCGCAAAAGCACAGCCCGACAAATTAATGAAACCTACAGGAAGCAGAATAAAATAAATGGCGAGCCTCGCCATGTAGCCAATTACAATCATATTAAATCTCTAACTCCAAGCCCTTTATTATGGGGAGTGTTCAACTTGTACAAAGGCTAAAACCAAGTGGTAGAAAAAATTATCCCCCATATAAGCCCTTATATACCTTGCGCCAAAGCGCGGAAGTGGCCGATACAAATTGATAAACGTGGTATCTACTTTAAAAGCTAAGCTCTTAGCGGCGTCACAAAAAGCTAGCACTAGGTACTGGCACGAAACTAACAATAATGACACCAATAATCTCAGATTCAGAATTGTAATGGCAGAAAACAATAAATGCATCAACTAACGCATAGATTTTTTAACCGTAGCGACATTTAGCACACTAACGTGTAGCAGCCTCATTTGAGCATGAAATATGAACACTACGAAATAGCAGAATATGCCAATGGAACCCAGCCCGCACCAAGAACTAAGTCATAGCCATACAATTTATTACTTAAGGGCATCTCTAAAAATGCACTTTTTACGCGATAGCGGCATCAGCTCCGTCCTCGAGTCCTCATTTACACCACGTAAACTGCGGCTCTCCGGGCGGTGCTTCTTTGCTCTCACAAAAAAATTACTATTTTTAGAGGTGCCCTTAAATTTACAGAGGCATTAGTGCGACCTTTACGCGCGACGACGCAGACAACCATAAAAAGTAACAAATAATTATTAACAATCTATGACAGTAATCACATACATACCACAACCCGCATTGACTCCCTTATAACATTCGGCGTGAAAGCGAAATACCAATTGCATGGCCAAAGCCCGACAACAAAACCCTGAAGGCGCCAATAAACACCTGATGACACTCAAATAGACATGAGGCCGAAAAAAATCACAACACAGAGAAATAATGTATTTGTTTTTAGTAAATAACGTATTTTTTACTTTCATGTACTTCGGACTACTGATAACCTCCCGCAAAGATAAATACATGAGTGTCTCTTATGCTCACAACAATTTTCTAGCCGAAGTTATAAATCCAAAATATAAAAACTATATTTTCAGTGATTCTAATCACCGGATTCTCTCGGCTTTAAAAAAGTGAACAGAGATTAAACCATTAAATATTTATTATTTTCAGAAACCTAAAAAGCCTGAAACCCAAGAAGGAACCTGCATGTTGCGATTATACAAATCCAGCGCCATCGATTTTCTTTTTAGGCTATCGCGAAGACAGAAACGACAACTGCAAATGCTGGCAGATGCAGCCTTACTTGCATTTAGTTTTTGTATGGCCATGGTTTTACGATTAGATGGCTGGAGCTTTTATTATAAGAATACGGACTGGATATTCTTACTTACCACGATTCCCTTAAGCCTATGCATATTTATTCGCTTAGGCTTCTATCGCGCAGTCGTTAGGTATATGACTCACCGAATGATCGAGCCACTTATGCTTGGCGTCATGACTTCAGCACTATGCCTAGCCTTAATTAGCTACTTATTTCATTTATCTGTACCCCGCTCTGTACCCTTCATCTACGCAATGATAGCCATACTCACTATCGGCGGAGTTAGATTTATTTTGCGCGCGTTATACATGAGCTTACATTTGCAATCTAAGCCTCGGGTACTACTTTATGGCGCAGGCTCAGCTGGCCGACAATTAGCTGCATCACTCGAGCATGGGCAAGATTATCTTCCTGTTGCTTTTTTGGATGACTCCCCAACCCTGCAAGGTACCTATATGCAGGGCATTAAAGTTTATTCACCTTGCGATATTAAAAAAGTCATTGAGCTTCACGAAGCAGAAAAGATTCTACTGGCAATGCCTAGCCAGTCCCACGCGAGGCGGCGTGAAATTCTAATAAAGTTAGAAACACTAGACATTCCCGTACAAACAATACCCGGTGTAGCGGACTTGGTTTCGGGTAAAGCAAAAATTAACGAAATCCTGGATGTAGCCGTTGAAGACTTGCTAGGTCGTGACGCCACCGCGCCATCAGGATCATTAATGTGCTCAAAAATTTCCGGAAAGGTCGTGATGGTGACAGGGGCTGGCGGATCAATCGGCAGCGAGCTGTGTCGACAGATTATCCGGCAGCAACCTAGCCAGCTTTTGTTATTGGAAGTCTCTGAGTTTGGCCTTTACAGTATCGAGCAGGATTTAAAGCAAGTTTCATCAAGTGAAGGGCTAAACGTGCCCATCAAGGCGCTACTCGGATCGGTGCAAAAAGGCGCGACAATCGAATCGATGATGCGCTCTTTTAACGTACAGACGGTTTATCACGCAGCCGCTTACAAGCATGTTCCCATAGTCGAACATAATATTATCGAGGGCGTTAGCAATAATATAATAGGGACACTACAAACAGCTAAAGCAGCTATTAATGCAAACGTCGAAACTTTTGTATTAGTATCTACAGATAAAGCCGTACGTCCAACCAACGTTATGGGGGCCACTAAACGAATGGCAGAATTGGTATGCCAAGCCCTTGCAGATACACAAACGACAACCACCTTCTCCATGGTGCGCTTTGGCAATGTGCTTGGATCTTCAGGCTCGGTAGTACCATTATTTAGACAACAAATTAAAGATGGTGGACCAGTAACTATCACCCACCCGGATATTACCCGCTACTTCATGACAATCCCTGAAGCAGCACAACTCGTTATTCAAGCCGGAGCAATGGCCAAAGGCGGTGATGTATTTGTATTGGATATGGGTGAACCCGTTAAAATTGCCGACCTTGCAAAGCATTTAATTCGACTATCAGGCCTAGATGTGGCCGAAGCCAGCTCTACTAATAGTAGAAATCGCTCAGGTGAAATTGCGCTAGTTTATACCGGCCTGCGCCCTGGCGAAAAACTTTACGAAGAACTGCTAATTGGCGATAACGTCGAACCGACAAATCATCCACGCATCATGACTGCGCAAGAAGTCTATTGGCCCTGGCCTCAACTAGAGCGCTTGCTTTGCGAACTAACCGATGCCTGCACAGCAGGAAATGCAGAAACGATTAGAAAAATTCTTCTGCAAGCCCCACTCACTTACCAGCCGCAATGCGGTATTGTCGACTTAGTATGGCAGAAGCTAAACGGCACCGAGCACGATACAACGCAATACCCTGCCCCAAAAATTATCGGGCGTGCTTTGCAAGAACTCAAAGAGCCGCTTGCTGTCCATTAGCCTAAGCACTATCAACGCGGTCCTTTTAACCCCAACAACCCCAACGTTGCATTAGATATTGAGTTCAGGAGCTTTTAGAGTGGTATTTATAGCGTTGAACGGAGATTTTTTTGGATTGATACTAGTCACTCTAGGTGAGATCCAGAAACATTGAGTACGACGTTAGAAATACTGCTATAGAAGCAGCGAAGCGATCCTGGGCCAAAAGTTAATGTAACGTTAGGGTTAAGTGTTAAAAAAATTAAACTCTTGCTCTATCGCCAATTGAAATTTGGCTGCACTTTCGCTATTAGCCAGCCCCAAAAGTTGACGCAACGCCTGCATAACATGCCCAGGCTCTATTTCTACCCCGTTCATTTTATCAACATTTAAAGTGAACGGATTGATTGGTTGCCCCACATGGCCCTCATCTGTGTAACCCACTACACGGTTCGTCCAGGCCATATTTTTCTTCATTACTAAGGTGCTGCCATATGGCCAGTGGTCTTTGCCGTTCTGGCGGTTATACCAAGGCGCACGCCCAAAGTCAGACGCCATTACAACCACCAACCTATTTGCAATACCTAACTGCTCGGCGTAGTGCCACGCGCAGCTGACGGCATCATTAAGTAAAGTAACGCGTTCGGCAAACTGTAGATCATGCTCTTCATGCGTATCAAAACCCTTAATAGGTACATCAGCTGCAATCCCTAAACCCGATTTAAAAGCCGTTAGTGCGGTTTTTAAAGTAGTGGTATAGCGGTTTGCTTTAAACTTTCCCTCGTTAAGTTCATAGAACACATCTTGAAAATGCTCAAAGCCGTGAGTATCAGCTATAGCTGCACGGTAATAGTCCAGCATTTGCTGCTTTTGTTTTTGCAATAAATTTATTGTGGATATTTGATTCGCAGCTTTTCCGGCCTGAACCTGCCTAAAAGTACGTATTAAGGAAAGGTCATCTTTTGGGAGGTAGCGCAAAGTATCACCACTGGCCGGATCCCACAAATTGGGGTTTATCAGCTCCAAGGCCGCTGGATTAAGCGCGGCAGGCGTGATTAACCCAGCAGCTTCGAACTGGCTGCTAGCCATTACCGGCATTGCCATATTCGGGCTAGCTTCGTAAGCATACAATGCCGCAAGATGTGGCATATGGTTATCGATAGAACCCGTATGATTAAAATGCGCACCCGCACTATGAATATTTGTCCGCGCATTAATGCCATTAATCACTAATGTTTTTTCATAATGAGTTTGAAAAAATTCTGCATTGTTGGCAATGGGCGCAAAATGTAAGTTCCCAGCACTTTGTATGGACGCCTCTTTCGCCCAGTTATTGATAGGCCGCCCTTCCGAGGGATTCATTTTAGGGTCGCAATAGCTTGCTACGTCCCAGCCGCCATCTACTTGTATATATAAAAGAAAGTCCCCAGTGAAATTTGGCTCGACGCCCCATACGCGTGCGGGCAACAACGGCCCCGCTACAGCCGAAACACCTAACTGCCGAAGAAAATGCCTGCGCCTCAACTGCTCTACCATACCGTAGGCCTCACATATCTACTTTGCTTACTCATAAAGGTAATTAAAGTCTGTCATTAAGCTAACCATAACGCCACGCCAAGCCCCCAAATTAAGGAATGGGTCCGCCCCCCAAATACGAGTAGGTACTCCACCGCTGCTATAGCCACAACGCAAACCGCCTTCTACAATATTTTTTTCGCCGCCGCGCAATAATCTATTGTTACGTAGATCTATAAATAATTGCGTGTACGCCAATACTGCGGGCGAATTTTGCTCATACCGTTTACCGTGCATCCTTTCAATAAGCTTGGCCATTTGTAGACGAAAGTGTGTACTTGCGGCATCACTCGCACTTGCCTGTAGCTGCTGGGGGCTTACAGTAATATTTAGATGATTTCCTATTGCCGCTGCCGCTAACGACAAACGAAGGACATAAGTTCCGCTGATGCTAACTGGCACCTCAATACTTACCTCAAAGCCGTTGCGCAGCTTAATCGGGGCATTCCACGCGCCTGCTGGCTCGCCAGTCACCCAATCGTGCTCGCGGTATAACAAGCGAGCATCGCCATCCAATACAACGGCGCCGTTAGGGTCGATTACCGTAATATTATATATTTCAGTATTGTTAAGGTTATTATCTTCAAATACATCAGTTAAAGATGTCATTACGTAACTAATTCGTTGCTCAGGCAGCGCTTGAACAGTAATAGAAAAATCAACGCTCTGCTTTTCTATCTCACTAAAAATAATATCTTGTGTATATGCCGCACTCGGGGTTGAATAAGGCTCGACCAGATTAAATAAATGCCGAGACGGCGCCGCCGAAGAAAACTCTGATACTATAATATTACAAGCATTAGTCAACGCATGACGTTCAGCGGCGCGTAGCATCATTGCGTTTAAATTACGAAGCCGTTCGGTTGTATTAAATGAATCAATACCACCATATAACACGGCCATCTCGTTAACTAAATGATCGTCATATACCCCCGTTAAAGAAGCTGTTTTATTGGCCAATTCTTCAGGTGTCAATAATCGCCGCCCTCCTGAACTAACAACAAGGCTTGTAGTATTAGCAGGCTCGACCGCTTGGGCACGAAACCAATCAGACATTATCATATCAGCCAATAATTGGCGTAAATTCTGTTGGCTTGCGCCAAAAGTATTAGCCAGTGACGATAAGGTTTTTGATTTTTCGCTATATTGGCTGCTAGGCTGCGCACCGCTAAACATCGGCTCACCAAAAATTGCCGGCCACCAAAATTTTACTGCAGCGCTATTAAAGCGGGGATCTTCAACCAGCAATTTAGCCAAAGCCTGGACCGAGGCATTTTTACTTGCTATAGCTATTCCGTTAAAAGCTGGCGGTAGCATATCGGCATACCAAGTATCTCCCGCCGCATACAATGGGGAAGTTTTATACTCTTCATCCAAAGAATCTATACCACCCGCATTGGCTTTATACATACCACGCTCAGAGAAATTCTGAAAGGCTCCGGCCATAGGGTCTATTAAAGAATGGCAACGCGTGCATGCTATATTATTAAGCGTGGGGTTTTCGGTGTCATCTAACAGTGCAGTATTTGAAATAGTCCTTGTCATAGCACTTTCAATATCAAAGCCTAGAAAATGCTTATAAACCCAATGCGCCCTCGCACGGTTACGGTTTGTTGCGGTGGTTGGGTATTGTTGTAAAAAAGAAGGTTCGGTTAAAACACCTGCATGCGGAATAGTTACAGCTCTGGATACATCCCAATCCCAAAATGGATGCCTTTTGTCTGATTCAGAGACATGCTGACCAAAATTAATGGCCGGTAAAAATTCGCCACTTTGTGGGGATAGCTCTGTTTTATAGATTCTAGCTGTTTGCTCAGAAACCATTGTATAGCTTGCAGTCAATATTTCCGAATAAGGGCGATCATTAAGTACAACATGCGCAATCAACTCTAATGGAGCTTCCGCTAGTTCAAATAAAACACGATCTAGATAATTTAGGTTGGTTGTATTATCCACAATGTAACTTTCTCGAAAAATAGGATAATAATATTGAAAATCTGCACGTAGATTTTTGGATTCAAGCAAACTGCGCACTAACAGCTGATCATTAGCCCCGCGCTTTAAGAACGCCTTAAAACCATCGCCATGCATTAATTCTAGAATGGCAGTGCGCAGTGTGGCTTCATCACTACCATCAATAGCAATCAACATATTTTCTTCGGGTATTTCTCCCGTCAATAATAAACTTGCGCGTCGATAAGTTGTGGCGGGTGATTCAATCGTATATTTTTTTTGATTCGCAATACCTTCACTAAGGTCTTCGCCTGTAATACCCTCAAGATATTCGACGACCATTGCGAAACTTTCGCTACCTTCTACCAACTGTTGCCCGCCGCCATGATTATGGCCACCAGCAGCAACTTCTAATAGCCAGCGCGCATCTGTATTTAATGCGAAGGCATTAAATATGGTAAGGTTTTCTTGCTCCACATTATTATCACCAATAGCGAATAATAATGATTGATTTGACGCAACACCTAAAGGGTTATGGCAAGCCGCACACGCAGCTTGGATAACATCTTGATGAATAGTGGATTCCATCCCAATTATGGACGAGCTTGATATAGCTTCAGCAGAGTTCACAGTGCTTTCGCTAGATTCGCTGGAGCTAAACGCAGCACTAGATTTACTTGAGGCTGCAGAGTTACTTGAAGGAGCTGTAGAGGCTGCAGGAGCCTTAGGAATTGTAGAAGCTTGCGGCACTTCAGGCTGCTCATTCGGGCTACCGCACCCGACAAGAACAACAAGTAGAATAGCCAGCCCCAAAATCTTCATACATCTATGACCTATACAGCTTACACCGACTTTCCTGCATCCACTTATGCCAATGAAACGTCCTGCAGAAGAATAATATCCCATACTCTATAATATTAAATCTTTCATTAATGATAGCCGGCATTTACACATTTAAAAGCGCATATCTCCATGAACTGGGTCTTAAATAGAACTTATATTGTGGTATTGCTTACCACTTATTACCTTGGTAACACATTATCTATTTTTCAAAGTATATTTACCGATCTAAAAACTTATCGCAATTAAAACCCTAAAGCTAAGTAAAAATAAGTGCTGCAGTCCTCAAAAACAACGGTAGATGTAAGCGCCATTACGCTAACAAAAGCAGTACACCCCATACAATTTATTTTTGTTTTCACAGTAGATGCCAAATTTATGACTAAACCACAAAGCGCCTTTTATAAAAAGCCGAGAACCGCAGTTTACGCAGGGTAAAGCACTCAGCGCATCACCCTTCGGGTAGCAAGGCCGTGCAAATTAATTCTCTAATTTGTGAGGATTTTTTGAAGCCCTTCTGGGCGTTAATCCGACCGATTGCCTGTTGGCAACCTAAAACTCCCTTGGCGTTTTGGTCTAGGGCGGAGCTAATGCCCATGGATGGACTGAATTCAGGTTTTGTATCAGTTCAGGAAGCACCTTATTAGAGCTTACACCACCACAAGGTAGTGGTTGATTAGAATTACTCATGGGCAACTATCGAGGATAGGATGTCGATAAGCAAAAACCTGTAAGCCACTATCGTGGAAAAGCACCTTTATAGATGCCCAGTTATTAAAAGCTCAAAGACAAATTAATATTCCCCTCAGACATGAAAACAGCGCGATCGTCTAATGTAGCCAGCTTGGGCCACCCCACAACCTGCGATAACTCAGGTACAATTTCACTATGAAAACCAAAACCTACCGCCTAGATCGCTTTATTCGCAAGCACACAAGCATAGCTATGGGTGCAGTTCGGTTATTGGTTGCGCAGCAAAAAATACTTGTTGACGGGCAACCTGCGCAAAGTATTCACCAAATAATTGGTGAATTCACATCTGTTAGCCTCAATGGGGTTAACATACAAAATAATACCGCACGCTATATTGCATTGCACAAACCCAGAGGTATTGTTAGCGCAACGAAAGATGCCAAGCATTCCACCGTGCTAGATCTACTCCCTCAACACGAACGGCAAGGGCTGCATATTGTTGGACGGTTAGATTTTAATTCTACGGGGTTAATTTTGCTTACCAATGATGGCCGCTGGTCCAAAACTATTAATGATGAACATAAAAAAGTACCCAAGCAATATACCGTAACCGTTGACAAGCCCATTACCTCGGATGTTATTACGGCTTTCCATCAAGGTATTTACTTTGCTTATGAAAATATCACCACAAAACCTGCAGGCTTGAAGATTATCTCGCCATTCACGGCACAAGTTACTCTAACCGAAGGGCGTTACCATCAAATAAAGCGAATGTTTGGACATTTTCAAATTGAGGTCTTAACGCTTCATCGTTTTGCGATTGGTCAATTACATTTAAACGACACGCTTTCGCAAGGGCAATATCAATGTATCGCGCCACAAGATGTCTACGAATCGGTAAGTTGATAAAAAATCGGATTGCTGTAGAACCATAAATCATGCCATGGGTTTTCACCGGGAACATCTGGTTCGGGCTCTAACTCATTTCGATTATTGGTACCGCGAATACGAATATAGCCCGACTTTTTCACATCGCGGACTTTTAGCGATAAGGAAATAAAGCCCCGCCGGTGCTGTAGCTCATCAATAAAAAACCGCTCAATAACTGTAACATTAGCATTATTATTTGTAGACGGATCAACCGGCTCGGTAAAGGCCTCTCCCTGAATAATATCAATGCGCGCAAGCTTTGGGTTATCGCCATATGCATTAACTGCTTCCGGGTCACGAACCCTTACTTTAATTTGAATAGTATCACCGGGCAATATGGTCAACGTTTCACCAATCCTAGCCGTGCGCTTAACGGCGTTATTAATTAGCGATAACTGAGGCGACCGATTAATTAGCGTAAAACCTAAATCGTCAATTAAATCTCCGGTTACAACAAATACCCTTCCTTTTCGTAAGCCCTCTAATATGCTTGCGTAGTTCTTATCGGCATAAATATACGTTTTGGTATATTCCCCGGGCCAAAAATCCCTACCACCTTCGGTATAATGAACATGGCTATCTGAATTTGCCGTGACCCACCAATGTCTGCCCTCCGCTAGCATGCTGTCCCAAAACCCGCCTAGCTGTGCGGTCATTTGATCGTATCCGCCCATAGTTGGGTAACTGTTATACCCTCCACGATTACCAAAGCTTTTTAAGCTACCGTCGGAGTTAATACTTGCAGCTTGATGGCCTGGCGCGCCCTCCATCCCTACAGCAACACTTGGCGCAATATCATTCCAACCACGCAACTCACGCGGGGTTATTCTTGTATACGCACCTAGATCGTAGGCGCTGCGGCTAGGGTGGTTCGCCATTAAAATTGGAGCAGGGTCAAATATTTGCATCGCCAATAAAGCCGCCAGCATATCTTCTTCAGAATCCCTTTCTGCACTGCCATAGAGCTCTTCCTCACGATTAAAATCACGCTCTATTTGAAACAACTGCTCTGCCTCGGCTGAAGAATAAGGAATAATCAAACTGCTATGTTGTGCCGCAGGGGTATCAAACTCCATTCCGTAAAACTGCAGCACTTCAGGCACAGCTTGACGCGAGGCGACTAAATCTGGATAGGCCTGCTCTAAATTTACTTGGCTATGGTTAGGCCCGCCATGATCAGTAATGACCATCCAATCCAAGCCGTACTTATGCGCCATTTGCGCATTGAGCGCCGCTGAGTATTTGCCATCACCGCTGTAACGGCTATGAATATGATGGTCCCCTGCCAACCATCGCCGTCTAGTCTCACCCGGGGAAGGAGTACTCTCGGCCGGAGCCACAAAAGGTAGACGCGTTTTATGCTTAGAATTTTCGTCATTACCGCAAGATGTGAGTAATGCCATTAAAGCTGTGGCAAAAAAGGGAACAACTAAAGGGAGATGCTTCATAGGTAATAACTGCAATAGCCCGAGTAATTTAATCTGAGCGATTCTAACTTAGCCAACCTGCGATATCCGAGTACAGATTATGCCGATTTTGTGAGCTAGCTCTTATCAATGCACTCTAGCGCCCCAACTACCCCACACAAAACCATTTTGCTAACTCATAAGAAAAAACAATAAGCATTTTGTAATTGTTACACCGCAATAGCGGTAAATGCTAAAAAATTTTACAAGCACCTAGCCGCAACACGGCGTATTACGCAGTTTTTAAACATTGGCACACTTTAAGCAATAGCTTGGTTGTAGTAGCAAATTGCCGATTACCCAAATCCAACATGAGAAAAACTGGAGTTAATTATGAAATTTTCAACTAACCTTATTTTACCCTTAACCTTCTCATCTATTCTTGCAGCAAGTACCGCGCTAGCGGGTGATGAAATGGAAAATACTGCCGAAAATATCGAGAAAAAAACAGAGCACACCTACCACGACGCTAAAAAAACAACAAAAGATACCTATAAAAATGTGAAAGAGGGAACTAAAGATGCTTGGGCAGATGTAAAAGAAGGCTCTAAGAATATTTGGGAAAACACACAAGACGCTTACAATGATGGTGTAATTTCTGGCAAGCTAGAAACAGCTCTTATCCTAAACGAACATTTAAACCCTTTTGAAATCGATATTGAAGTGGAAGGTAAAAAAGTCATCCTTGAAGGCGAAGTCGACTCTGAAATTGAAAAAGATCTTGCCGAAAACATAGCCGAAGGCATTAAAGGCGTTAGCTCCGTAGATAACCGAATAACAGTAGATGAAAATAGCGACAACAAACGAGAAAAAATGAGCGAAAGTAAAGATCGTGACTTTTCTCAGTATGTTGCAGATGCATCCACTACCGCATCAATTAAAACCGAACTAATCGCCAACGACAGCGTATCGGGCTTATCTATTGACGTCGACACTTTTAAAGACCGCGTAGTACTGAGTGGCGAAGTTAATACAAAAGCACAAAAGTCACTGGCTGAGCAGATTGTGAAAAAGCGCGAGAACGTTACTCAAGTCATTAATAATTTGACAGTTAACTCTTAATCCTAAAATCAATAGAGCTTCGCTTTGGCCCTATTGATAAAAACGCGCAGTATTTAAGCCGCAAGCGAAAGCTAGCGGCTTAAATGTTTAGCATGAAATGCAATGTGCTCACCGATAAAACTGGCAATAAAATAGTATGAATGGTCATAGCCAGCATGCAGGCGATAATCGAGAGGGTAGTTTTTTTGCTTAGCTGCGCTTTGAATTTTTTCAGGCTTGAGCTGTTCTAACAAAAAGGAATCGTCCGCACCTTGATCTATACGCATAGGCACTGCTTGCTCTGACATCAACAGTAAAGCCGTAGCATCATATGCTTGCCATTTATTTTGATCGCCTCCCAAATAACCGGTAAAGGCTTTTTGCCCCCAAGCACACTGCATTGGTGCGCATATAGGTGCAAAAGCCGATACAGAAACAAAACGGTTAGGGTTTTTTAACGCCGATATTAACGCCCCATGCCCCCCCATCGAATGGCCACTAATCGCTGCTTTATTGGTAACAACAGCAAACGCGTCTTGAATTAAAGAAGGTAACTCATCGTTAATATAGCTATACATTTGATAGTGGTCTGACCAAGGTTTTTCGCTTGCATCAACATAAAAACCTGCTGCTAAACCAAAATCCCACGCGCTTTCAGCATCATCTGGCACAGCCTCGCCGCGCGGGCTTGTATCTGGCGCAACAATCGCTATGCCGTGCTCGGCGGCATAGCGTTGCGCGCCGGCCTTAGTGACAAAGTTTTGATCATCGCAAGTTAACCCCGACAACCAGTACAGCACAGGCACCGGGCCGTGCTCTGCTTGCGGCGGCAAGTAGATAGAAAACACCATATCGCAATTTAGCACGCCAGAGCGGTGGCGATAACGCAGCTGCTTACCGGAAAAAATTTTGTGTGAATCGATAAGTTCCATATCAGCTCCAGTCATTAATAAAGCACAACCGAGCGTATACTTTCGCCACTATGCATTAAATCGAAAGCTTTATTAATATCATCCAGCGGCATGGTATGCGTAATTAAATCGTCGATATTGATTTTTCCATCCATATACCAATCGACAATTCTTGGGACATCTGTGCGACCACGCGCACCACCAAAAGCACTGCCCTTCCAAGAGCGGCCTGTTACCAGCTGAAAGGGGCGTGTGCTAATTTCCTGCCCGGCTCCAGCAACACCAATGATATAAGACTCCCCCCAACCTTTGTGGCAGCACTCTAAGGCATCACGCATCACCTTAACATTGCCAATACATTCAAAGCTGTAATCGGCACCGCCATCGGTTAATTGCACAATAGCATCCACTGTATTTTCCACATCGTTGGGGTTAATAAAATGTGTGGCGCCAAATTGTTTTGCTAGTGCGGCTTTTTTAGGGTTTGTGTCTATACCAATAATTTTATTGGCACCCACCATTTTAGCGCCTTGAATAACGTTTAAACCAATACCGCCTAAGCCGAATACCACAACATTAGAGCCGGGCTCTACTTTGGCATCAAATGCAACAGCGCCCACACCGGTAGTAACGCCGCACCCGATATAACACACCTTATCGAAAGGTGCGTCTTGTCGAATTTTTGCGACGGCAATTTCCGGCATCACGGTATAGTTCGAAAATGTCGAACATCCCATATAATGCAAAATCGGTTTACCCTCTAATGAAAATCGCGATTTACCATCGGGCATAACCCCCTGCCCTTGCGTACTGCGAATGGCTTGGCACAAGTTGGTTTTGGGGTGTAAACAAAATTTACACTGCCTACACTCAGGCGTGTATAAAGGAATAACATGGTCACCGGGTTTTAACGAGGTAACGCCAGCGCCTACCTCTACTACCACGCCAGCACCCTCATGGCCTAATATCGCAGGAAAGGCACCTTCAGGGTCATCGCCGGACAAGGTAAATGCATCGGTATGGCAAACGCCGGTGGCTTTAATTTCGATAAGTACTTCACCAGCCTTTGGCCCGTCTAAATCCACCTCTGCAATTTGAAGGGGTTTACCGGCTCCAAAAGCAATCGCTGCGCGTGTTTTCATGATTTTTCCTCAGCATTAAGATATTCATTTTTTAAAGACACATAATTTTTAGCCGAATAATTAAAAAAGGCTATTTCGCTGTCTTTTAACGGCCGCGCCTTTTTACATGGGCTACCAATATATAAATAACCACTTTCTAAAACTTTGCCCGGCGGCACTAGCGTGCCAGCACCAATTACCACTTCGTCTGGTACCACAGCGCCATCAAGCACCGTTGCACCAATACCCACTAATACTCGATTACCCACCGTACAACCATGCAAACAAACGCCGTGGCCAATGGTGACGTCCTCGCCAATAATTAATGGCCAGCCGTCCGCATTAAAATCGCTCGCGTGCGTAATATGCAATATGGCGTTGTCTTGCACACTGGTACGCGCACCAATGCGAATGCGATGCATATCGCCGCGAATAACCGCACATGGCCATACTGATACATCATCACCAAGCTCTACATCGCCGATAACAACAGCGCTGGGGTCAACAAATACACCGGCCCCAAGCTTTGGGGTTATGCCTTTAAAGGTGCGTACGGGGGAAACCATAGCCTGCTCCAGATTGTTAATTAACAAGAACACGCATAATAACCAGTTACGCCAGCCTCTGCAGACGAGATTCGCTATCTGCTAGAACGGTTGATACGATTGGGGGTTTACTCCTACCGGCAATCATCAATACTAAGGTTCCTCATGTTAACAGCCACAGACCCAACGACAGGGGCAGTGTTTTTTCAACAGGCCTCGCTAACTCCGCACGAAATAGAGCAACGGCTGGCACAAGCACACTTAGCATTTGCCACGTGGCAACACACAACGTTTGATGAACGCGCCGCAGTATTGCGCCAGGTGGCCGACAAGTTACGCCAGCAAAAAAGCACACTTGCACATTTAACGGCAAAAGAAATGGGTAAACCTGTAACCCAAGGCGAAAAAGAAGTAGAAAAAGCCGCTGGCTGTGCAGAATACTATGCCGACCACGCTGCCCACTTTTTACAACAAGAAACACTGCCCTCCGATGCATCCCACAGTTTTGTGTGTTATCAGCCGTTAGGGCCAATACTGGGCATACTGCCTTGGAATATGCCTGTCTGGCTGGCATTTCGTTACTGCGTGCCGGCCTTAATGGCCGGTAATACTTGTGTAATGAAGCACGACCCCAACACACCGCAAACGGCGCAAGCCATTGCCGATGTATTTACAGCCGCGCAAGCTCCACAAGGTATTTTGGTGAACTTAGCGATTGAAACCCAAAGCGTAGCCAGCGTAATAGAAGACGCCCGCATTGCGGCGGTTTCGTTTACCGGCTCTAGCGCGGCTGGGCGCAAAGTTGCCGCCACCGCTGGCGCCGCGCTTAAACCCTGCGTTTTAGAATTGGGCGGCTCCGACCCTTGCGTTATTTTTGCCGATGCCGATATAGAGCAAGCGGCTAATGTCGCAGTGCAATCGCGCTTTAATAACTCGGGGCAATCCTGCATTGCCGCCAAACGTATTTTGGTAGAACAAAGCCTTTACCCCAGCTTTATTCAAGAATTAAAAAAACGGGTTGCTCAACAAATTGTAGGCAACCCGCTAGCACACGACACCCAAATTGGCCCTTTGGCCCGCGATGACTTACGCCAAGCCTTACACGCTCAAGTGCAAGCATCGATTACCGCTGGAGCACATTGCTTGCTGGGCGGCAAGCTGCCCACCGAAAGCGGCTATTTTTACCCCGCAACACTATTAACCGACGTAACGCCAAATATGCCAGTATTTACCGAAGAAACCTTTGGCCCAGTGATGTGCGTGAGTGTCTTTAAAGATGCCGAACAAGCATTAAAGCTCGCCAACCAAACGGATTACGGCCTAGGCGCTTCGGTCTGGACGAGCAACCAAGATTTGGCCAATCGTTTTGCGCAAGGTTTAAATGCCGGCCAAGTGGCCATTAACGGGTTGGTGAAAACCGATTCTCGCCTGCCCAGCGGGGGCATTAAAAATTCCGGTATGGGGCGAGAACTGGGGCCACACGGCATTCGTGAATTTGTGAACACCAAACAAGTATGGATTAAATAACCTATGCGTAAGTAGTGTGTTATTCACTATCATTTAGCGTTCACATAAACGCACCATAATCCAACTGATTTTATCAGGCCCGCAAGGAATATATCGTGAAACTCCGCATTAAAAAGGTGCTATACCGCATTGCCGCCGTCACCACATTACTAGCCCCAAGCGCCGCGCTAAAGGCGAAAACGTTTAGCTTCGCCGCCCTTGGCGATACCGCATATATTACGCCAAGGGACTATCCCATTTACGAACAACTGATACGCAACATCAACCAACAACCGCTAGCGCTCACTATTCATGTAGGGGACTTATGGGGCGCAGGCCCTTGTAGCAACGCCAATATGGAGCGACAAAAAAAATACTTCGACAGTTTTGAGCAGCCATTGATATACACCCCTGGCGACAACGAATGGGTAGATTGCCATCGCATTAACTTTGGTGGCTTCGCCCCGCTTGAGCGCTTAAATGTAGTACGCGACACCTTCTTCCATGGCACACAAAGCTTAGGCAAACAGGCAATAGCCCTAAACCGCCAAAGCGAAGACCCCGCGTATAAAACCTACGTAGAAAACGCCCGCTGGCAACATGCCGATGCTATGTTCGCCACCGTGCACGTTGTGGGCTCTAACAATAATGCTGGCAAACAAAAAGAATTCTTAGCCCGCGATAATGCAAATGCGGTATGGATTGATGCATTATTCCAAGCGGTTAAAAGCGCAAAGGCCAATACCATCAACGCCGTTGTTATTGCTTTACACGCCGATATGTTTGGCCTGCGCAACACCATATCGCCAGCCTACAAAAATACTGCCGAGCGCATTGTGGCCGGCGCCAAAGCCACAGGCCTACCCATTTTGTTAATACACGGGGATAGCCACCAATACATCGTAGATACCCCCTTCAAGGCAGCAGCTAATATTACGCGCTTACAAGTGTATGGCTTTCCAGATATTAAAGCGGTGAAGGTTAAGGTCGATACCTCGGCGCAGGCTGCGGCTACTTTTAGCTTTACGCCTATTAGCGCAACTACAAACAGCCCACCTAAGACACCGCTACCGGCTAAAAAATAGCGTTTTGCATCCACACGGGGCCAACAAAGAAAGATTCTTACCGTTGCCCCTCGCAACTCCTTAATTTGCCCCTATATTAATAAAAACGCTCTATTTGCATTGCCCACTCATACAACAAGGTTTAACAATGTCTGCCAACCCGTTACTCGAAAGCCATGAACTTCCACCTTTTAGCGCCGTTAAAGCCGAACATGTGGTGCCTGCGGTTAAAACCCTAACAGAAGATAACCTGAAAATATTGGCAGATAGGCTTTCTAACCTTGGCGAACCCACATGGGCCAACCTTGTTGCCCCGCTTGAAGCCGATGGCGATAAGCTCAGCCAAGCTTGGGCTCCTGTTGGGCACTTAAACTTGGTCTGCAACACCGCCGAGCTGCGCGAAGCGCACGAGCAAGCATTGGCACTGCTTAGCCCTTACTACACAGCATTAGGGCAAAACCGCACACTGTGCGAGGCCTACCAAACACTAAAAGACAGCCCGCAATTCAGCACACTTAGCCTGGCTCAACAAACAGCCATAGAGCATGCCCTGCGCGACTTTAAACTGAGTGGCATAGACCTGCCAGAAGACAAGCAACAACGCTACGGCGATATTCAAGCCGAGCTTTCGCAACTTACCAGTAAATTTAGCAATAATGTACTCGATGCCACCCAAGGCTGGCACTACCATACCGAAAACGCCGACAACTTGAGCGGCTTGCCAGAATCGATACAAGCCGCAGCCAAAGCCGCTGCCGAGCAAAAAGAAAAAAGCGGTTACGTGTTGACCCTGGATGGCCCGGTATACATGGCTGTAATGACCTACGCCGACAACCGCGAACTGCGCCATACGATGTACGAAGCCTACAATACCCGCGCTTCTGACCAAGGCCCCAATGCTGGCAAATGGGATAACGCCACGCTAATGGAAAACATTTTAACGCTGCGCCAAGAGCTAGCCCAATTGTTAGGCTTTAAACATTACGCCGAGTTATCGTTGGCGACCAAAATGGCGCAATCCCCCGAACAAGTTGTGACCTTTTTAGAGGATATGGCCAGCAAAGCCAAACCCGCCGCACAACACGACTTAGACGAGCTAAAAGCTTGGGTGCAAAAAGAATTTAACGTTAGCGAACTGCAGCACTGGGATATTACCTACTACAGCGAGAAGTTACGCCAAGCAAAATACAGTGTTTCTTCAGAAGAAATTCGTCAATACTTCACCCTACCTAAAGTATTAAGCGGCCTATTTAGCGTTGCCAATAAACTGTATGGCATAGACGTTAATGAAGTTCACGACAAAGATTTATGGCACAACGACGCGCGCTATTTTGAAATTGCAAAAGACGGTAAAAAAATCGCCGCCTTTTACTTAGATTTATTCGCCCGCGAAGGCAAGCGCGGTGGCGCCTGGATGGACGATTGCCGCATACGCCGTCAAACCGAAAACGGCTTGCAATTGCCCGTGGCATTTTTAGTCTGTAACTTTAACGGCCCCGTAGGCGACAAACCCGCCTTACTCACCCACAACGATGTCACCACCTTATTCCACGAATTTGGACATGGCTTACACCATATGATGACACGCATGGATGTTGCCGCTGTTAGTGGTATTAACGGGGTCGAATGGGATGCCGTTGAACTACCCAGCCAATTTTTAGAAAACTGGTGTTGGCAGCCTAGCGTATTAAAAACCTTATCCTCCCATGTAGATACCGGCGAAGAACTGCCCGATGCCCTTATCGAAAAAATGATTGCAGCGAAGAATTTTCAATCGGGCTTATTCTTAGTACGGCAAGTTGAATTCGCGTTATTTGACATGCAAATTCATAGCCTTTACGGCACCGACAGCTTTGCCGGCATTCAAGGCACGCTTAACGAAGTGCGTAAAAAAGTTGCCGTTATTCCAGCGCCTGCGTTTAACCGTTTCCCCAATGCTTTTAGCCATATTTTTGCTGGTGGCTATTCAGCAGGTTATTACAGCTATTTATGGGCTGAAGTGTTATCTGCCGATGCCTTTGCGGCTTTTGAAGAGACCAGCATTTTCGACCCTGCTACAGGCCAGCGTTTTCTCGATGAGATTTTATCGCAAGGCGGCAGCCAAAGCGCCGCGGTATTATTTAAAAATTTCCGCGGGCGCGAACCCTCTGTCGATGCACTACTGCGCCACTCGGGTATAGCCGCCTAGATATGACTGCCAAAAAACGTTTTATTGCCGGCGCCGTATGCCCTAAATGCAAAGCGATGGATCGCATTGTTATGTACCGCGAAAACGATAAAGATTTTCGAGAATGCGTTGCTTGTGGCTTTGGTGATGAAATGCGATTTCAACATCAAAATCGTGAGCTGGAGACCCGTGTCAATATTACCGAGGCGCAAAAAAGTATGGAAACACAAGTCGTGAAACTAATAACGCCCAGCGATAAAAAGCATTAAGGACATCTCTAAAAATGCACTTTTCCTGCGATAGCGGCGTCAGCTCCGTCCTCGAGTCCTCATTTACACCACGTAAACTGCGGCTCTCCGGGCGGTACTTCCTTGCACTCACAAAAAAATTACTATTTTTAGAGGTGACCTTAAATAAATCACTTACTCAGGCGAGCAAGTGATTGCCCCTTAACCACTAAAACGGCATGCAAAACTGCCGCCCACTGCAATCAAGTGAGCAGTTTTTCTTCTAGCGATTTAAAGCGCTTTTTTTCCGCTTTTGAAACCGTTGGGTACTTAAGGTTGAGGCTTTTCAAGGCCTCCACTACTAACTGCGCCACACACATTCGCATGTAAGGTTTGTTATCTGCAGGGATGGCATACCAAGGCGCCCAGGGTTTACTGGTAGCATTAAGTGCCGCTTGATAGGCCTTCATATATTTTGGCCACAACGCACGTTCGGCCAAATCCGCCTCAGAGAATTTCCAATGCTTTTCTGGCTCTTGCAGGCGCGATAAAAACCGAGACTTCTGCTCATCTTTAGAAACGTTAAGCCAAAACTTTAAAACAACCGTGCCAGTTCGCGCCAAATGCCGTTCGTGATCCTGAATAGATTCAAAGCGTTCCGCCCATAAACGATCGATATTTTTATAATTACCAAGGCGCTCGGCATTTAGAAGCTCAGGATGTACCCGCACTACGAGAACTTCTTCGTAATAGCTGCGATTAAAAACACCTATGCAGCCGCGCTCTGGCAACCGTTTAGCGCTACGCCATAAAAAATCGTGATCTAGCTCCTCACGACTTGGCTGCTTAAAAGAGTACACCTGACAACCGGCAGGGTTAACACCGCTAAGTACATGACGAATAGTGCTATCTTTGCCCGCTGCATCCATTGCCTGAAACACCAACAATATCGAATGGTTATCGTTGGCGTATAGAATATTTTGCAATCGAGCCAACTCTTTTACCGCACGCTTTAATGCCTTTTTGCATTCTTTCTCGCTGGGCAAATGCGCAGGCAATGTGAGGGATTGCTTTAGGTTAAAAGTATTATCAAAAGGGACGAGGTGCTGGCTTGCAATAGCTTCAAACATTATTTCACCCTTGTAAAAATGTTGAGTTATAACAATCTACGCCTGCCACTACACTGGGTCAACGCATGCCACAAAAGTGTAATAATTCGAGCGCAAGCTGGTAAGCATTCATTTACCTGCAACTATTACCACAACAATTGCCTACGGCTGCCCTAACTAACATTGCAAAAGCACAGGTACACACCACTGGTGTTGAAAATAAAACGAACGCGATTGACCAATGAAGGTCGCAAATATAACCGTACTAGCGCAGGAATTACCCATGTATCACGGCGAGCGTTTTAACAGCATATCTCATTTACTCGGCGCTATAGCTGGCTTAGTGGGGCTGATTGTTTTAGTGGTATTAGCCGTTGAGCAGGGCGACCCGTGGAAGATTATTAGCTTTAGCGTGTACGGCACATCTTTATTCTTTTTATACTTTATTTCAACGCTATACCACAGCTGGCGCGGTAAGGGGAAAGACTTCCTGCGAATGCTGGACTACCAAGGCGTTTATTTACTGATTGCCGGCACCTACACCCCTTTCACGCTTGTAACCCTGCATGGATGGTTAGGCTGGACAATATTCGCTGCCGTTTGGTTTCTCGCCATTATTGGTATTGTATTAGATGCCATGCCCGCCAAGGGTGGACGGGTAATACAATTAATATTGTATTTAGTCATGGGCTGGATGATTGTCGTGGCCTTTAAATCGCTTTGGCTGATACTAACGCCCACCGGCGTAATGTGGCTATTTATTGGCGGTGTACTCTATACCGTAGGCGTTATCTTTTTTGTATTCGACGAAAAAGTTAAACACTTTCACGGCATTTGGCACCTTTTTGTTTTAGCCGGTAGCGTTACTCACTACTTTACCGTTTTGCATTACGTACTGTAACGACTCTTAAAGTGCTACGCCTTACCCTGATAAGCATCATTGGCATCCAAGGCTGTATCTTGGCGATCCAGCAGGCCCACATCGAGCACCGGTGATGCATCAATATGCTGAGCATCCATCATATGCGCCACCCGCTGTAGCGATGCAATAATCATGGTTTTCTCCCAGTCTTGTAAATCGGCAAATTGCCTAGCAAACTGGTCTTGCAGCGGTATGGGCGCTTTAACCAACATCTCTTGCCCTTCATCGGTTAGAAAGGCATGCACTTTGCGTTTGTCTTCCTTAGAGCGCTCGCGAAAAACGAAATTGCGCTTTTCTAAGCGATCCAGAATAGTCGTCACCGTTGCTTGGCTTAAGCTCATCTCGCTGGCTAGCTCACCAATGGTTACCTGGCCTTTATCGCGCACTGTTTGCAACAGTAATATTTGCGGCGCCGTTAGACCTGTTGTCTTGGCTAAATGCTTTGAGTGCAAATCGGTTGCGCGTATAACACGGCGCAACGCCACCAATACATTATCAATACTGTCCAAATCCAATATCCCTTCAAACCACGTTATTGTTTTTGCTTTCGAAATTGTTTTTGCTGTCGAATTATACACAGGCCCTCCACCAGCATGAGTCTTTGATTGAGAAGGCCGCTAGCCAGCAAGAGCATTACCAGCAAATAAAGCTTAGACCACGAAGTACTTTTGTGGCCAATAAGCGCTAAACCTTCCTACCTTAAGGGCCAAGCTAAAGGAAATAGCCAAATAGGGGCCCTAATCGCCATCAAATGGCAATAATGGATCGTCATTATTTGAAATTAATCACCTGAAGCTGATCAAAACTTAGGCTGGACATATTTTTTGCTTAGTGTACTATGTTTACAGCACTAAGCAACACCGTTGTTTTTTGGCAACATTTGGCGATACAGCGTAGATATTCGCGCCAACAGCCTAAAAATCACCCAATAACAGCCATTTATTTGTTTAGATGCGTAAATATTTCTACACTATGTTTCTGCCATACGGAGCAATAAAATAGTTATGCACACCGAAACGGTTTTACGTAAACCGGAAAAAACCGACGGCATGCGAGTGCACGCCTTGGTTCAACAGTGCCCCCCTCTCGACCCCAATTCCAGCTACTGCAATTTATTGCAATGCACCCACTTTTCGGATACCTGCGTTGCCGCAGAGCGCGACAACGAACTGGTTGGCTTTATCAGCGGATACCGCCCCCCGAGCAAAAGTAACACCCTATTTATTTGGCAGGTGGCCGTAAGCGAAAGCGCTCGCGGCTGCGGCTTAGCCAGCAAAATGCTGCAAGAGATACTAGCCCGCGAAAACTGCCGCGACGTGCAATTTATTGAGACCACAATTACCGCCGACAACGCGGGCTCTTGGGCACTATTTACTAAGCTCAGCAAGCACCTAGACACCCAATTGGAGCGCAGCACTTATTTCGATAAGCACGAGCATTTCCACAATCGTCACGACTCAGAATTACTAGCGCGCATCGGGCCATTTAATACCGCGACTTTATAGCTGCTGCCCCATGGAACAACACGCTAGGCCAGAGCGCTTAGCAGTGAAATCACCCTTTTGCTTTCTAAATTACTTTATAGCTTTATAACTTACTCAACGGAGTTCAAATGAAAATTTTTGAAGAGATCGAATCAGAAGTTCGCTCCTACGCACGCTCGTTTCCTCGTTTGTTTAACCGCGCAAAGAACGAGTTTCTTTACGACGACGACGGCAACGAGTACCTCGATTTCTTAGCCGGTGCTGGTACGCTTAACTACGGACATAACAACGACCTGTTCAAAGAAAAGCTTTTAGAATATATCGCGAGCGATAACATCACCCATGGGCTGGACTTACACACTAATGCCAAAAAGGAATTTCTCGAGACATTCAGTGAGAAAATCCTAAAGCCGCGCAACTTTAATTACACGGTTATGTTCACTGGCCCTACCGGCACTAACGCGGTAGAAGCAGCACTTAAAATTGCGCGCAAAAATACTGGCCGCGAGAACATCATTTCTTTTACCAACGGCTGGCATGGTCAAACACTAGGTTCACTCTCCGTTACTGGCAACTCAACTCACCGTGGCGGTGCTGGCGTCACCTTGTCGGGCGCATCTCGCATGCCCTATGATGGCTACCTCGGCGATGATGTAGACACAACGGCTTATTTAGACAAAGTCCTTTGTGATTCAAGCAGCGGTATCGACAAGCCAGCCGCAGTCATCGTGGAAACCGTTCAGGGTGAAGGCGGAATTAACGCTGCAAGCTTCGATTGGTTGCGCAACCTAAGCGACATTTGTAAAGCACACGACATCTTACTGATTATCGATGATATTCAAGCAGGCTGCGGCCGCACAGGAACCTTTTTCAGCTTTGAAGAAGCCGGAATTTATCCAGACATCGTTACCCTTTCAAAATCACTCAGTGGTTATGGTTTACCTTTTGCCGTATTGCTGATGAAAGATGGACTCGACCAATGGAAACCGGGCGAGCACAACGGTACTTTCCGTGGTAACAACCATGCCTTTGTAACGGCGAAAGCAGCAATTGACAATTACTGGTCAGACGACACCTTTTCTAAGGAAATTAAACGCAAGGGTGAGTATATCTCTGAGCGCTTAGAAAAAATTGTTGCCAAATACGGTGACGGCAACTTTACTCACCGTGGGCGCGGTATGTTCAAGGGCATCAACTGCATCAACGGTGATCTCGCCGAGAAAATTACCCGAAGCGCCTTCAAAAAAGGCCTAATCATTGAAACTAGCGGTGCCGATGACCAAATTGTTAAATTCCTTTGTCCGCTAATTATCAGTGACGAGAACCTTAAAAAAGGTATCGATATTATTGAAGAGAGCATTAAAGAGGTCTGCGCCAAAGAAGATAGCATCCCAGAAGAATCCTGCTACTTCGACGACGTTGTTTTGGATACCAATAACTAAGTATTCAGCGCGCCTACCTAGCGCTAGCTTTAGCTAGCGCTTCATACTCTCTCATCAAAATCCGAGGTTAATGGTTTAAATGATTGTACGTAATTTAGAACAAGCCGAGAAAGAAGGCCGAAAAATAGTAGACCCTAAGGGTAATTGGGACAGCACACGCCTACTATTAAAAGACGACAAGATGGGGTTTTCTTTTCACATCACCACCATCTATAAAGACGCAGATTTTCAAATGCACTACCAAAACCACTTGGAATCTGTGTACTGCATTAGCGGCGAAGGCGAAGTTCAAACACTAGACGATGGCAAAACCTACGCCATTAAACCCGGCACGGTTTACATCCTAGACAAAAACGACAAACATGTTTTGCGCGCCTTTTCAGAAATGAAAATGGCTTGCGTTTTTAACCCACCGTTAACCGGCCGCGAAGTGCATAACGCGCAAGGCGCTTACGAGCTTGACGGTCAGTTTGAATTAAGTAGCAACTAGGGAAACCCCATGCATACTATTGAAAAAATTGGCGGCACCTCAATGAGTGATTATGCCGCCATTCGCGACAATATTATTCGCAAGCCAGCCCATTCAAACAACCTTTACCAACGGGTATTTGTGGTATCGGCTTACGGCGGCATTACCGATAAATTACTAGAGCACAAAAAAAATGGGCTGCCCGGCATTTACGGCTTATTTTCTAGCAGTATGGAAGATAACAGCTGGCAAAGTGCATTTTTAGCCCTGCGCCAAGAATTGCACAGCATTAATATTTCATTGTTCCCCGACAGCGCCCTATTAAATAAAGCAAACGACTTTATTAACGAGCGCCTAGACGACGCACAAAAATGCCTGCAAGACTTGCAAAGCTTATGTACCCACGGCCACTTTGCACTGGATTCACATTTGGCAACCGTACGCGAAATGCTAGCCAGTATTGGGGAAGCTCACAGCGCGTGGAATACTGCAACACTTTTGCAGCACGACGGCGTCAACGCACGTTTTGTTGATTTAACCGGCTGGCGCACAGATAAGCACCTCCCCCTTGACGACCGCATTCGCGTTGCATTTTCGGGTATCGATTTAAGCAAAGAAATGCCAATAGTTACGGGTTATGCGCATTCAGAGGATGGTCTCATGTCCTCTTTTGACCGAGGCTACAGTGAAATGACATTTAGCCGTTTGGCGGTTATCACCTCAGCCAGTGAAGCGGTTATTCACAAAGAGTTTCACTTGAGCAGTGCCGACCCTCGCTTAGTTGGCGAAGACAATGCCGTGCCCATTGGCCGCACCAATTACGATGTGGCAGACCAGCTAGCAAACCTTGGCATGGAGGCAATACACCCTAAAGCGGCAAAAGGGTTACGCCAAAATAAAATCCCGCTGCGCGTTAAAAACACCTTTGAGCCAGAGCATGCCGGCACGTTAATTACCGGCGATTATATTAGCGATAAACCTTGTGTAGAAATTATTGCCGGCTGCAAAGGTATTTATGCCCTTGAGTTATTCGACCAAGATATGGCAGGCCAATACGAGGTTTACGATACTCAGATCCTTGCTTTAATTAAGCGCTTTAAAGCACATGTGGTATCGAAAGATATAAACGCCAACACCATTACACACTATTTGGCTACTAACCTTAAAACGGTTAAACGCATTCGCGCCGCGCTTGAAGAAAAGTACTCTGAAGCTGAAATTGATCAGCAAAAAGTTGCTATTGTTTCTGCTATTGGCAGCGACATGCAGGTACCAGGCATTCTAGCCAAAACAGTACAAGCTGTAGCAAGCCGCGATGTCAGCGTGTTGGCTATTCACCAGTCTATGCGCCAAGTGGATATGCAGTTTGTCGTCAACGAAAAAGATTATGACGAAACCGTGAAAAGCCTACACGCAGCGTTAGTTGAAGTGCACAATCACGGACGCGCCATATGCTTAGCTTCTTAAATACGGCAAGTACGTATCGCATTTTTGTATTGTGTCTTTTCGGCCTTAGCATTTTAACTGCTAAGGCCGAGTCCGTTAGAGACACCAGCCCGCAAGATAGCGCAGCTGAAGAAGTCGTTGAAGCATTAGATGCACCGCTCTATAACCCGTTTGTAGAGCGCTACGTATTGGACGAGCTCAAACAACTCCGCATCGAGCAAGCACAAACTAAACACGAACTCATTCAACAAATTGTCGACAGAGAACACAGCTCCATTGATCGCGGCGTTACTTACGCAACAGATACCATCACTTACTTCTTTTATCTTATTGCCGGTGCTACTTCCGTTTTAGTGTTAGTTGGCTGGACATCGATTCGAGAAATTAAAGAGCGAGTACACTCACTAGCCGACGAAGAGATTTCCCGATTAGTGCATCAGTATGAACAACGCTTGGAAATTATTGAAAAAGAAGTACAGAAGAAAACCGAGCACATTCAAGAAAATAAAAACGAAATTGAACTGACCCAAGAGGTTCAATCGCTTTGGTTGCGTGCACAACAAGAAAGCTCACCAGCAGGAAAAATAGCCGTTTATGACCGCCTGCTCACTATGCGTAGCGACGACTGTGAAGCCCTTACCTACAAAGCCGATACTGTATTGGAACTAGATGAACCTCAGTGGGCAGCCAACTTGTGCCATCAGGCGCTGGCCATCGACCCTGAAAACTGTCATGCGTTTTATCAATTAGGTTGCGCCTATGCAGCTATGGGCAATTTGGATGAGTCTGTATCGTTTTTGGAAAAAGCCATTGAGAAAAACGAAAGCTACCGCTCAGAAATAAGCACCGACCCAGCGCTAGAAAAATTAAAAGGTTTTGAGCCTTTTGAAAGAGTGATCAGTTCTACTCATTAACTACCGCAGGAGAACCTTATGCTACGGGTATTTTCTACCCTTGTTTTATTTAGCTTATTATGTGCACCAAGTTATGCCGACAATCCTTACGGTGGCATGACACTGATGCAATTTATTCAACACGTAGGGCAGCGCTTAGACTTAACAATTGCCATTGGTGAGCGCGTGCGTACCAATCGGCCGATTACCGTTTTTGTCGACGAGAAATTACCCAAAAGCGAGCTCTACGATGTATTTGAAACCGTATTAGAAATGGAAAATTATGTCGCTATTTCCCACGAAGGCGTGGTTCGTATAGTGCGTGGTCGCGATGCGCGCTCCAGCCCAATTCCCGTGATTGGCGGCTCTAATTAAAATAAGATAAAGCTCACCCTATGATTATTTCCTTTTGTGCCTTTTTATTCGCCTTTGTTGTTGTAGGGCTATTATCCTACCGTAAAAGCCAATTTACTAAAAAAGATTACTACCTTGCTAGCAGTAGTGTTGCCCCTAGCTTGGTGGGGCTTTCTGCCGTTGCCACGAATAACAGCGGCTATATGTTTATTGGCGTTATTGGCTATACCTACTCAACCGGCCTTGCCGCCATATGGTTAATGATAGGCTGGATTTTTGGTGACTTTTTAGCTTCGCTAACAATTTACTCGCGTTTGCGTAAAGCTGCTGGCCGTACCGGCGCCATGAGCTACAGCCACGTTCTTAGCGCCTGGCAAGGCCGTAATCAGGCTCACTTACAAAAAATAATTGCTTTGGTTTCGCTGGCGTTTTTATTAACTTATGCCTCGGCGCAACTGTTGGCTGGCAGTAAAGCCCTTCATGTTTTGCTCGATTGGCCTACCTGGGCTGGCGCAGTTGTTGGCGCAATAATGGTAGCGCTTTATTGTGTTGCCGGTGGTATTCGCGCATCCATTTGGACCGATGCTGCCCAGTCTGTCGTGATGATTTTTGCGATGGCGCTATTGCTGGTTATGGCAGTGGTAGAGCTTGGCGGCGTACCACAAACACTTAACAGCCTTCATAGTATTGATGGCTTTATGCAACTTGCGCCCAAAGGCACAGCCTTTGATGGCATCAGCGGTATTGTATTGTTTTTTGTTGGCTGGACAGTCGCTGGGTTTTCCGTAGCTGGGCAACCCCATGTGATGGTTCGCTTTATGACACTAGACAACAACCAAAATATGCTAAAAGCGAAATCTTGGTATTACCTATGGTTTATTGCTTTTTATTGCATGGCCACGGCGGTAGGTATGTTAGCCCGAGTTTATATTGCCGATACAGGCAGTTTTGATGCGGAGCTAGCACTGCCCACTATGGCGCAACAATTATTACCGCCAGTACTGGTTGGCTTAATATTGGCCGGTATTTTTGCCGCTACTATGTCCACCGCAGATTCTTTATTGCTGAGCTGCTCGGCAGCTATTACCCACGACCTGCTGAAATCCAAAACAGAAAGCACGATGCTTTTAAAAGCGACAACGGTGTTACTTACCGTTGTCGCCCTAGGTATCGCATTAAGCGCTAACGACAGTGTTTTTAACCTAGTTATTATGGCCTGGTCTGGCTTAGGTAGTGCATTTGTTCCTTTGCTTTTGGTTTTATGCTTAGGAGCCAAACCTTCACAAGCGGCAAGTATTACCATGCTAATTGCTGGTTTTTTAGGCGCCTACGTATGGCGCCACTTAGGATGGAATAGCTATGTGTATGAAGGCTTGCCAGGTATTGTCGTAGGCTTATTAACTTGGGCATGCTTTAGCGGCTACAACCTAATAGCAACGCCAAAACTGCGCCATGATTAAACGCCCCCCAATAATTAAGGGGTAAGCGTACAGTTTTGATAAGACACCTTGCCGTCTTTAAGTACTGTAGCGCTTTGGCCTTTAGCGTGAAAAGTGATTTCTTTACTGCGATACTTTTCACCTGAAGCCGAGCGCTCTCGCGATAATAAATGTGCCGTATGAGTACCGCCATCACTCAAATATATTTGC
The DNA here is from genome assembly GCF_021655555.1 of Marinagarivorans cellulosilyticus. Classification (NCBI taxonomy): domain Bacteria; kingdom Pseudomonadati; phylum Pseudomonadota; class Gammaproteobacteria; order Cellvibrionales; family Cellvibrionaceae; genus Marinagarivorans; species Marinagarivorans cellulosilyticus. The sequence goes on along the minus strand of NZ_AP023086.1, from coordinate 1,532,315 downwards.
TCTGGCGTTAACTTAATACGCAAATCATCTGAACGATACTCCCCATAAAAAACCGATAACACTACATCGTCATCACACTGATAAATCACTTTTTTGTAACTAGTAGTTTCAGTTTCTACCGGCTGCGAATCTAAACAGCGCGGCATGCTGTACTCGAAGCACGCCTTGCGGGTACAGGCCGCCATACTTTGCGCATCGCTGCGCATGCAATTATTGCAACCATCAAAGTAACGCGCACAATTACTGGGGATAACATCTCGCCAGCTATTCATGTCGTAAGTGATTTTATCTGGAGCCTCGGTTTGCGTTGTAGGCGCTGCGGCACAGGAAAACAATGCCAATACCAAGCCCCCCAATACCATCGCGCGCAGCGTCTTGGTTAAAGTCGATATCGAAAGCCATAACATAGTAACACCCCTTATTTGAATACAGGTAAACCCTATCTTATAAGTAAATTGTGACAGCTGCCAACCCAATGGATACCCCTTAATTACAGGAAGCTTGAGCCCTTGCGTCAATTACGGTAACTTGCCGCATTTAACCCTATAGCAGTTTGATTAGGCTTATGACTACACCACATACAGACTCAGAGCGCCTCTACCTAGCTAACCCCAACATCACGCAATGTGCGAATGCTTTAGCTGCAGGAGAAGTTATTGCTTACCCTACAGAAGCAGTATGGGGCTTGGGCTGCGACCCATTTAACCGCAGTGCTGTTGAAAAGATCCTACAGTTAAAAAATCGCGCGCAAGCTAAAGGCGTAATTTTGATTGCCGGCCATGTAAAGCAGCTCGATTTTTTACTTCACGATTTAAGCGATACACACAAGGCACAACTACAAAAAAGCTGGCCCGGCCCACAGACCTGGTTAATTCCGCATCACAATCGCGTCCCCGCTTTTATACACGGCGACTTTGATACTGTAGCTGTAAGGGTAACCACGCACCCCGTTGTAAAGGCACTGTGTTATCGCTTAGGTAGCCCAATAGTATCAACCTCGGCAAATCCACAAGGCCTGCAACCTGCAACCACAAACCTTAAAGCGCGCTGCTATTTCACCAACAACCGTTTTGGTCACCAATTACGCTATTGCCCTGGCATTGTAGGTAATGCGAATAAACCCAGCCAAATTCAGCATTTAATAACCGGAAAAATAATCCGTGCCAGCTAACACTCTGTGCGCTATTTATACTTAACACTCTAGGATACGAATTAATGCAAGATCGCTATGCCGTTGTTGGCAACCCCATTGCACACTCGAAGTCCCCTGCAATCCATACCTTGTTTGCAAAACAAACCCAGCAAAAGCTGAGTTACGAAAAAATACTCATTGAGCTAGGCCACTTTGAAAAAGATGTAAAACGTTTTTTTACCAGTGGCGGTAAAGGGCTAAACGTGACGGTACCGTTTAAAGAAAACGCTTTTACCTTTCCAGATCAACTCACCCCACGCGCACAGCTTGCAGGAGCGGTAAATACACTGATCCAACAAACTGATGGCAGCATATTAGGGGATACCACCGACGGCGCAGGCCTTATCAATGATTTACAGCGCAATTGCTTTTTACTAAAAAACGCAAAAATTTTAGTATTGGGGGCTGGTGGTGCCGTGCGCGGCATATTAGAGCCATTATTAGCCCAGCAACCAAAAGAAGTGGTTATTGCTAACCGCACTGTGGCAAAAGCACAAATGCTTGCCGATATTTTCGATAACTACGGCAATATTCGCGCCTGCGGTTTTGATGATTTAACCGGCTATGAATTTGACACCGTTATTAACGGTACCTCTGCGAGCTTAGCCGGCGAGTTACCCCCGGTGCCCGAGAGCATTTTTGCCAATAATAAAAACACTGGCGCCTACGACATGATGTACTCCAAGAAATTAACGCCATTTCTTTTGTGGGCTAAACAGCAGAACGTTTCACTATTAACAGATGGCCTAGGTATGTTGGTCGGCCAAGCTGCCGAGTCTTTTCAGCTTTGGCGGGGTGTTATGCCGGATATAACGCCAGTAATTGATGCGCTGCGCAACCAATAGCGACAATAAAAAAGGGCAACGCAATGTTGCCCCTTTTTATTAAGCTAAATATTTATTCGGAACAGGTCCATTATGGTATTTAGCTTCACCAAAGTTTTGAATAGGCAGACCCATTGCATTTGCAATAGAGGTTAGCAGCATGTTTTGGGTCGCGTTGGCGTTATCCCCCGTTTTACCTCCAACAATAAATTGCTTACCCATTTTAAAGTGACCTGCACCACCCGCAATAAGGTTAAACAAGTCGCTTACTTTGTGATCTTTAGATATTTCCACATACCAATGAACAATGCTGCTATCTAACAAAGTACCGCCCGTAGGTTCATCAAATGAATTTAATTCATTGATAAGGTCTAAATACATCTTACAGCGGTACTTTTGCACGCCGCGAATAAATGCAGAAACATCCGCACCGCTACCGCCTTTATCATGGGTGGCCGAATGCCATGTTGCATTGACTTTATTACCTAATGTATTTAACCCCTGAGCCTGTATTTTATGGTAAGAGTTACCACCTTGGTATGGCAGAAACTGCCCGCCTGCTACACGGGTTAAATCACAATTAAAAGCTAGCGCGGTTAACTTACTAAAAGCTAATACTGCTTGATCTAACCGGATAACATTATTCTCTAAGCTATCAGGAATTTCACAACTCCCCGAATTACTCTCTGCCGCACTAATAACCCGCTGAACTTCATCAATTGAATCTAAATGCTTTTCCAAGCGTATGCGATCGTCAGCAGTTAACTTACCCTGCACACGTTTTAAATCGCCATAAACATAGTCGAGTACATTCTTTTTGTAGGTTTGATCTAAACCCGCGCCACCTTGACCGGATACATCGAACATACGCTTAAAAAGACGGCTCGGTTGGCCATCGCGTAGTTGCTCTGCCCCCTTATAAAAAGAAACACTATTTAAACCATCTTTCGCGTGCTCCCAACCAAAACGAATATCTTTTAGCGGCGTGGTAACGCCTGATTTTGGTAATTCATTGGCAATGAACTGGTCAATTGATGAATAATTACCAATGCCCGCGCCGCCACCTAAATCAGTACCGCCAGCAGAAACGCGCCCCCTTTTAGGAGCCGCTCCCACGAGCATGCTTACCCAAGAATCGCGGTGACCACCACCGAGATCACCATCTTTGCGCGCCATGTTGGTAAGGCCGCGATACAGCGACATTTTATTATTCATACTGTTGAGGTCAGTATAGGCACCGCGAAAGTTTAAATTGCTTTCTTCAGCCGTTGACGTCGATAAAGTAGGATCCACCAAACTACTTTTGGGGTTCACAGGGGTAAACCAATAGCAATACCTAGGCTTAGCCGCAACCGCTGCTTCGGCTTCTGTATAAGGTAAAAATGGCGTTAATGCCGTAACAGCAGCTGCGCCACCAACACGCCCTAATAGGGCGCGGCGTGTGTATTTATCATTGTGTGACATGACGATAGTTCCTCGTGCTGTTATTCAGGGTTGCGAAAGCGAAACGCAGGGTTACTAACAATAGACACAATTAATTCACTTAAAGAGTAATTGTTAGCCTTAAAATCTGCGGCAACTTGCTCTACCGCACAAGCATCCTCGCTATTATTGGTATCGCGCGCCATCGAGTAATTAACCCAACGCAAAGAGAAACACTCCGCCGCGGTATCGCTACCGGCAATAAGTTCGCTTAAACCAATACCATCAGAAAAACTTTGGCCATCAAGGTTTTGTGCTGGAAAGCCATCAATAGGATAAAACTCGCCACTAGCATCCACCGGTTTGCCATTGGGGTATGTATCAATATATTGGCCATTTAAGGTGTAATGCTCGAAACCAAAACCCACTAAATCCATAGGTTTGTGGCAGCGGCTGCATACGGTGTCCCCTGCGAGGTGAACCTCTTTAACAACTTCTACCCATGTTTTTTCGGCAGGGTCTGGTAAATCGGGGAAAGCCACATCGCCAGGCGCCTCTGGTAGTTCTTGGCACAAAACAGTTTTACGCACCACAATGCCGCGATCGGTTGGGCTGGCTAAGCCAACTGCTTGCCCGCCGCCATGAAGAACAAAACCAATGCGGGTTAATAAGCCTGCACGCTGATTTTCATCCAACATGACTTTGGAGCCACCCAGGTATTTATTACCTGAGGCCAACTGCTGATCACTAACGCCATAGATTTTTGCCGTTGTATTATCAACAAACGCTTTTCGGGATAATAAAAGATCTTGGAATGTACCTTCACTTTCGCGCGTTAAATAGCTAGTAAAACGAGTAATATCTTCTGCAGCTTGGCGACCATTAATACCAAATTCAACACCGCTATTCCCTACCGAGCTCACTTGAGAGCACGCATCATTACCGCAATAACATATACCACCAACGCCGTTATTACAGTCTGTAGCGCCGTCGTATAGCTGCTTACATTGCGCTGTGGTTGAGCACTCCCCCTTAGGTGCACTCGTCGTACCGCCAGCGCCAGCCAATAAATTAAAACTTGGGTCGATATGCAGATAATCCTGGTAGAATTGGCGTAGCCCCTGCGTTGCGCGAGCATCCTTCAGCATTTCATTTGCAACCTGAATAACACCTGCTTTGGTATTTAGCGCGCCACTATTAGCTTTATTTAATAATGCTTCATCGGGTGCGGCATTCCAAATCATAAAACTTAAACGCGCTGCTAATTCTCGCCCAGGTAATAACGTGCGGGTATCCACTGCGCTTTCATATTGATACACCGTTTGCGGCGAAAGCAATAACGCCATAACTACAGATTTTATTCCTTGCGCTGTATTACTTGCCTCTTTAAATAAATTCATCAATTGCGTAATTTGGGTATTTGTTGGCGCGTCACGAAATAAGTGCCTGCCGTATTGCAGCACAAACTGTTCAATACAATTATCGGTAGTACCGCAAGCCACTAAACGGCTAAATTGGCTCGCTGCGGCATCGCCAACCTTATCGGCTACCGCCAGCAAATCATCCAAGTTATTGTTATCCACAACAACACCAGAATTATTAGTGAAGCCGCCAACTAGGCTGTCCTTCATGAGTTTTTGTGGGAATAGATTATCAAGGTTTAGATTTAACGCAGAAAAAACATCACCAATTAATAACTCATACTGTTTCGTTGTTAAAAGGCGGATAGGTGGATTTAAATGATCTTCGACCTCACCGTTACAACTCACGTCTTCTAGCTCGGTACCAGGGTAACCGGCCAACATAAAGTCGGTAACCAAAGTGGAGCACTCCACATCACAAGCCACTTTGGCGCTGTTACCTAATGGCATAAAATTGTAAATATAATCAATCCATTCACTGCGCGTTTTTTGCAATAAATTAATTGGGCGTTCGAATGCCACACCACCTTGGCCATCAAGGCCATGGCAGTTCGCGCATTGCCCCTCCCACTCATTGCGACCGAGCCTCAAATTATCTGCCGAAGGCAGTGACGATTGAGCGCTAGACGAACTGACTGAAAGTGTTTCTTTTTTGAATTGAATAAAATTAAAATTTAGGCCGCCCGTATTCATCACTACACGCACGGTGTGCTCGCCAGCAGGCAGAACCAAACTCCCAACATTGAGATTTCTGTAGGTTGCCCACCCAAGAGCTGGTGCAAGCACTTCTCCAACCAAATCACCACTCACATAAACACTCATGCTTTTGCCCTGCCCGAGCGAAGCCAAGCTAACAACAACTTCAAAGCGCTGCTGCGTTGCTACAGTAACTTGATACTCCAACCATTCTCCGGCCGCCGTCCAATTAATGTCGCACATCCCTATATTGCCCTCAATAACAGGCTGCATATCTACAGGCTGATTGGGGCCGCAATTTCCTTTGTTTTCTGGGGTGGAATCTTGATAACCGGTAAAGTCTTCAGACTGTATTTTGCTAGGAATAGCCACCGCAGCCGGCGATGAACTGTTCGAAATAATTGACGATGAAGATATTACAGAGTTAACCGAGCTGGGAGCGATAGAGCTAAACACAGAAGATGCAGTTTGCGGCAAGCTTGAGCGACTACTGCTTATGGTCGCCAGCGAACTACTTATGCTGGAGCTACTTTCTTCTGTTGTCGTGCCCATGCACCCCGCAAGGCTAAAAGCCAGGGTTGCAATGAGAGCGCGCTTGAACATAGGGCCACCTATTTTAATGTTTCAACCAATTTTATTTGTTATATAAAACACCATATGCAGCATAAAAAATCACTGAATACTCAATTGGAATCTAACACAGCCTTTTAAAAATAAGGAGGAATCAATGGACGCGCTATCGAATATGAGACGCAATTCAAATATATATGGTATAAAAACAACCAAAAATAAGAATTGAATCATAAGAAAAGCAAGCAGCGCCACATTAACATGGTGCCGCCAGTAGGCAGGATGACAACAAAGTGCGGCGAGGCGGCGGGCTATTGCTTAGAAACAACCATGACGGCTCTATACGCGCCCATGGCCACAAACTCGGCCGACGGCTGTTGTGGCCCGTTTAAACAAGCGAGCATATCAGCGCTGAAAGCGGGGTCTACGGTGAGTGTATTCACATCCGCGTAAGCAATTTTAAGCTGCGGTTTGTTTTCTAAATAACTTTGTATCATGGCAAGCTCCCTATGCTCATAACACATAAAAATAGCATGCCCCCCTTGCTTCAAGGCGGTAAAGCTGTTGTCCAATATTGCCAACCATGTAGGCGGAATAAATTTGTAAGTGGCCGCACGCTGTAAATCAGCAGCCGGCACCATAAACTCATCGCCATAGCGCTTATAGGTAGGAGAGGCCCACAGGCGATCATAATCACAAACCTGAGGGTGCAGTAGCAGAGCGAGGTCATATTTGCGATTTAGCGGCTGCGTGAGATCGCAATACCTCCATTGCACAGCAGCCAAATCCGGCGCCATCGCACGGGAAAACTCGATATCCTGATAATCAATATCAAGCGCATCCACACGCGCAGGCCGCAACAACCGACAAACGTCCTCTACTTCAAAAAATTTACCACATCCTGGTACGAGCACATGATCAAAATGCCACTGCCCAATAACCGCCTGACACTCAGCCAGCAACGCTGCAAATAACTGCTTAGAAAACGCCGACGTACGCTGGCTTTGAACATACACGCAATGAAAAATGGGGTACCAATCTTTTTGATTATGCAGCTCCATATTTTTAAAAATAAGACGCTGAATATTTAATAAATTTTCAAATGTAAGGTTTTCACTGGTGGGGGATAAACGCGCCTGAACACTCTTGTAAAAATCACCATTTGGATCTAAAAATAAATGCGCGAATTGATTATACAACCGATTAAAAAAATCGGCTGTAGCTTGTAATTGGAGAGGGGGAATAGTACGAGAGGGCATGTAATCACCTTTTTTGTAATTACATTAGCGGATAATGGCAAACGGCGAAAGCTTTGATTTAGCTTGCCATACGCTATTTACTGAGACTTACAGTAATTGGCGATAAATAGAAGTGTAGTACCGCCCTAAACCTGATAACCGATCAAGAGGCCCAAACAACGTGACGGCGCCATATAGAAATTCATGAAATCATTAAATTTTTTGTATGCCATATTTAAAAACATTGTCAATATACTCTCGATTTGACGGCAGTAAACTTACGCACCTAGGAGATTTATCAAAGTTATCCTTAATCTTCTCCAAGCCTAAACTCAGATTATCAGACGTTTTTATAACACCACTTATATCGGATCTGAACCCCATTCCATAAAGTACATATTGGTAACTTGCTGCTGGAAAAATTTCTTCCGCTTGAATCAGATCATTGTAATAAGGCGGGCGCTGAGCCCACAGTAGTAATTGCTGGCGCAAATTTTCGGGCATAGCATCAGGGCTACACATATCCCGCCAATATTCAGTGTCGCGGCGCTCAGTTAATATATAATGCAATCTTAAAAACTCGATAATACGTTCCCAGCGATAACCAAAAATATCATTAAAGCGCTTTGCGACCAGCCCCATAGTGTCGTTCGTCATAGGTAATTCATCGCGAATCATACTGGCCGACAACTCCACTAAAGCCAGTGCGGACGCCTCCAAAGGCTCGATAAAACCAGCAGCCATCCCCACAGCTACGCAGTTTTTATACCAAAATTGTTCACGATGCCCGGCACGAATGGAAAGCTTGCGTGTAGCCACTTTCCCTGCAACATCGCTCCCTACACTTTTTGCAATATACGCACGCAGCTCACACTCAGCCTGTTCATCCGTAATATGGGCATTGGAATAGACATAACCAACGCCGCGTCGCGAAGACAATCCAATATCCCAGGTCCAACCTGCAGTTTGCGTAGTGGCCACTGTAGCCGATGCTATGGGGCTAGAGCTTTCTGGGTAAGGAACTTGCGCAGCAAGGGCCGAATCATTAATGGAATACTTATTTTTATCGACAAAAGGAATTCCATAGTGCTGCCCGAGAAGAAGACACGCCAAGCCGGTGCAGTCAATAAATAAGTCGCCGCTGACAGCTCCCGCCTCTTTAGTATTCACAGTAGCAATATCGCCATTTGGTGAAAATTCTAAATGCGTGACATGGCCGACTATATGTTTCACACCCAAGTTTTCGGTGCAGTGCTTTTGCAATAGCTCTCCGAATTTTCCGGCATCAATATGGTAGCCGTAATTTACTACACCAGCATATTCCGGAGTCGTAAATTGCTTAGGAGAACAACCACTTTCTGAAATTGCACTTTGTATAGATACAACATCTGCAAAAGGTAAGTGAGAGAATTGGGCCTGCCAAGCAGCCACAAGATTACACTCCGAAAAACCATTCGGAATAGTAAATGGGTGATGATAAACATCACTTTCGATACCGTTTTTCCAGCCAACGAACTTCGAACCTTGCTTAAATGATGCAGAGCATTGAGTTATTAAATCCGCCTCCGGTATCCCAATCTTTTTCAATGTAGCACGCATCGACGGCCAAGTTCCCTCGCCCACCCCGATGGCACTAACATCTGCTGATTCAACCAAGGTAATCTGTATACCTGATGCAAGATTTTTGTATTCGGCAGCCAAAATACCGGCAGTAAGCCAACCTGCTGCCCCCCCGCCCACTATAATGATTTTCTTAACAGGAGTATTCATTGGGGATTTTAAACTCCACCACTTATTTAATTAATTAAATTCAAAAAACGACGTTACCGTAAGCCTGCCCGTGGCGGGGTTGGGATCGAAGCTATAATCTTTTCCAATTTTCCCAGAGTGAAGGCTTGTACCTCGATACATTAGCAATCGATTGAAGACTGCGTCGAATGAAATCACTTCCTCAAACTGATCTGTAGGACCGTTAATATAGCCTTCTGGATAATCACCTTCGGTCGGGTATCTTTGATTTATGGAGTTCACATAATCTAAATAGCGGCTCTCATCGACATACTCAAAACCTGTTGGCTTGTGCCGATACAGCGCTGTCCCCATGGATGGAAACGATTGAAGATAATGTACCACAGCCAAACCTTTGCGAGACGGGGCATCAAAATGAGGAATTCGCTGCCTCAATTCCAGTTCATGTGGAGGCGTAGTTACTATTGAAAACCTTGACGTAACACTTTTAATTTTGCGCACTTCTAAATGAAAGAAATTCTCAATAAAATAGCCAAGGTTTTTGACTATAGCGATGATATACGCCTGAGGCACCGGCATGCGAACACCTGGATAAAAAGAATCAGAACATGAAAAGTTGCTTCCATTCACCGCGACCTGTTTTAAGGATTCGGCGCCCTCTAAGAAATTATCAACAACTAAAACATCTTGCTGTTCATTTCCAACCCTAAAGCTTTTAATGCTTGAATCTTTGCAAAGTTCATACGCAATTGATTCCATACAACTCTCGATATTTTTCACACATTTGAATATACAATGAACCTGAGTGAGATTTTACTGCAAGTGAAAATACGCAGTACTCGCTAGCATCAAAGTGTTACCCACGCCCCCTTAAGCTGGCATAGCCGCCTTGCAGTAATGATTAATAAGCCGCTGATGGCTGGGCATTGCAGATACTTTTTCGCTAACATTACCCCTTAAGTACCCTAAAAAGTTTTTCAATTCCATTTCATCCATCACGTCAGCTATTGGGTGATATGCGCTAGGCGATACGCCCTGCCCCATCATCACCTGCACCCATGAGTCATTTAAAAACAATTCTTTCTCCTCCAGCGCTATCGCAGCTGTATCTTTGAACAACTGCACTCGATTGGCCAAGGCCTCAGGGATCTTCATATTTTTACAATAGCGCCAAAATTCTGTATCAGCCCTTTGGGTGAGGTGATAATGCATAATAACAAAATCCCGTGCACGATCCGTTTCCACTGCTGACTGTCTATTAAACTCCTCTACATTTGACATCGAAATTTCATTCTGTGGAAAATATCTCATCAAGCGATAAATCGCAGACATTGCCAAATGAATAGACGTGGACTCAAGAGGCTCAATGAAGCTTGATGTAAGCCCAACAGCAATACAGTTTTTACTCCAAGCATTGATCCGCCGACCAGTGACATACTTAATAACTCGCGGCTCTGTAACGGGACTTCCTTCCAAGTTTTTCATCAACGTGGCCATTGCCTCATCATCTGAAACGTGCCGACTGGAGTAAACAAGCCCATTTCCCGCTCTATGCTGAAGTGGTATACGCCACTGCCATCCAAAATCATGCGCTATCGATTGCGTATAAGGCCTAGGGTCGCGCACTAGCTCTGTTTGTAAGGCAATCGCAGAATCACAAGGAAGATAATGACCATAAGGAACCCAAGGTGTATTCAAAGCTCCATCGATAAGCAGTGCTTTAAATCCAGTACAGTCTAGAAATAAATCACCTTCTATTTCCCGCCCATCTTTCAACAACAAGGATTTGATATATCCATTCTCAGGGGATATGAGAACCTTTTCGATCATTCCTTCAACATGATTTGCACCATGCTTTTGTGAGAATTTTTTCAGAAAATCTGCATACAAAGTTGCATCTAAATGATAAGCATAATTAAGCCCACTATCTTCATCACTACACCGATCTAAACGTGCAGCTTTCGACTCAGGACAGTAGTCGCCAAAAGGGACATCTATACCGTATTTTTTTCCCGCAAGCCAAAAATGTTGAAACTGACATGCCCAACATTCTTTTCCTGTAATTCCAAAAGAGTGGAAATATTTATCCCCCTTGTTAGCCCAGTTTCTGAACTCAATACCTAATTTAAACGTTCCTTGTACATGCGCCATAAACTCCCGCTCATTGATACCCAGCAGTTTATGAAACACCCGTAAGGTAGGGATAGTCGCCTCCCCAACACCAATGCGTCCTATCTCTGGTGACTCAACCAACGTAATATCAAAGTTCTTCCCAAATACCTTGGAAATGGCTGCTGCTGCCAACCAACCTGAAGTCCCTCCACCCGCGATAACAATTTTACGTATAGGGCTTGCTGCTGAGTGTTCGGTCATAGTTACGCTCATATTAATCAATGTGAAGCATGCTAACTTACTTCATCTTTGCATTCTTGATATCAATCAAGCCTTGTATATTATTGACTGAGTCGGCAACATTATACGCAAGTGATAAAAATCCAGACTTATGCAACTCAGCCACAGCGGTGCTTTCTAGTGACACTAATTTTTCAATATGCACCGTATAGCCAGCATCAAACTTTACCGTTGTGCCACTAGCCAAATCAATTTCAAGCGCAACTCGCTCAAGTAGATCGTATTTTAAAAAAGCTTCTACCATAGGCTCAAGAAATTCAGAGCCCTTATGGCGCTCTGACAGCACGCCCCGTATTTTCTCGAGCGCCTTAGAAGCTTTGCCATCCGCATCAAACAAAGCGGGCGTTACACCCTTCTGAATTCTTGCGTCATTCAGATCTGCGTATATAGCAAGGCGCTGCTCAGTCTCATGCTGCTGAAGTCCTATAAGAAAAGGCCCCTGCCTCACAGATAGTGGAATATATCGCGCATTCCAGCCCTCCCCCTCCAGCAGAAAGAGGTTTTCATGCTCCTCAAAGCCTAACAAAGCCACTGGCAAAAAACGGCCAGTTTCAGCTTCCTTGCGAAATAAAATTGGGTATTCTCGTTGAGCCTTAGAGAATTCGTTGGGCATTATCACCACTGCCCCTACTTGGTGCCCGAATTCAGAGCCGTATTTTTCGGTATAACCAAGGGTTTCATGCTGCTCATAGCTTAATGCTTGAATATCTTTCATCTTCTTTTCGTTTTTTTGTCGTATTAATAAAAATGAGCCACCTAAAAAAATGCCGCTCATCGAGCGGCATTTTTAATTGCTAACATCAACTACAACTTATTAGAAATTGTAACGCGCAGAAAGCGCATAACGAGAATCTAATATGTCTACGTACCTCACTTGGTTTTCAGTGCGACCATAGGTCTTCTTGTCTTCAGCTAAAAGGTTAGTGCCTTCAAATGTTAACGTTAAGCTGTCAGTCACTAAGTAGCTAAAGCTGAAGTCAACTTGACCGTAATCTTCGGTAAACTCGGGCTCGCCACCACCCACATTGGCATCACTTAAGAACTTATCTCGCCAGTTATACGCAAGGCGCGCTTGAAACATGTCGTTCTCAAAGATACCGATAAGGTTAGCCGTGTCACTAAGCCCCGTTATCGCGAATTGCGCGGCACCAGGAGCGGCATAAACGTCGTAGCCTACATCACCACTAACAACGGTGTAGTTGGCTTGAACACCAAAACCACTATCACCAAAGAAGTATTGGCCCGCGAACTCCCAACCACTTAAGGCAAAGTCTTTAGAGTTTGTTGGCAAATCCACGGTATTAACAACACCAGGGTCATCTGCTACGGAGACAATATTTACTCCATCCTTATATTCTAGATAAGTGTTCTCATCACCCGATGCAATGCCGCCACTTCCGCAAAGACCAGAGTTTTCTATGTTAACACAGCCCGCATCAGTGCCATTCATTCTCGCAACTTGCTCGAAAAGGTTTCGATCGGTTACGGGAACACCAGCAGCTTCTAAAGCAGCCACAGCCGCTTCAGCACGAGGGCCCGCTGAAGGATCCAAGGTGTCAGGGAAAACTTGTGTTTCTTCTATATTACCAATCCAGTTAGGTACGCGCTTCTCAAAGAATCCAATTGACGCATAGCTAGTATCGTCGAAGTAATATTCGACCGATAGATCAATGTTATTTGACACACTCGGCTTCAGTTTAACATTACCGCTACCAACCCTGCCTGGTCCACCGCCACCTAGCGTAGGTCCACCTGACGGTGCCTCTCCAGCTGCCCCCATTTGTAGGCGGTCGTATGGAGCACGGCCAATTGTTTTACTGGTTGAAGCACGAGCAATCAATTCTTCACTAATATGGAAAGTGAAATCGATACTAGGCAAGAAATTATTGTAGTGGAACTTGCTAACCGAATAAGGAGTCGTAGCAGGGTCACCGATGGCTGTGTTATTGAAGTCTCTATCGGCGGTCCAAGTAATCGCCCTTGGAAGAACGCGCGAGTATGACTCGACATCGGTAGACTCATAACGAAGACCTGCATTCACATCGACCTCCATGCCGCCAAGTTCGCCCGTTAAATTAGTCTCAACATAAACCGCCGTTATCTTTTCAACAATTTTACGGTCAGTACTGTCAACAGGATTGGCCTCGTAGGGAACACCACCGCCTGGCGCGTCAGCAAACATAGCCCGTGCTACTGCATCAAAATCAGTGACGCGTACACCGGTAATGTTTGATGTCGCTTGCTCAGCGCCGTAGCCAGCATCAGCAAAGAATTCTTTAGCGCCAGCTGACAAGTCAGAATTATAATCATCAAAATAACTATTAAAGTTAATTAACTCAAACAAACCAGGGTCAATATCACCAGGCGCAGCAACACTCCAACCGCCCCGCATGGTCGCATTACCAATATCGGATTGCCTTTGAATCGACTCAGTTTTCATTGAGCTCAAACCAAAGTTAATAGACCCCGACTCAGCAAACTCGTACTTACCAGAAACCTTAGCCTCTGTAACATCTTGCCACGCACGCGAATTCACTAACTGACTAATAGTCGAACCCACATCGCTCTTCGCGATAGCGCCATTATCTACCACACTTGCAATAAGCGGGAGATCACCACTCATATCCAAGCCTTGTCCGCGCAAGGTGTTGACACCGATACCTAAATTAACTTCTGAGCCTGGTGCATTATAAGGAGTTGCACTTGACTCAGCTTTGTGAACATCAAATACAAAGCTCAACTCATCAGTTGCTTGATATGCCAAGTTCAAGCCAATGTCATCCAACTTGTTCTCGGCTGAAAACAACGAGTTTCTCAGTGAAACATCGCGAGGAGCACCTGTCGGGTTAGCCTGCCATAGATAAAGAGGTGCATCACTAATTGGGCTTTCGTCCCACTGCACAGCAGTCGCTGGCCATGCGCCATCAGAGAACCACAAAGAGAAAATTGAGCGTTGCGATTGAGTCTTGGTTGTTACACTTAGAACATCAAGCGTGGCTACCAAATCTTCAGTTGGCTGGTATTGCAAAGTCAGCAAGGCGTTGTCACGCTTGCGTGATGTATCGGTATGAAAGAAATTGGCCTCTTGGAGACGTGTAGCCGCTTCCCACGTGCTAGGGTCACGCTCGTCATACACGCTTGGCTCGCCTAATATTTTAGCGTCGTCGGTGTAACCACCGTTCCATATATCACCACCAGTGTAATAGCCAAACTTATCACCCCAGCCACTATTTAAATAGCCTGAGCGAGCGCTATCACGCTCTTGATGAACAAGCGATAGTGATGCACCAAATACGTCATTAGACCAGCTAACGAAGCCTGAAAGCTCTGGCGTGACATCATCGCCAATATCGTTACTTTGATCCATTAAGGCCTTACCGCCAACGGCAGCTTTAAAGCCGTCAAAATCGAATGGTTTCGCAGTTGAAAGGTTCAAAGTTGCACCAATACCACCGGTAGGAACGCTTGCCTTACCGGTCTTGTAAACCTGTACTCCAGTCACAGATTCAGAGGCAATATTGCTCATATCAAATGAACGAGAGCTATCCAGATCACCACCCTCGCCGATTGAAGCAGATGATAATTGACGACCATTCAGGGTTACCATGTTATACCCAGGACCAAAACCACGAGCGGTGATTTTCGAGCCTTCGCCATTTGTGCGATCAATAGAGATACCAGTAATACGCTGTAATGATTCAGCCAAGTTAGAATCAGGCATTTTACCGATGTCTTCTGCAGAAATAGCATCAACAACACCGTTAGCTTCGCGCTTGATATTCACTGCATTTTCAAGAGAGGCACGGATACCAGTAACAAGAACTTCTTCTACTGGAGCGCCGTCTTGTGCAACAGCTGAGTAACTCACACTTGCTAACGCAGCAACGCTGGCCGCAAGAACTTTTTTCTTAAACATTTGACGAGGGCTTCCCATAGGACTCTCCATTGGTTGATGTAATTATCAATGCCGTTCATTTTTTAATTTGTATAGAACGGTTTTAAAACTAATGATGATGGCTTACGCCGACACCACCGATTAAAAAACAACCCAGAAACTTATCCTGTACAAAAAACATACAAATCAAATTCCTAGCGCTGGTTAGAAACCATAAGCGAACGCTTAGGTACATCGTAAAGCGTTTTTATTAAAATTATTGTTGTTAGTTTTGTTAAGCCTACAAATTGTGTGTGCTTCACAAAATTCGCAACACCTTAGTACATTCAATCTCGTTGCACAACTGCTAGGCGCAGGATATTTTGCAATGACATCAGATTCATTTGAACTTTTGCAATACCGCACACTCGGCGCAAAAAATTGCATTTTAGCACTAGCGCTTAATGGCCATTTTCTGATCAAGCAAAGCCTTGTTTAATAAAGCTGGGTAGCCTAATCTCTTTAACAGGCCTTTTAAGGGGAGAACCGCATGCAGTGCCTGTATCCAGAAATCCGCACCAATAAAAGCTACTCATTGCAAGTTGACGACACCCACACTCTTTACATAGAGGAAAGCGGTGACCCACAGGGTATCCCTGTTCT
The DNA here is from genome assembly GCF_021655555.1 of Marinagarivorans cellulosilyticus. Taxonomy (NCBI): domain Bacteria; kingdom Pseudomonadati; phylum Pseudomonadota; class Gammaproteobacteria; order Cellvibrionales; family Cellvibrionaceae; genus Marinagarivorans; species Marinagarivorans cellulosilyticus. Next base: position 1,516,254 of record NZ_AP023086.1, on the reverse strand, counting down.
ATTTATACATGGCGGGCCTGGGGCTGGCACAAGCTCTTTCGACCGCCGTTTTTTCGACCCCGATAAGTATCGCATTATCTTATTCGACCAACGCGGAGCCGGGCAATCGAAACCCCACGCCAGCCTTAACGACAATACTACCGGCCACTTAATTGCCGACATAGAAAAAATACGCGAGCATTTGAAAGTCGATAAATGGCTACTCTTTGGCGGATCTTGGGGCTCTACACTGGCACTACTTTACGCACAGGCATACCCAGAACGCGTACAAGGGATGATCCTGCGCGGCATATTCTTGTGCCGCGATAAAGACTTGGAGTGGTTTTACCAAAGCGGAGCTGATCGCATCTTCCCCGACTACTGGGAGGATTATTTAAGCCCAATCCCCGATACCGAGCGCACAGAGATGATTAGCGCATACTATCGACGGCTAACAGGAGCTAACGAACTGGCTAAAATGGGCGCCGCTAAAGCTTGGGCTCAGTGGGAGGGGCGCTGCGCAACGCTTAGGCCCAATCCAGACGTGGTCCATCAGTTTTCTGAGCCCCACATGGCGGTATCACTCGCCCGCATAGAAGCGCACTACTTTGTGAATAAAGCGTTTATTGAGCCTGATCAAATTATCCGCGATGCCGATAAGCTTGCGAATATTCCAGGCATAATCATTCACGGGCGCTACGATATGGTTTGCCCACTTGATGGGGCAACAACCCTTCACAATGCTTGGCCTAGCGCAGAGCTACACATCATTAGGGATGCAGGCCACTCGTCACACGAGCCCTCTATTTGCGATGCACTCGTCAAAGCAACTAACGATATGGCCGAGCAGCTTTCAGGCGAGGGAGATCTGCAAGGTTAGATCAATCTTCTTCAGGCAGGTTCGGTGGTAAATCGGGGTAAGGCTCGACTTCACCACCCGAGCTACCATCCTGTGCGGGCAGCAGCCAATCGCGCATAACGCCCTCTAGCTCACTCACCCCATCACCATTACTGGCCGAAAACAGCTGTACACTGACAAGATCCGTTAAGTTTTCCGTGGTGAGGTACTTGCGCACCTCCAGCAGTGATGTTTTTGCCGCGCCGCGTTTAAGCTTGTCAGACTTGGTTAGAAGTATGTGTACAGGCATACCCATTTCGGCAGCCCAACTCAACATCATCATGTCAAAGTCACGCAACGGATGGCGAATATCCATTAGCAAAACCAGCCCCATCAAGCTTTTGCGCTTTTGCAAATACTCCGATAAATGCCTTTGCCATTCATTTTTCTTAGCTAATGGGACTTTTGCATAGCCATAACCGGGTAAATCCACCAGCCGTAAGGTAGCCGTACCTAAGCTAAAAAAGTTTAACAGCTGCGTGCGCCCGGGCGTTTTACTGGTTCGCGCAAGCTTGCCATTGTCCGTCAAACGGTTAATGGCGCTGGACTTGCCAGCATTAGAGCGCCCAGCAAAGGCAACTTCAGCGCCTTCTTCAGAAGGACACTGGGCAAAAGTTTGAGCACTGATCAGGTATTCAGCTCTACGGAAGTTTATAGCTACAGACATGGTGTCCACAAAAGGTGAGTTCTATCGAAGGGGTGTATATAATGCCACCGCAAAGCGCTGAGGGCCATCAAAGCCCGCCATTTTAACCAACAATTCACTTTTTGATTTAGCGCAGCACAAGAATCAAGCTGCTATGGTAAACAGTGCGACGATTTACAATACTTAACGACTTTAAAACTTAACCTACGGATCTAACCCTCGGAATAAGCATGAACAAACTCTTCAGCCCCATGGCGGTTGCGCTTAGCGTAACACTTAGTTCGACCTTGGCACCCTTAGCCAATGCTGGTGGCGACGCCGCAAAAGGCCAAGCACTTACCGCAGTCTGTGCCGCATGCCACGGGCAAGATGGAAACAGCCCCATGGCCATCTACCCCAAACTGGCTGGGCTGGGGGAAAAATACCTGCTCAAACAGCTGCAAGAAATCAAAAGCGGCGCCCGCCCAGTCGTTGAAATGACTGGCCTGCTCACTTACTTGAGCGACCAAGACCTCGCCGATATCGCCGCCTATTTCAACAGCAAGACGACTCAACTTTCAGGCTCTAAAGAGATGAAAGTTCTCGTTAACTCGGGTGAAGAAGTAGATGCGCTAGCTTTAGGCACAAAACTCTATCGCGCGGGTAACAAAGAAGCTGGCATCCCTGCATGCTCGGGCTGTCACTCTCCTCGCGGGCAAGGCAACTCCCCTGCTGGCTACCCTCGCCTTAGCGGCCAACACTCCGACTACGTTATCAAGCAGCTCAAAGCCTTTAGGGCCGGCGAGCGCACCAACGATGGTGAAGCCAAAATAATGCGCAGCATTGCCGAGCGCATGACCGATGCCGAAATTACCGCTATTGCAAATTATATTGCTGGTTTACACTAAATCCCGCGCGACTAGCAGCCTATTAAGCTGCTAGTCATCTAAACGGCATTACACTTGACCGCACATTAAACCTGTACGCCAGCAGCATTGACGTTCTTTGTACACAACTACGGAACTTTTAATGCTACCTAAGGCTCCAACGGCGGCGTTTAATACCAACAAAACAATTAAGGGGAATACCCATGCGTATTGCAGCACTTATTCTTGGCTTAGCACTGCCGCTTTTTGCCTGTGCAGAAGACACCGCAACACCAGCTAAACCCGCCAAAACATTTGAAGAAGGCACACATTACAGCGTGATTGCCGGTGCAACCAAACCAAAGAAAACAAACAAAATTAATGTCACTGAAGTTTTTTGGTATGGCTGTGGTCACTGCTACAAGTTCGAAAGCCTAATTGTGCCTTGGGCCAAAAAAGCACCTGAATACGTTAACTTCACTCAATCGCCAGCCATGTGGAAACAGCGCCGCCCTGGCACCCCGCAAGACTTAATGTGGACACACGCCAAACTCTACTATGCCGCTAAAGCCGTTCAAGGTCTCGACAAGCTGCACCATGCATTCTTTGACGCCATGCACAAAGAGCGCAAGACGTTAATTGACGAAGCAGAAATTGCAAGCGTTGTGGATAAAGCCGGTTTTGATGGCAAAAACTTTGTGGGCGTAATGAACTCCTTTGCAGTTGCTGGCCAAGTTAAACAAGCCGACGACCGTCAGCGCCAATATAAAATCACTAGCACACCCGAGATGGTCGTAGCCGACTACTACCTTGTTAACGCAACAAAAGCGGGCGGCCAAAAAGAAATGCTAGAAGTTGTCGATTATCTCGTCGAAAAACTACGCAAGTAATCACTAGCATCATAAAAAAACCCGCTTTTGCGGGTTTTTTTATGCCTTTAATTCTGCCAGCTTTGTAAGCAACGCCCTCCCCCAGCAAGCAACGCTCAACTCCCGCACAACCACAACCTCGGCCATTCGCAAACTGGTCCAAAATAAAAAGTGCGAGCACGGCCGCAAATGGGCAACAGCCCACAGCCACAACAACTACACTCAATTAAAGAACATCGTCACAGCCTCAGCCATACCGAATATCCGCTTGAGGCGTTACACTTATAGCTCCATAAAAGAGTAAGAGGCTTCACGTGGTAGACCGCACGCTCGACCTACGCAATATACTGACCGACCTACAACAAGATGGTCGCATTGATATGGAAGCAATGAATCACTTGCTAGGCACCAGCCGTACGCCAGAACAAACGGCAATGCACCCTGTGAGCTACGTTGCCAGCCAAGCACTTGATGACCTGACCCGACCAGGTAAAAAGCTAGACGAAATGGCCATTACCGCTTGGCTCGCGGATAAAAGCGCTCTTCAAGTTTTTCATATCGACCCCATGAAACTACAAGTCGCCGACCTTGCTGGCGTTATGAGCTACCAATTTGCTAAACGTCACGATCTGTTGTGCGTCAAAATTACTGCCGACGAACTAACCGTAGCTGTGGGACAGCCATTTGTAGAAAGCTGGGTAGAGCAGCTTATGCAAACCAGCCAGCGCCGCATTAAACGCGTACTATCGTTGCCGTCGGATATTGCGCGCTACCGCGTTGAGTTTTACTCACTGGCCAAGTCAATCAGCGGAGCAAAAGGCGGCACAAAAGCCGCAAGCAACGTCACCAACTTCGAACAGCTGCTCGAACTCGGCAGCATGAAGGACCCAGAAGCTAACGACCAACATATCGTCAACATTGTTGACTGGCTATTACAATACGCTTTTGATCAGCGCGCGAGCGACATACACATAGAGCCTCGCCGCGAAGTGGCCCGCATGCGCTTTCGCATCGATGGTGTCCTTCATCAAATTTACGAATTTCCCGCTAACGTTGCGACAGCGATCACCAGCCGTATTAAAATTTTAGGGCGCATGAATGTCGCCGAAAAACGTAAACCTCAAGATGGCCGCATTAAAACAAAAACTCCCGACGGCACCGAAGCCGAATTGCGCCTATCAACCCTACCCACCGCATTTGGTGAAAAGCTTGTTATGCGGATTTTTGACCCCGACGTGCTCCTGCGCACCTTTGACGACCTAGGCTTAGGCGGCGACGATTACCAGCGCTGGAAGGACATGATCGATCATCCCCACGGTATTGTATTGGTCACAGGCCCAACAGGCTCAGGTAAAACCACCACACTTTATTCAACGCTTAAAACATTGGCGACCGACGAAGTCAATGTAAGCACCATTGAAGACCCAATAGAAATGGTGGAAGAGGCTTTTAATCAAACCCAAGTTCAACACAACATTGGGCTAGACTTTGCTGCCGGCATCCGCACATTAATGCGTCAAGACCCCGATATTATTATGGTCGGTGAGATTCGTGATTTAGAAACCGCCCAAATGGCTGTTCAAGCTTCGCTTACAGGCCACCTCGTGCTTAGCACGCTACACACCAACGACTCACCTACGTCAATATCGCGCTTATTAGATCTAGGCGTTCCGTCTTATTTATTAAAGTCCAGCATCCTTGGCATTATGGCGCAGCGCTTGGTTCGCACATTGTGCCCCCACTGTAAAGAACCCGACCACATATCCCAAGCCGATTGGGACTCACTGGTAAAACCCTGGAAGGTCGCTAAACCCCAAAAAGTTTATAAGGCCACAGGCTGCCTCGAATGCCGTAACACTGGCTATATCGGGCGGCAAGGCATTTACGAAATACTGCGCATGAGCGAAAGCTTAGGCAATACTATTTCAGAAGTTACAGACCTCAATGAGTTACGCCAACAAGCGATGCGCGAAGGGATGCGAACCTTGCGCCTGTCTGGCGCGCAAAAAATTGCCAAAGGCCTAACAACCCTAGAAGAGGTTCTACGCGTTGCGCCACCAGTACAAAAATACACCTAAAACAGATTTCAATTTTTAAGGCACTACGAATGACCCAAGCAGCACCCCTTCAAAAAAAACTACCTCGCAAATCCAAGCACTGGGAAAAAGAAATACTGGATGCGTTAGCTGCCGCCACACTCCTTAAAAAAGAGCGTTACTTCGGAACATTCGTTAGTGAAGACGATCCCTCTGAGCTAGCAAAAGACAGAGATGCTTTTACCGCACTCGGCGTAATGCACGCATTTATGTTTCGCAACCTAACGGACAAAACAAAAATGCTGGAAACGCGCCTTGCAGTTTATCGCCATATTTTTGCTGAATTACGCGACGACACCATAAATCACCCAGGAGAAATGTTTGTAAGCGCCTACCTTTACACCCACGTTGTACTGAATTTTATCAGCGAAAAAAAGTATACCGAAATCGCACAATTATTTACCGAACAACATGCACAACAACTGCGCTGGAACAGCGATAACTACGCTAATGACACCGCCATGCAAACTCAGGAGTAAAAGGTGATTAGCGGCATTATAGATAAGATTGTCTTTGCTGCAGCACTGCTCGCTTTTTTTCAACTGCCACTACTGGCCGACCACTACAAGCAATATATCTCCGGCTATTACGACGCCACCCAAATAGAAGTTCAGCAACTTCAAGAATTGGCGCAAAAAAATAATTACTCAGATGCTTACGCGCTAATTGCTGCACACCAAAGAAGTAACCTGCCATCCGTACAACAAGATGCTAACAACAAACTGTTATTGCTTGAGCGCTACGAAATGCTTACAGAAGGTATTGGTATTTTCAATAGCGGTTCATTGTGGCGCAAAACATCGTACATGCTAAACCCAACTCGTTATGACACCCTGCAACGAGTAATCACCCACTTCGAACCCGGCATTCCGCTGTCCCCACAATACCTTTTCCTTTGCGCTCTAGCCGCCTTATTTTTTAACTTAGTTATGGCTAGCCCCGTTAAAATTGTACGTCACGTTAAACGCAAACGGCATTCTCGCAGGCTGTCAGATCCCACCTCGTAAGGTGGTTTATTCGATCACAAAAGCAGTATTACTCGTCACTCGCGCAACGCATGCACTATTATAGGTGTGGCGCGTATATCAACATCTTTACTTCCTCAGCCTTAGATGCAATAGTGCGCCCTACTCGAAAAAATGCCCACGACCATGCCGCCAACTACATTCAAAAATCTTCGGCTTAGCGCTATAGTGATAACGCTGCTTATTTTAGCGGTGTACCCCTTCGTACCCGACAGAAAGTTAGTACTACATCCGCAGCCGTCAACAATGATTAACATATATAGCGATGAGTGGGACAACGGGAATAGCAGCATCACATGGCAAGAGCCAAACAACTTTACGGCCAAGTGCCAGTTACGCGACGGGGCAAATTATCCATTTTGCGGCTTGGCAATAAAGTTTTATGATCAGATCAAAATACCTCAAGCCTCTAATGACCAAGATGATAATGTCGGCATTATCGGCGTCGACTTAAGCCAATACGACGGGCTTCATATCGAGTTTGACTACAGCGGCGAAGCAGAGCGCATTCGCTTTGCTTTACGCAATGTAGAATTCGAACTCAATCAAAATAAAGAACTTCGCAAAGCCAAGCAGGCCGAAGCCTATATTGAAGCCGACGAGTTTAACGCTCCCATTTTTATTGACTTTTCACTATTGAACATTTCAGATTGGTGGGTCACCGAAAATAATATTCGCAGGGAAAATACTCGACCAGCATTTAATAACGTGATGGAGATGATACTTCATATTCCCAGTACTAGCCCTAGAGGCACTCACACCTTAAGCCCCAAACGCATCATGGCTCGCGGAAAATGGCTAGCAGCAAAAGATCTTTACCGAAGCATTATCATTTTTTGGATACTTTTTATTATTGCCGAAGCTATCGCTCACTCGCTACGTATGCGACGCGAAAAAGATCAAGTCTCGAATTCGTTGCGCTTATTAAAATATGAATATGACTCCCTCAAAACCTCGGCTCAAATAGACCCAACAACACAGGCTCTCAACAGACGGGGCATCGAAACATTTGCTTATACGCTACTGAATTCAGAAGCATTGACACACTACTGGATTTGCTTATTCGATATTGACAATTTTAAAAGCATCACCGATAAATACGGGCACCAAGCCTGCGACCAAGTATTAACGGATGCCGTTGATGTAATTAAAGCTCACCTAACAGGCGACGAAGAATTAGGCCGATGGGGTAACGAGCAATTTTTATTGTTTAGCGCTGGCGGCACGCGACAGGATATATTTGTGCATTGCGATAGGCTACGCAAGGCGTTTAGCATTCACACCTTTCGCGTTGGCGGAAAGCCCATCCCCCAGTTAACCTTGAGCTTTGGCATTAGCCGCATAGACATGCACAACAACTTTGAACATAGCTTTAAAAAAGCAGACAAAGCCCTTAAAAACGCCAAAGAAAATGGCACCAATCAAGTCGCATTAGCGAGCTATTAAAAAGGGGCTAATTAAAGCCCCCATTTCATACGGTCAAGCTTTGCGAGACGCAACAATATGCAAACCAAATACATCCGCTGAGAATATTCGGCAAATGCCTTTAAGGTATAGCTTAAAGTCTTGCACATGCTTTTTATTCGTCATACGTTCCAATTTAGAGCGGTTATCGTTTAGCTGTTTCAACCAGCAATTTGATATTGTCTTTTTATAATCTGAAATGGGAATATCTAACACTTCTTCCAACTGGAAGTCATTACTGTCAACCAATTTCAGCTCATCACTCAAGGTTCTATAATTTCCGGTGTAGGCATAAACCTTATTAATGTGCTGGCTTAGCTTATCCATTGCGTGCTTGTGCTTCGAATGTCGAAAATGTAATTCTTTATTTACCATCATGCCGCCAGGCTTTAATAACTGGTGCGCCTTTTTAAAGAATCCGCCCAAATCATTAAAGTGCACAACGACTTCATCACTGTAAACACAATCAAACTGTTCTTGGGCGCGAAGGTTTTTCCAATGAACCACTTCAAATGTTGCATTAACATTATGTTTTTTAGCGCGCTCTTCGGCAATCGGTATTGCCATGGGGGAAATAGTAATGCCATGACCTTCCACACCATATTTCTTACACAGGTACACCAAAGGGCCACCCCAGCCACACCCTACATCCAGAATCCGCATTCCTTTCTTCAACCCCATCATGCGGGCAAATTCATCGAGCTTTTTCTCCTGTGCCTGAGTCAGCGTAAAACCTTCCTCCCACATGGAGCACGAATAATTATTCCACTCGCCACCAGTTACAATACGGAAAAACTCCGGTTCAACCTCATAGTGATAAGCAATTCGGTTAATCTCTTCATCCAAGCTATATTGCTGATAAAGATCCCTTGCCTCTACAGGTGCTTCTTCTAGAATATCTACTAAGCAGCTTTGCATAACTAACCCCTTTTTTATTAATCGTTTTTTATTTTTAGATTTATTAATGATCGCTAATCTGTACCGCAATAAGGCAGCGATTCAGACGGCATTACCGAAAGGTTCATTATTTTTTTAAACTCCTTTTTAGTTGGAATATAAAATGTGCTGTACATCTTCACCACCACGCGCCCTTTGTTATTAAAGATTTTTCCCTCCACTCTTACAAATCGCCAAAATTTTCTAACTACGGTTGCTCTTGCTGATATTTCTGTATCGACTTTAATACGGCCCAACCACTGGGTTTTACTAGACAGTGTCACAGCGAAAGTTCTATAACGATCGAAGACCGAATACGCTAAAAGCTCATCTAAAATAGCGAAGCTGACTCCGCCATGTAATGTTTCTGGATACCCTTCAAAAGCACGACCAACTTGCCAACAACAAGAAACACCACCGTTTTTATCGTGATGAATCTTAAGCTTTAAGCCGTTACTATTGTTACCCGAAGTTACAAAGCCATTGAAGACGCTAGATTTAACGCCAGGCGGAATTAATTCATCACCCAGCTCAGGAGGCGAAATACGATCACGTAGCGTAGAAGGGAAGCACTGCTTAAAAAGGCGCTCACTCAAAATGGCGAGCATTGAAAAATCAGGAAAACAACTAACCAGCTTCATGTCACAATACCTCGTAGATAGCCTATGGCCTCATGCCGAATGTCACTCGATATTCTTAGCGTTTTACTAAAAACTTTACTGCCGAGCGATGCGAATCCATTCATTAAAAATGCTAATGACACTTAAACTATTAGTAATAAATTTTGGCGTGCGCAATTTTTTATATTTATTTTTTTACTTTTAGCCAAAAAGACGGCATTTTTTTGGTGGTAGTGACACCGAAATCCATCTATGAATGTATTTTGCGCCATGCGCCATTTTGGACAGGCAAAAAAAATGGCGCATGGGATATCCTCCCATGCGCCACCGGCAAAGCTTATGTATGCTTAAATATTACACCGATGCCTCTATCTGCTGAATTAATGCGTTCAATTCTGGAATACACGAACCACAATTAGTGCCACACTTGAGTGTCTCGCCCAGCGCTTGCGCCGAATGACAACCGGCCACTATGGCCTCTTTAATCACGTTCTCACCAATTTGATAACAAGAGCAAATAATGGCGCCATCATCAGCACCACCGTTACCTTCGTTCCCAGCAAGAATCGCATATCGGGTAACGTCATCAAGTTCGCCCCCCAATTGCTTATCTAACCAGCGCCCCTCTTGCGGCATAGCCTTGCCTTGCTCTGCATTAAAAACGACCACTAGCGCATTGTTACAATAACCGGCCGCGCGATAGTGTTGTTGCTCGCTATCGGTCAATTCCTGCCAATCGGTAACTTCTGGGTATTGTTGTTTTAACCACGTCGAGTAATCCACAACATCCACGCCAGCTAGGCGATAACGATAACCAATATCACTGGTCATTTTGGCCCAGTAATCACAAGCCGGCTGCAAATCTTTTGTGGTCACCAAAAAGCCTGTCCAAGTTGTGGCATGCGGGCGTATTTTAACGGGGCTGTGTTTAAACTCCGGCTGGCCACAAATGGGGTCGGTAAAAGGGTTAACTAAGGCATCGGCACGCGAACTAGCCGCATATTTATTATTCCAGTGCATAGGCGCAAACACCTCACCAATACGCTGGGCAGTATTAATTTTTACGCGCCCTAAATAACGAGCACCACGATTAGATAATTCTACAAGCTCATTTTCAGCGAGCGCTAAGCGCTTGGCATCATCCGGGTGAATATCAATATAAGGCTCTTCTGTATGGCTTAATAAGTTTGCCGATGTGCCGGTGCGCGACATGGTATGCCATTGATCGCGAATCCGCCCAGTGTTCATGATTACTTCATCGCTTTTAGGCGGCTGTACGGGGAGGCGCGCTGTAATCGCGATAAACTTTGCCTTAGACGATGGCGTAAAATAATAACCATCAGAAAATAAACGCTTAGTTCCTTTAGGTTCCTGCGCTGTTACTGGCCATTGAATTGGCTCTAGCGCATCGTATTGATCGTTGCTGATATCGGCCATGGCTGAGATATCAAATGCACGCGCACGCGGGTTATCTAATGCCGATAACGCTGCATGCTCGCGAAATATTTCTGCTTGATGGACGTAATTAAAACCTTCGGAAAAGCCCATTTTGCGAGCGAATATCGCCATAATATCCCAGTCGTGTTTCGCCTCGCCTGGCGGCGGTAAAAAGCCTTTTTGCAAAGAAATACAACGCTCTGAATTCGTTACGGTGCCATGCTTCTCACTCCACGTTGTTGCAGGCAATAAAACATCGGCCGTTTTAGCCGTATCGGTATCAGCAATGGCTTCGCTAACCATCACTAAATCACACTTTTCTAATGCGCGCTTTACAAAGTCGGCGTCGGGCATGCTTACAACGGGGTTGGTCGCCATAATCCAAATAGCTTTAATTTTGCCCTCGTCTACAGCTTTAAACATATCGACCGCTTTTAAGCCTTCTTTTTGCGCCATGTTGGTCGCCTGCCAAAAGTTGGCTACCCTATCGATATCGTCTTGCTTATCAAACCCCATATGCGCAGCCAGCTGATTAGCTAAACCGCCAACTTCTCTGCCGCCCATAGCATTGGGTTGGCCTGTAATCGAAAATGGTGTGGCGCCTTCTTTACCGATTTTTCCTGTCGCTAAATGGCAATTAATTATGGCATTACCTTTATCCACTCCTGATGAGGATTGATTAATCCCTTGGGAAAATACCGTTACCACTTTTTCGTTTTTAGCAAATAGCGCGAACACCTGCTCGATTAAAGGCGCTGCTACGTCGCACACTTGCGCCACCGCCTGCACACTACCACTTTGAGTTTGCGCAATTTCTAATGCCGCCTCAAACCCTTCGGTGAATTGTTCGATATAGTTTTGATCTAAGTGATTATGACTCGCCAAATAACTTAATAAGCCATTAAAAAAGTAAGCATCACTGCCCGGCGCCAAGGGAATATGAATATCGGCAATATCGCAGGTTGGCGTACGCCGCGGATCAAGAACCACCACTTTCATCTGTGGGCGTTCTTGCTTTGCCTTAACAATGCGCTGAAAAGTTACAGGGTGAGCATAGGCGGCGTTGGAGCCCACCAAAATCAGTACGTCTGTTTTTTCTAGGTCTTCATAACAACCGGGCACAGCATCATTACCAAATGCGCGCTTATGGGCCACTACAGCACTGGCCATACACAACCGGCTATTGGTATCTACATTAGCAGTGCCAATAAATCCCTTAATTAATTTATTGGCAATGTAGTAATCTTCGGTTAATAGTTGACCACTCAAATAAAAAGCAACGGCATCTGGACCGTGCTCGGCAATAATATCGTTAAACTTTTTCGCGCTGTAATCTAACGCTTCATCCCAACTCACATCATTACCGTGCAAACGCGGTTTTAATAGCCGGTCTGGGGAATGTTGCGTTTGATGTAAAGAAGACCCTTTAACACATAAACGGCCGAAGTTAGCGGGGTGATCGTCTCGGCCTTTTACCGCTACTACGGCATTGTTCTCAATTGTTGCAGTCACTCCGCAACCCACACCGCAGTAACAACACGTTGTTTGATGTGTTTGCTGTTGCTCGGCGGCACTTGCGGTGGCAATTAATGACGACATAAACAATCCTGGTAAAACCTTATTAAGCCGCAAGCAAGCAGCTTTAAATGAAATAGATAAAAGACTTAAGTCACGGCTGATTAAGCCGCGGCAACCTCTTTACTTGCTGCGGCTTGGGGCACCTCGCTGCAGAATGCGCGCCCCATCAACAATTGTGGCAACGCCTGAGTAACAACAACGCCGTGCTCCATTAATTCGAAGAAGTACTGGCCATCACGCACATCGCCAAAAAATACAATGCCAACAATGCGATTATTTTTTAACAGCAACTTGCGGTAAATATTACGCGCAACATCTTGATAAACCACTTCACGGTGCTGGTCAGTCGTCAACCAATCGCCGGCTGAAAATACCTGCACGCCAGAAACTTTTAATTTTGTCGCAACCGGCATATTTTTGTACGCAGTGCGCACGTTTAATGCGAGACGATCGGCCAAGCTGGTACAGTGCTGCCAAATGGGCTCCACTAAACCAAAAGTTTCACCGTTATGCTCGGAGCACTCGCCTATTGCGCTAATCGCAGGGTCGCTGGTGGCTAAGTAGTCGTTAACCTCTATACCCCGCTTCCCTTCAAGCCCAGCCTCAAACCCCAACTCTGCATTTGGGGTGATGCCTGTAGCAATAACGGCGATATCGCACGGCAATGTCTCGCCCCCGGTTAACGTGGCACTTTCAACTCGGCGATTACCATTAAAAGAAACCACTTCACGGCTTAAGCGAAAACGCACGCCCTTGTGCGCCATCACCTGTTCGAGCAACGCCCCAGAGGCGCTATCTAACTGGCGATTCAATAACCAGCCGCTGCGGTGAACCAAGGTGACATCAATACCTCTCACGGCCATGCCATAAGCAGCTTCCAACCCCAGCAAACCACCACCTATAACAATGGCATGCTTTGCTGTTTCGCCGAGCGCTAAAATTGTATCGACATCATCGAGGGTACGAAAAGCCATTACACCGGTAAGGTCTTGGTTTTTGGCAGGAATACGCGCAGGCCGAGAGCCCGTTGCCATTATTAAATGATCGTATTCAACCTGCTCGCCATTATCGCAGTCCACTGTCTTTTGCGCTCGATTAATGCGAACAACTTTCACCCCCGCCAAAAAGCGCATGCCATTTTCAGCATACCAAGCAGCTGGTTTTTGAATAATGCTCAGCGCTGTGGACTCACCAGAAAGTACTGGCGATAACATAATGCGGTTGTAGCTGCCGTGTGGCTCGTCGCCAATCACTGTAATTGAAAAACGATGAGGGTCGCGCGCTATTAGCTCATCAACCATTCGCCCCGCCGCCATGCCATTGCCCACGATAAGGAGTTTTTGCTGTGTCGACGCTTGATTGTTATTCATAGTTCTGCCGAGTTAATTTAGGCGTTAACCGCGCCTATTAAAGTCAGTTTGGATTTACTTAAAGCATTAAACTGGTGCAAAAGAGCGCCAACTTGGTGCCAAAAATATAGTGCGCGTGCATTCAAACCTCAGAAAACAAGCTATTTGCGCGCATTTACGCACTAGCAGTGGGCTTTAGCTTCAAGATCTAAGGGGCTACACGCAGGTACCTAGCCAAAGCAAGAAGTGGGCCGGCTATCGATGATTAAAGCAAGACAGCGCCATTGGCGCATGCGCCATGCGCTTGGCACGTTAAATAACCTAAGGGGATGACGCGTAGGTATTGCTCGCGCTATATTCGAAACCTGCATGTACCAATCCACCCCGGCCCACTTATCGACCAGGACACGCCATGAGCTTTTCTATTACCGCCGAGATCGCGCCACTTAAGCAACAGCTACAATCGATTTACCTTGGGCACGACAATGTTATCGACCAGCTGCTGGTAGCCTTACTGTGCTCTGGTCATGTGCTATTAGAAGATGTGCCAGGCTTGGGCAAAACAACACTCGCGAAGGCGCTGGCCAAAAGTCTATCGCTGAGTTTTAAGCGCATTCAATGCACGCCAGACCTAATGCCCAGCGATGTGCTTGGCGGCAACATTTATCAACCCAATACGCAAGACTTTAAGTTCTTGCCAGGGCCGGTGTTTACCAACCTTTTATTAGTCGATGAAATCAATCGCGCTTCGCCGCGAACGCAATCCGCTTTTTTAGAAGCCATGGCGGAGGGCAATGTCACTATCGACCGTAAAACAGCCGGCCTCCCCAAACCCTTTATGGTGATAGCCACCCAAAACCCCATCGAGTTCGCCGGCACTTTCGCACTGCCAGAAGCCCAGCTCGACCGGTTTTTTATGCGCCTAACACTGGGCTACCCCAGCACGGAGCAAGCGCTTACTCTCTTGCAAAGCCACCAAAAGCAAGAACCTATAGAAGCCGCGCAAGCACTTATCACCAAAGAGCAGCTAATCAACTGGCAGCAAAGTTGTTTGAACGTTAGCCTCAATACTGAAGTGCAGCGCTATATTGTCGCCATCATTGAGGGGACACGTAATCACAAGGATATCCGCCTTGGTGCCAGCCCACGCGCGGCCATTGCCTTAATGCAAGCTGCACGTGCGCACGCGTACTTGCAAGGCCAAGGCTTTGTAACGCCGGAACACGTCCAAACTGTTGCACCGGCCATCCTTAGTCACCGGTTAATTACGCGCGGCCAACAAAGCCCTGCTCAAAGCCATTCGTTAGTCACACATTTATTGAATAGCATCCCCGTGCCGGGAGTCGCCAACGCCGAAACCGCCGCCGAATCAAACCCACCCCATGCCGCACAATAATAACCCCAGCCACTTAGCAATCCCCGAGCACTGGCAGCAACGCTTTTATCGCGTCGCCCAGTTGCGGTATATCGTGTGCCTACTGCTATTGGTGCTGTGCTTTATTGCGTGGAACCGTGGCTTAGCACTGCTTTATGGTGTAGTTGCCATGCTACTGGCTACAATTACGTTATCAGCCATTGTGCCTTGGGTTTACCTCGCCCGCCTGCAGGCGCGCTTTTTAACGATCCCCCCTGTGCATGCCGGCAGCGATCAAACCATTGCGCTACGCGTACAGGCCAAAAAAACTGTTTACGGGATAACGCTAAAACTAGCGCACAACGCAAGCACGAACCCCGCAATAGAGGAAGACAACCACCAAATCGCTTACGCCCAAGCGATTGGCCCGCAAGCCGATACTATTATTTACCAAACCCCGACCCGTCAGCGCGGCCACATACAGCTAAGCCATATTGATGCTCAGTGCGCCTACCCGTTTGGCCTATTTCATTTATCCAAAACCATCTCGGCTCAGGCCACCACCCAAACTGTTTACCCCAGGCTTATTTCTATTCGAACACTGCCTTCACTTTGGCTAAATGGCGCCAACCAATGCGATGCTTACCCTAGGCAGCAGCAACACGGCGACGACCTATTTTTAGGCTTGCGCGATTATCGCTATGGCGACCAATACCGCCGCATAGATTGGCGCGCCAGTGCTAGGCGCGGCGATATCAAAGTGCGAGAGTTTGAGCAATTGGAGCAACCTAGCTTACTGCTGGTTATTAATAATGCCGATGCATTAAATATTGGCGAAGGCGAGCGCAACGCTTTAGAGCACAGCTTAAGCCTGGCGGCATCATTGGCCGATTACGCCTTACGCCAGGGCTTTAACACGGTATATACCGGCGCCTGCAACGGCAAAATAACCAGTAGCCAGCAGCTCACCGATTTTTACCAACAACTGGCAGAACTCACCCCACAGCCACAGCAAGCTGAATACTATGCCCTGCGCGTAGAACAAGCTCTCGCAGAACATTCGCGTGCCAGCATTGCCATAAGTTTTGCCTTAGCGCCAATAACCAGCAGCCCGCCGCAACAACAAAAACATTGGCAATGTATATTCGATAGCCAAAGCTATTTAAAGCCGCTAATGCGGGCGCGCTCGCAAAGCGCCAGCGTGCAAGGCAATCACGTCATGATCCCCATTCGCGCCAGCGATAATCTCGAGCGGCTGTTTAATGACAAATAGCCAAGCAACCACACAAGAGCCCCAACTAAAGCCTCTAAGTGCAAGCTTAAAGCTGCTGTGCAGTGCGTGCATCGCCATAGGGCTAGCTGGTTTTTTATGGCTGCACTACAACACCTTTGGGCTGGCACTGAGTTTAGCAACCGCTTGTTTAATGTGGTTCAGCCTTGGCGCAACAATTGATAGCCTAGAGCAGCGCCACAAAATCGCCGAAGCCATTGCCGGGGTGGGTATTGCAGTATTTTTAGGCCTGCTATTGAGCGCAGATTTATTAACTGCATTAATGGCGTTATTAATAGTGGCGCAGCTAGCGATGAATATTCGCGCCGACCACAATAACCGTATTTATAGCGCCATTATTATTGGTTTTGTCTGCTTATTAGCCGGCGCTGCCGATGCTAAAACAGGCCATTATTTGTGGTTTATGGCGGGCTTTGGGCTAGCGGCGGCATTTACGCTCAAAGCCATTTACCTCACCTTAACGCCCACGCAACACAACTTACTGCAACACAATTTACCGCAAGAACAAAACTTATCGCAGCAAAAAGATAGCGCGCATGGCAGCTTGCCGCCATTCAAGCACAACGCCCAGCTCGCCGGTACAACACTCGCGC
The DNA here is from genome assembly GCF_021655555.1 of Marinagarivorans cellulosilyticus. NCBI lineage: Bacteria > Pseudomonadati > Pseudomonadota > Gammaproteobacteria > Cellvibrionales > Cellvibrionaceae > Marinagarivorans > Marinagarivorans cellulosilyticus. The sequence continues at coordinate 1,499,274 of NZ_AP023086.1, read as the reverse complement.
TAGCGCTACTGATCTATTTATTTATGCCGCGCTTTCCGGCTGGGAATATTGGTGCACACGCCGGCGGTTCGGACCATTTTTACGAGAACCCTAGCTGGGAGCAAGAAGCCGATAGCCAGCCAAGTAACAACGATAACGCCAAAGCGCAAACGCCACAAAACACCAGTGGCAACATCAGTGACAACACCAGTGACAATGCCAGTGACAATGCCAATGCCCAGCCGCAAAAGCCTCGCCAACCTATGGCCGACGACAGTTATCAATACGATGGCTTTGACGAGAGCTTTTCGGTACAAAACCCCGACAGCCAATCTTCGCGCTTTAGCAACGCCATTATCGCGCGCGTTAAAAGCGACCTCCCCCTGTATTTAAAAGCACGTGTCTTCGACCAATTCGATGGCGAGCGCTGGTCTCAATCCAAGCAGCAGCTTAATAAAAAACGCCTTAAGCGCGGCCATTACGAAGCCGAGCACTCAAGTTTAACGGCCGCCAATAACGGGCAGAACATAATTGTGGACTACCAAGTACACATCGAACGCCCCATGCGCAGCAATATTCCCTTTGCCGAACGGCTTACGGAGCTAGACTTTCCTGCTACCGTTATTGCCCGCGATGCCTTTGGTCAATGGTTTGCGCCAGGGCCTTTGCAAGCCGGCACGGTTTACGGTGCACAAGCGCACTTACTGACCCGCGATGGCAGGCTATTCAGTACATTAACCGCCAAAACCCAAGGGGTAACCGCCGCAAATGCCGAGGCCCAAAAATTATTGGACGAAAACCAACAACACGCTCAACAACAACGTTTAGCCGCATTGGCGAATTACCTTACCCTGCCAGCTACCCTCGACCCGCGCATTTATACGCTCGCACGCGACAACGCAGGCCATAAAACCGGCCCACAGCCCCAACAGCTGCAGGCTATCGCATTAGAAACCTTCTTGCGCACGCAATACGATTACGACTTCGAGTCCATTTTTAACTCGCAAAATGTCACCCCTTTAGCCAACTTTTTATTCGAAACGCGCAAAGGCCACTGTGAATACTTTGCCAGCGCACTGACGATTATGCTGCGCACTCTAGGTATTCCTGCCCGTGTGGTCACAGGCTTGCTCGCCCATAACCAAAACCCGCTAACCGGCTACTACGAAGTGCGCGCACTGGATGGCCACGCATGGGTAGAAGCCTATGTGGATGATCGCGGCTGGATGCTGCTAGAACCTACCGCCTACTACCCCATGCCTACCACGCCGGAGCACAACAGTGGCGTTACCGCCGAAAAAATCCAACAATACATTCGTGAATTAGAGCGCGCAGAACAAGAAACCGGCGGCAATCAAGCCTTTAGCTTTGCCGGCTTGATGCGATCAACATGGTATAGCCTAACGCTAATTGTGACAGTCGCTTTAGCCACAGCAAAGTTAGCCATTGTTAAGCTTTGGTGGTTATGGCTAGCATTAACACTACTGGCAATAGTCGCTTACCGCTTATGGCAAAAACACGGCGGCGCCTTGCAAAACCGCTACCTGCTTTACCGCTTAGATAAAGGCCATACCCTCACAATTAAGCAACACCTACACTGGCTGCACAAAGCGCTCAATAACTTAGCCGAATACCCAGAGCCTGGTTTAACCATCGAGCGCTTTATGGCGTTTGTGGCGCGCAGCCATTTATCCAGCGAGCAACGCCAACAGGCAGCCGGGTTATTCAACCAGTATTACTACACCGACAAACCTTTAAGCCCAGAGCACCGCCAGCAATTGTTGCAACTGTTGGCGCAGCTGCTGAGGCAAACACTCACCACCGCCCACTAAGCCGACCAGCAGTACAATTTGTGACCTGCCCCAACACCGAAGCCAGGGAATATCAGCTAGAATAAGGCATACTTTAAGGAATCAAGATATGCGCAAGGCCACAAAGCACAAGCTAGTAGAGTATTTACAACACACTTTGCAGCGAAACCAACAATGGCTAAAGCTCTGTACTATAAGCCTATGCGTTGCCGGTTTCGCAGCCTGTGGTGGGGAAAGCAACAATACCTCTCATGCAGAAGCAGCCTCAAACAGTACCACGAGCCCCGCAATTAGTGATGCGCAAGCTGTTACGTTATCCAAAGTAGCGCTATCGACATTCCCGCGCCTCCCCATTGATATCGGCCAGCAAACAGTGCAATACCCCCAAACAGATCAAGGGTTTGCTCCAACAGGAGACCTCCCCTTGCAAACCGATTCAAACCTACAAATGTTTTCGCTCGATACGCCAGTAAATACAGAAATTCACGACTGCTCCGCTGGTGGTTTAGTAAACATTGAGCGTGAGCCTTTTCAAGCTTACGATAGTGACGTTAGCACATCGGTAGAAACCGCCATCACGCTAGATTTTATAGAATGCGCCACTCAAAACACTACCGACCTAACAGTGCAAGGCGGCTCCATTGCAATTACCACCAGCTTCGAAGTAGACAAACACACCTCTGAGCGTGGCGCCGATTTACTCGCCAACCTTAACGATTACTCCCACGCAGTGCTATCCGATACTGCCACTGCAACGTATTGGGTAGATGGCGAATTTGGTATTAGCGCGCAAAGTAATGCGGATAGCAGCAACACAAGAACAATGTTTGCCGCCAACGGCACCATCAATAATCCCGACGGCTCGCAGGCGTCCACCATTCAATACGATCGCTTTGGAATAGTCCTCGAGCAATCAAATCAGCAAGACCTGATCTATATCTACGGCACTGTTATTGCCGATATGGAAAACGAACAATACCGTTACACCATATCTACCATAGAGCCCATGGGTACCGTTAATAATGATGTACAAGGCCGACTGTTAATTGAATCCGAAGGCAGTAAACTTTTTATCGATCGAACCAATACTGAAGAAGTGACCCTTTCGGCTGATTACGACGACGATGGCAGCATCGATTATTCAACCATTATCGCCTTACCACTCAACGACCTTATCAACGCCAGCAGTTTTACAATGCTCCCTCTTTAATCGGCTACAAAGCCGGCAAACTCTTCCGGCATGGGCTTACAGCATAATAATTCGGTAAGAATCACACGTTAACATTGACCCAAACAGTGTCCTTGTTAAGCTTGACACCTTAATTACCCTTCACCGATGTAACGCTTTAAAGCCCATGATGTACTCTAGCCGAGAAAAGCCTTCCACCCTCAGACAATTTACCTTAAAAGTAGGGTGGCGCTCTGCTGCGGCACCTACCACAACTGCCGCGAATAACCCAGCGCAACCGACCGCCCCAACTTGCGCTGTACCACCGCCAACAAAGCGCGCAGCAGCTCCGGTTTTAACTCTCCCCCCTTCCGTAACACCAAAACCAAAAGCCCCCCAACCCAATTGGCTTCTAAGCAGTATGATCACAGCCATTATTGTTATAGCGGTGCTCGCGATAGTGCCTCGCCTCTATCCCACCCCAGCGCCTTCCGCCGTTGCCACAATTACGCAGGGGCATGGTGACTTTTACCGGAACAAACACCCAAGCCATACCGCTGCCACCCTTTACCAAGGCGACACATTAACAACCGACAAAGACAGCCAGGTTCGCATCGCATTACACAATGCAACGCAACTCATTTTAGATGCCAATACGTCTATCAGCTTAAATGATCAAGGCATCTATATTCATAACGGCCGAGCCTACATTGATGCCGCCGCGCCAAGCACCAGTATTACTGTGACCACCCCCTTTGCCGAAATTACCGATATCGGCACGCAATACGATGTAAGTATTACGCCTAAAGCACTCCACATAACAATGCGTGAAGGCACCACAAAAATTACCAGCCCCCACGGCGTACTCTATGCATCGACCTCCGGCGGGCTAGGTGATGCCGTAACACTGGATAATACCGGTCATACTCAAACCCAGCATATGGCCAAAAGCGACGAATACTGGGAATGGACACTCAGCACCATAGCCAACTTCAACCTCTACAATGCCTCAGCCGAAGAGCTGCTCCAATGGGCTTCGCGCATTACGGGCAAAGAAATCATTTACGCATCGCAAGAGATAAAACAGCAGGTAAAATTACGTCACTTCAGTGCCGGTAGCCTAAACGCTAAAGACATCAGCCTGGGCCTTCCGGTAAAGTTTTCGAATATCGGATTGGAACTAGACGAACACAGAAGGGAGTTTATCGTAAGTGATCAGCATGGCGATTAAACCATATCAATTTAGGCGGAAAGCCAAATTACTCACCATATCGAACACCCAAAAAAGAGAGGCTTTAGTTTTGCGCTAGCCCACGAGATTAAAAGGCTTAATTTTCAGAAGAGTTGGTCGAGAAACAACTAGTTGATGGTAATGAGAGAAGTGGAATTATAATTTTTCAAAAACACTTAGTCTTTATTCTAGAAACCGCAGTTGAACCATCAAATAGCGTAAAAAAAGGGAGCAAAAGCTCCCTTTAAAAACATCAACTAATTAAAGCTAGAATTAGAACTGTAAAACAGCTTCTAAACCATAGAAGTTGTAGCTCAAATTACCAATTTTATCTTGACCAATGGTGGCATCAAGTGCGAAATTGGTATTAAAGAAGTGAGTCACACCAACGTATACACGATCTTCGTCGTTAGCGCCAAGCAAAAAGCCGGTATTTTTGTTCAAGTACCATTTTGCTTTAGCATCAAACGCAGTGTCGTCAGTGTCAACAATATTGGCTTCTAACACTAAGAACTGGCCGTTTTCAAATGCGTTCAAGTATTTTGTAGAAAGATTAACGGTCGCTTCATCTGTGTCAATATATTGAACAGTAAAACCAATATAGTCAGTTTCGTTAATGCTGTGATCGTATTGCAAGCTAAGATCTACAACATCATCACCTTCTTCTGGCATGCTATAACCAAGGCTTGCTTTTAAGTTATCCATGAAGAAGAAATCGCCATGTAGACGGGTGCTGTAGGAATCTTCTGAATCGGTGTAATCCAGGCCTACCGCAAAACGGTCAAAGTAATATGAACCGCCAATCACAAACTCATCTGCAGCGTCAGTGCTTTCAACATTTGCACGAAGATTTGTGGTGTCGTCAATATAAGCAAACTGATCTAAAGGACCAACAGTTTCTTGACCAGAAAAGTAGTAAGTTCCAGTAGCCGTGATTTTCGACTCATCAACACCATCCAAGTCTGTATCTGAATAACCAAGACCACCCAAGAACTGATAACTTTCTGCTGACGCCAATGAACTAACGGCACTGAGTGTTGCAATCGCTAAAATTTTCTTCATATTGAACTCCTTGTTGAGAAATATTTAAGTCGCGCACTTCACCATAATATTCCAACAAGTCAATACTCAGGTATGCATTAATTTGGGTTTAAATCATTACCTGAATACAAGCTTAACACGCACATATTTGCCACTAAAAACTTTTAAAAAAATAATGTGAATGCCAGAGCTACAGACCGCTCATTAGTCCAGAACAGATATCGCAAAAGCGTGCTGTTTGAGTCGTTTCGAAAAGCAAATATTGCCAAATAAAGCCCCTCGTGTGCAGGCAATTCGCGCGGAAGCTAACCCGCGCGCACCCTTAGGAGGTAGCTTACCCCTAGAAAAATCCCAGCAACTTTTGCGACGACTATTTCAAAGTGATGACTGTTACTCTAACAGAGGCGCCTAGAGTGTTGGCTTAGCGGTATCTTGCAAAGGGAATGGACCCATAGTTGCCCAGCAGATAAATGGGGCCGGCAGCTGCGTTAACATTGCATACCAAACGTTAACAGCGTGACAAATAAACAACCTTTTAAATTTATTAAAGTAGTGCACCTTGCTGCGCCCCCATTTCGGCAGCACGAGTAAAAAGTGAAAGATTTAACCTAAGCTCTATTCTTGTTCCCTTTTAAGATTTTCTCTGTACTCCAAAACAAAGCGAGCATACTCCTTATCAATAGCCGAACCGACTCCGGCCTCCCCTTCAAGCACGCGTAAAAACACCTTTTGCTTAGGATGAAACGGCTGGATGTCGCCGTCGGCTAACGCAATAACATATTTCCCTATATTCTGAATAGCATGCTGGAGGCGCGGGCTATAATTTTTATATGGGCCAATATCAAAACCGCCCTTTGCTATTATCTCTAAATGACTGTCTGGGAATATATTCTTGACGCGAGAAGCCTCTGCGAGTATATCTTGAATAACTGCGTTATCTTCAAGTATTGATGTGTGCGAACCATGAACACCGAATGTGTTATATGCATCGGCTTTTGCGGAAGCATGGAGCTGACTAGCTAACGGGACTACGCCATCACCGGCCTCCTTGTTATTGGAATCTTCATAGGCATAATAAAGGCTATGATCTACAAAATCAGGCAGGGGTTTTCGGTAAAGCCTGGAAATAAATTCCCCATTGTGATTTAAGTCTCGCCATGAAGGAAGCACAATAATGCCATGCTTCACGCCTTTTTCTGCTGAGCTAAGCCCACCTAAAGGGCTGGCCAAACTTGCCCATATTTTAACTTTATTCTCTCCCGCTTTATTTTCATATTTGTTTAGCGCTTCGCGTACGACGAGACCTCCCATGCTATGCGAAACAACCACCATCGGAATTTCATTTACACCAATAACATTTCCAGAAAGAAAAATATCGTAAAAAAAGCTGGCAAGTTGATCTAAATCGCCCCCTGAAGGGTAGTAAAAAAACCATGCTTTGAAACGCTGAGGATCTAGTTTTTCAATAATTGGGCTAAACGAGCGAATATTGCCACCAATGCCATGTACAAAAATGACAGGTACCTTGTAAGAGGTATCTTCTTCTAAGGCATAAAACATTGTCGGCGCGTTTTCTAAAAAGGATGCTGGGTCGTACATGCCAAGTATCGACATATTATCGTCGAATATAGGGTCGTTAATAGATCGAATTGTACCCGTGGGATAATAAAATGAAGTGCTTAATTCGGTAGCGTGCTTACGAGTAATTGCGGAAAGCGTTTTAATTGATTGTGCATAGCTAAGTTTTAAATTGGTGCGGCTTAGAATTTTATCTGGCGCCAGTTCATTATTTACATTGACTTCATTTTTACTGACAACTTCAGTATTTTCGAATATTTTATTGTTATTAATATCTGCAAATACAAGAATTGAATACCTACCTTCCGGTAGATTAAGCCCGTAGTGGGTGCCCGTCCCGCGTAAAAACATCGTATCGACACGCTCGCGTTTTTTAAATTTATCAGAATACGCGGCAACAGCCATCTCGGTATTGGCATATAAGCCATTTTCACTGATTATCTTTCCATAAACGAAATAGGTATCTCGATCTAGCATATGCTTAAGATTTACTTGACTAGGGTCTATATTCTGAATACGCGCATAGTGCTTTTGAACCGCAGCATATTTTAGATAGGTACAAGCACTTACCCCCATAATCAATAGGACAAGAAAAAACAACCTAAGGCACATTGATAAAGTCATTGGACATCTACTGATAAAAAAGAGCATTTAGTCTCGACGAAGTAGTTTACAGGATCAATGCAGCCGAGCAAGATGCCCTGCGCAACCTGCTTTCGGTATCGCAGCAACTACGTAAGCAATTGCGCATGATGCCACTACGATAGCTGCGGGGTGTACACCCCGCGATATTGCCCTTTCTAATACAGGCAACTACAACAGCGCCGGCTGCGAATCACGTAAAAATGCAAGCCATAAGCAAAAAAGCCCCAGCGCAAATACGCTAGGGCTTTATTGCCGGAATAGAGCTAGGTATTTAAGCCACAGGCATTAACATACCGCGCAACATAAAAAACATCATCGCACCAAGTAATGCAGAAGCCGGCACGGTAATAACCCAGGCGGCAGCAATTTTATAAAGGTGGCGGCGTTTTACCAGTTCTTGGCGGTATACTTTTTTCAAGCGCTTGCGCTCTTTTTCGGTAATAGGCAATGTGGCTGTTTGCACGCTAGATTTTTTAAGCATCGCGCGCATATCCTCAACGCTGGCCGACTGGAATTGCTTTAAATATTCTTCAATTTGCACACGCGCCTCACCCGTGTGATCGTCCAGTGCTTGGTGCAATTTACTGGCATAGCGCGTTTTTAAGTACTCGCGTAAAAAGCCAACACCAAAAACACCGCCCAAAGCAATATGGGTTGAGCTAACCGGCAAACCTAGCTGCGATGCAATAATCACGGTAATGGCCGCCGCCATAGCAATGCAGTAAGCGCGGGATTTATCAAGCTCGGTAATTTCGCCACCTACAGTACGAATAAGCTTAGGGCCAAATAGCGCTAAACCTACCGCCAAGCCTGCCGCGCCAATCAGCATTACCCACAATGGAATCGGTGCCTTACCCGCTACTTCACCCGACGATAACGCTTCGGTAATAGCCGCCAATGGCCCAATGGCATTAGCAACATCGTTGGCGCCGTGTGCAAAACTTAACAAGCCTGCAGCAAAAATCAGTGGAATCGTAAAAAGTTTATTGACACCCGCAATGCTGCTTTCGATGCGATCGCCAATGCTGAGTAAGCGTTTGCGTGTGAGAAAATAAGCGATTATAGCCACCACCAAACCCCAGCCAAACGCCTCGGGTGCGCTGGGGTGCCATATTTTCTTTAGGCCTTTAGTCAACAGGTAGCTGGTAAATGCCCATGCCATCAAACCAACCAGCCAAGGCACGTAGCGCTGCGCCGCTGTTTTTACATCGTCTTGATACAATATCGCGCGCTTAATAAACATTAATAAAGTTGCAGCAATAACACCACCCATAACCGGCGAGATCACCCAGCTGGCGGCTATAGCGCCCATTTTGCCCCAGTTGGCTATAGCAAAGCCGCCCGCAGCAATGCCTGCACCTAAAATGCCCCCAACAATAGAGTGCGTTGTAGATACGGGTGCTCCCATCCAGGTCGCAAAGTTTAGCCAAATTGCACCTGCGGCCAAAGCACCCGCCATCAACCAAACAAAAGTTTGCGCATCGTGCACTAGCTCGGGGTTGATAATGCCAGACTTAATCGTACCAACCACATTGCCGCCGGCAATTAATGCGCCCGCCGCCTCGCCAATGGCCGCCAGTACAATAGCCGCGCCAAGCGTAAGCGCGCCGGAGCCCACCGCTGGGCCTACATTGTTTGCAACATCGTTAGCGCCAATATTCAGCGCCATATAAGCACCCACTAAAGATGCAAATATCAGTAGCTGTGGGTGCAGCGTACTGGGCATAACCATATAGGTAATACCCAGTACCAGCACCATAAACGCAAAGGACAGGCCCAAGCGTGACTTATGGCCGATATTGATGTCATTCAATGCCGGCTCGGCTGGCGTTAGCGCGGGTTGGGATGAGGTATTGTCAGAACTATTCATATTAGGCACCTATGGTATTTGGTATATCACCGTTACCAGTTGGATCACAAAAGGTGCGTATATTACGGTTTTGTTACAACCAGAGCGAGCCAATAATAGTAACTGCCTATTACTTTGAGCAAAAAAACACCACAATCAAAACATTTTTACCAAGATCAAGCCAACCGGCATTCTCAATAGTGATGCACTGCGCTTTTTACCCGCAACCGATAAGCCCAAGGGGCACTGGCCACACCCCAAATATAGGCTCCGCCAACGACAAAACCCGCGCAAACCAGCCTCCATCGGCGCCTTAATGCAACAACTTTCGCCCGATATTACAGCCATAGCTTGCCACCAGTTTTTACGATAGAAACCTCGCTTAAAAAAGACGAGCAAAGTATTATTAATAGCCAATGCCCGCCGACTGAAATGCTTACCCAGCAGCCCTAGGCGAGCAAAGCCAAGCCTCTTAACACACGATTGTTTAAATAGGATGACCATGGCCAAAGAATACAATAAACCTAACGGCACCGGCATTAAGCGTATTTTTAATGCAACTTTATGCAGCTTGCGGGGGCTACAATTTGCTTGGCGCTTTGAATCGGCTTTTAGGCAGGAAGCCATACTCACAATGGTCCTTTTCCCGACCACATTTTTTTTAGCGCAGTCTTTAGCACACTGGAGCGTAATGGTTGCAGCACTGTGTATTTTGTTACTGACCGAGCTTTTAAACTCTGCAATAGAAACACTAGCCGACCGCATTACCCTAAATAACGACATAATGATTGGCCGCGCCAAAGATATCGGTTCGGCGGCGGTGGTTATTGCACTTAGTTTTATTACCCTACTGTGGCTGGCTGCGCTATATAGCAAATTTATGACATAACAATCACAAAAGCACCATTAGGCCACCTCTAAAAATAGTCGTTTTTTTGCGAGAACAAGGACAGCAGTGGCTCCAGGCAACTTTCTGCATATCCTTCATCCGTGGATGGTTAAGCGGAAAAAATGCATTTTTAGACACGCCCTTAAGTTTAAAAAGCACGCCCAAGGGATTGCAATACCTAACCGTCAACCAATAAACGAACGGCCTCTAAGCACGATTGCAATAATTCCTCACGTAATACCTCATCGGTAATTGCTCGCGACAAAGCCAAACCACCAATCATCATCACCGAAGCTTGCCTTGCTTTATTCGGGGACAGCGACATGCTTTCTAATATTTCAATATAGCCTTTAAGCGCTTGCGTATAAGTACTGCGAATTTCACTATTGCGCTGGGTCATATCTGTTACAAAAAAAGCGAGCGGGCAAAAACTTGAAGGGTTATTAACATCACCAATGCGTAAGTAGTGCTCAGCCATGCTCGGCGCATCAAAATTATCAGCTTTTTCCAGCACAACTTTGGCCTGCTTAGCCCCTGCAATAATCGCACATTGATATAGCTGCGCTTTGTTTTTAAAGTGAGCATAAAAAGCACCGCGTGTTAAACCCGCAAGCTGCATTACCTCATCAATTGATACCGAGTCAAAACCTTTCTGGGTAAATAGCTGCGCCGCGCTATCAACAATACGTTCGCGCGACTGAATTTTATGCTGTTCCGCCCAAGCCATTGTACCTCCCCTAAAATACACCTTACTAACATGAGGGCACCTCTAAAAATAGTAATTTTTTTGTGCGAGCAAAGAAGCACCGCCCGGAGAGCCGCAGTTTACGTGGTGTAAATGAGGACTCGAGGACGGAGCTGACGCAGCTATCACGGAAAAAGTGCATTTTTAGAGATGCCCATGATATTACAAAGCATAACCAGCCAATAGCCCACACGCATTAGACTCGCGGCTGCTCGGATTTTTACAACAAATACGTGGTAATAAATTTTTTGGAGCAGCCGTCTCGGCAGAAATTTGAGTGCGCACCCCATCTTCATCGTAATTTTTTGAGAGCGTAAGGACAGGCAAGCACTTCTGCATTGCATAAAAACCATTCTGGGCAACAAAGACCATCTCGGGGCTGATGGTTACGCCGAGTATTTAAGTGTAACGCTCTCACAAAAATAATCACTATTTTTAGAGACGACCATATTATGGTTGGCGGGAATGAGACCCCATATATACTCTGGCCTTTCTATGACGACTAATCAACAGCATTAGCTCACAGCGAACATTGCGAGGCGGAAAGCTCTATTGCCTTAACTTGCATAACCGAGCAAATATTTGGAAACACCAAATAGTCGCCGTTTGGCGTCATTGCACAAACGGGGTCCCCGCCTTGTAGGCAGTTACCAAACCCACCCTCTGTTTCTTTGTACGCAACATCATGCCCCTGATAATCAAGCGAGTACTCACTAACATCAAAGCCTTCGTATTTAATAACCGATTCTATAGGGCTTTCATCAGAAAAGTTCTTATGAAAGTGTAAATTGCCCGTATCGCAGTCCACCTCATAGGTTTCCAAAAAACCTCCTTTTTGAAGATCAACCTTCGATTGAAAAGCATGGAAAATCAAATAATCAAAGGGAGCGCGTGACGGGTGATCGGCCAATAAGGCGGTACCGTGGGGAATTTGACAGCTTGCTTCAACATTTCTAGGCAGGGCTTCAAATAGCTGCAAACCAATATTTTCGATATGCGCCTCGAAGCCAGCTGGATTGATTGTGATTTTCTGCTCAGGCTGATCACCAATAAACAATGATAATTGATTATATTGGCACTGGTAGTCTGCGGAAAGACTTGTTGGGCTTCCGGTATTTATCTCAGCAGTAGCCTCGGAAAACATTATTGTAATATGACCAGAAAAACCACCATGGATGTTTGGCGCTATTTGAGTTGAGATAAACGTTCGCCCATCCAAACCACTACAACTCAGAGGAACCTCCCCTCCATCACACGCTAACAAAGTTGAGGCGCATACCACAATAAATACACCGCTTCTCAAACTACTCATACTTTTCTCCCTATAAAACTAAAATACACTCTATTGCCAAGTAATCCCCAGCCCACAACCACAATTATTCCGAAAACCGCAGTTGAGAATCAAACAAATGCGAATTCCCAAGGGATACATGGCATGCGGTAAACATGTTTGGTCATCTTATTGGCAACGAATCGTTTTTATCACGCGCGAGGTGCGCCAAGGGGCTGCGTAGGCGTTAATGATTCAAATACGGTTTCTAAGATAATTACAACACACCCATTGAAAAAACACTGTGACGCCTGCACAAAATGTACAATTTTTAACAGAATAGAATTATTAATGTATACACCACCCCGCCCCCTTAATTTATAGGCAATGGCAATTGGGAAAATTGTCAATTGGGGACATCCATAAAAATAACCGCAAGGGATATTCCTTGGCGCTTTTTCCTAATCCTACATAAATTTTACAGGACACCCAAAACTAATTTATTTAAAGTGTAATGCCCACCGACGAGCTCAAACTGTAGATATCACGATTGAGTAATAATACAATTTTTCTCGAAAAAGAGATGGTTTTTCGTGGAGAGATGCCGATTACACATCAAATACAAACCCACCAACATAATGGGGCCTATGGTATCGGCACAACGGAGTAGTTTCTAACAACCAAACAATCGCCGGGCAGCGCCTAATCCTTTAACCCAGCATTGATCAAGCTTTTCTGCACAAGGTTTTATGGAATCACAGCGGCCAATACAGTGATGAAAGTCTTTTTCAATACGGGGCATATTTTCTAGCCAGTCATCCACGCCAATTTCTAGACGCTGTAATATTTTAGGCGATGCAAGTGCGATGGCGCCACTCTTATTGGGCAGAATAGCTCGCCCCGTCCAGTCGATGAGCTCAAGATAATCGCGCCAGTAAAAGGGAATAACACCTGTAGAACGCTGCCCTTGGTCTGCAGAATCGGCAGTGGGAAGGTGATTCTTTTTAGGTGGTTTACAGAAATTGGCCAACCTAACGGGCTTTTTATCTTTATCTTTAGCTGTTTTAGCGGGTTTATTCAAAGACTGAATGCGCTGTTGAATGGCCGTAAAGTCACTGGTTTCTGGCAGCTCCGCCATGCCAGCGCGCACAGGGTTTAAATCGACATATGCCATGCAGGTAATAATCGCCTGCTCGTCGAGTAAAGCCTGGCTTTTAAAGCGGCCCTCCCAAAAACGGCCAGTACATTTATCTTCCGCGTTTGCGAGTCGTGCGATATGTTCATTTAAACAACGCATAAACCAGCTAATGTCGCATAATCGACTGCGCCACTCAGCAATTAATTCGTCGGCCTTCCACTGTTCGGCTTGGCTTAACACTTTATTATTCAAGACTTTAAGCGTTAAGTCATGGCCTTTAAACAGCTTCATCCAACGGCGAATAACAGTCTTATCACTCCAACCATCGACCTTGGGCTTATCCATATGCAGCACAAGGTGGTAGTGATTTGACATAACCGCATAAGCCGCCACATCTATCGCAAAAATATCGCCTAGTTCAGCTAATTTATCCGTTACCCACACCTTACGATGCGAATAATCCTTACCTGTTAAACTATCCTCCCCAAATAGCCAACCACGACGCACCGCCCTACAATAGCAGTGGTACCAAGAGGTTTGATCCAACGACATGATTAACTTTCTGGGCTTAGTCACGGCAACCTCCAACAAGCAGCTCTCATTTAGGTATAGCAAAACTTCCTTTTAATGCTAGGCCGCTCGTCGGAGTGTTTGGGGTGTCCCAAATTATTCATTGGCCACAATAGCGCCACCCTCAATTATACGTTTTGTCTCTGTATATATTTTTACAAAAGTTGCAACTTTTCTAGATAGGTACTCCGATAACTCACGCTCAGCTTTCATTGGCTCTTCAATCGGTGAGTAAACAAGTTCGTGTGAATTTATGATTGTGTTGTAATTCAAGTAAAATATATTCTCCAAGTCTTCATAGGAATAAACCAATTCATTTGAATGTTCAATTAATTCAAGGGATATATATGCCAGATTGGGGCTTAAAGGTAGGAAAAAACATGGGTACTCTTTACTTTCGTTTGTAGTGTTTCTCAAATAGCGCCGTGGTATTATTTTATATGCATCGGTGATATTCATATCCTTCCTTACGACAGGACTATCCGATGTTATAAATGGGAAATTGGTTTTGTTCAAGAGAATTTTAGCATAAGGATGAACTATACCTCCAAGGTCGACTTCAGGCAGCATTCTTTTCACAATATCTTTTAGTGCATCTTTGTAATGATCCGTACCCTCAAAGTCATCCATCCAGCCAGCGACTTTATTCCAAGAGCCTTGAACACTACCAATAAACTTATCAACTCTTATAAACTGTAGAGTTACAAAATAAGATAAGAATGATAGATTTTCGTTATTGATGTTACCACCTATTACTTGACTACTATATTTGGCATAATCGCCTTCAACTTTTGATAAAAAATTCTCGATTATTGGCTGTCTAACGTCATCATCATGTAACGTATAATAATATGATTTCGTAAAGATATTATTATTGACGGATTTCAGCCTCCACTTATCGGAAAGTCTATTGTTATTTACATAAACACCACGAGAGAAATTTGGGTTTAGCTTTTGCATTTTTGCAACATCAGCTTCAAAATTCTTTAGATAACATGCTGGAACTAAATGTTGGTTCTTTTTTTCAGGCATAGATCAACTTTCTCGCTCCATATAACGCCCGCAACAGCGGAATATTTGGAGTGGATTGTTTTGCGGTAGCGTAGCGTAGACCGCAAAACAAGGAACGGAAAATATTTCCGGCTGGTTGCGATTGTTAGGTAAGTTCATAGCTAAGTCGATAAACCATTTTACCCTCTTCCGACACAACAAAACCAATACGCCGATAAAGATGCATTGCGACGCTATTGGACTTAAAGACGGACAATTTTATGGCTCTTCTCCGCTTTAGTGCGATGAAAAGAGATGCTAAGACCCGCCATATCCGTTGAAATGTAAGGTTCTCACGCCACTACACTTAAACGAATATATGAGCCTTAACATCTCCAGCAAAATTTTGAGCCTTCCTGGTCAGCGTGTCAAACAAGTTCAGCATGACTTGGCCCTGCAAAGATTGACTATACACTGCGAGCGAGACCGTCGTTATAGAGCGATTGACCCGTCAAGTAATGAGGCGGCCAACATCAACCGATACTTGCGCAGAACGATCCGTGATGTCCCTTTGTGTGGCTTCGAGTGCTATTTGGAAGTTGAGCTCGCTCAAGTTGTGACGACTTGCGGTAGGCGTCTAATGGAGGCTTGCGAATTTGTCGATACAGGCAATCGCTATACTCAAAGATTTTGCCAGTTGGTGAGCGGATTGTGTCGCCATATGAGTATCAGCACGGTCAGTCGGCACCTAAAGCTACGATGGGAAACGGTGAAAAATATGGATAAATTTCACCTAGAGAAAACGTTGCCTGCACTTAATCCTGAAAAATTAATTGACTTAAAATATCTTGGGGTCGATGAAGTCGCTAGAGCCAAAGGCCATGATTATATGACGGTGATTTATGACATGGAATCCGGTCATTTAATTGGCGTTGAGACAGGCCGTAAAGCCGAGGTGTTGACAGCGTTTCTAAAGCGCTTACCAGCACAAACCGCTGAAAACATAGAGGCGGTAGCCATGGATATGGGGCCAGCCTATCAAAAATCGGTACGCGAATGCTTGCCTAATGCTGACATTGTTTTCGATCGGTTTCATGTGATGCAAAACTACAGTAAAGCCATGAGCAATCAGCGTAGGATCGAGTTCAGAAAGGCGGATCGCGCAGGCAAAGAGCAGCTTAAAGGTACCCACTACCTGTTGTTAAAAAATGCCGACAAGTTAAATGATAAACAAGCCAATAAACTCCAGACATTGCTCGAAAATAATTCCAATATCAATACACTTTATATACTCAAAGAGCAGCTCCAAGCTTTGTGGAATGCAGGGAATTATGACGCCATGATGAATGCATTGGAGCAGTGGTGCGACATCGCGGAACAGACGAATATGCTCTATCTCAAGAAATTTGCAAAGTCACTAAGGAAGCATAGCGTAGGCATTTGTAACTACGGAAAACACGGGCTGACTAGCGCCAGAATTGAAGCCGGCAATGTCAGCATTGGCATGATTCGCAAGCGAGCAAGAGGCATCAAGGATACCGAGTACTTCAAGCTAAAAATAAGGCAATCATCGATGCCTGACGAGCAATCCATGTTCTATGGAAGCCACTAGATCACCTCACTAAAGCGGAGAAGAGCCAATTTTATAGACATTAAACCGAATGATGACGCAATACTAATAATATGCTGCATTACAGCACTGCCCACACCCTTATTTTGATGCTCTGGTGTTAATTGCAGATCACAAACATAGATATGATCATCATTTTTGAAAAACGCAAAGAAACCAACAAAAATATTTCCATCCGAGATGTGATAATGCTCTGCTGAGCTTAAAAGTTCTCTGCGCTTGTTTCTATCCCAAACAAGATCATATTCTCTGTAATAGCCAAGCATTAATTGCTCAGTTAAGTCTAGCGATTTTTCAATATCATCGGAAGAGGAGTAGTTCATGATAATACCTAACGCCGCAATTTGCGCGACGGAGTGGGATGGCGGCTTGTTTGCGTGTTTTTGCAAACAAGGTGACAGCTCACGGAGTTCCGCAAGATTGCTTGGTTAGGTACTTTATTCAGTGTCATCAAAAGCCTCGAGCTCTTCTTTTTTACGAATCCAAGACTTAACTCTACCAACAGTTATACCATCGTCATCATCAAACAGTATTTCGGTACCATTAGGGTCAAGCTCATCATAGACAGGTATAAGACTGCTTAACCCCTCGAATATCCAGCGACCTTTACGACCTTTGCCATTTGACCAGTCACTTTTATCCTCGATACCACACTTTCCATATTCTATGGCCTTGCGATAAGCATGCTCTCTATCGTCAGCTTTTAATATCACAACATTTGAAAAGGCTCGACAGCGCCTACGCATATTGTCAAGATCCTCATCATCAAATTGAAATCTCTCTATAATTGTTGCGACCCACCAACCGTATGGGCTTTTGTTTCTACCAGGGATACTCTGGTCATCCATTTTTGGTACCTAACGCACTAATCAGCCGCCGCTTTAGCGGTCGGATGCATTAGCTTGTTAGGGTTGCTTGCTGTCACCAGCCCAATTAACGAACGCTGCCTGTTCTTTAGAAAAACATAACGTTCTTTCAGGTGAGATCTGACCTCTTGAGGAAAGTTGGTAAATGACCAATTCCTCGAATAATCACCTCCCTTCCACGCCGCTAAAACGGGCTTATAGCCTGCAATATGTGAAGACAAGTCGAGCAATGGCTTCGGGATGTCATCTTCGATAATGAGATCTGAGTGCTGTAAAATTATTAATTCCATGCGCTCATAATTGGGAATTGTCACTGCGCTAATCCATTGTCGCCAAGCTTTCTTTTGCTCCTCATTTGGTGGGTTATTTACATTCCAAAAAGCACGACCTTGATTAGGTCTTGTATGCTTAAGAAACTGCTCAAAAGACAACTCCTCAGCTTCCGTTAGAACATAAAGAGGCCCATAAAATTCTTTGAGTTGGCTATTAACACGCTCAAGCTGTGCGTTATATTGCGCATCATTCCGGGCTTGATTCCACGTGTATAAGTAACCGCAGAAAGCGAGTATCACAGTTACAGAGATAGAAATTATAAACTTCCAATGTTTTTCATCGTTATCAGACATTTAATTAAGTGACTCCAAAGATCGCCCTAATACCCTAACGCCGCCATATGCAGCAGCTTTGTAGTTGGTTGTTTTTGTGGCAGTCTTTTTTGCCGCAAAAACGAGCGACGGAAAAGCTGTCCGCATGATGGCTTGGTTGAACCAAGCCGCTACGCGGCAGATTAAAGGGGCTTCTCGCCGCTGCCGATAGATTACTTAACCCTTTCATGTTGAAAGGGCCTCACAAAGGAATCTATTATGAACAAACGAGAAACCCGCAAATTCGATCAACTATACACCAAATTCCTTCGCGAATTAAAGCTACAAGGTTACTCTGAGGTCACTATTGACGCCTACACCAGAGGCATACGTCGTGTCGCCGAATATTTTGATCAGTGTCCCGATGCTCGCCTTGATAAAGATGACCTCAAGCAGTACTTTGCCGATCTACTGAAAACCCACTCTTGGAGCACTATTAAACTCGATCGCAATGCGCTAACTCATTACTGGAAACGAGTTCTGGATGTAGAATGGGATTGGGTGCTGATTACAAAACCACCCAAAGTGAAAACGCTCCCCGACATTCTATCCACCAATGAGATTAACCGGCTGATTGGCGAGTTTCACAAAACCCAGTATGCGGTATTTTGTTTTACCGCATACTCCATGGGCTTGCGCATCAGCGAAGCGCTTGGGTTAAGCGTTTCTGATATTGATCGTGAGCACAACCGCGTGCATGTTCGCCTAGGCAAAGGTAAAAAAGATCGATACGTTGAACTACCTGACGCAACGTATCACGTATTGCGCGCATTTTGGGCAACCCACCGACACCCCAAATGGATTTTTCCTAGCCAACAGAAAAATAAGCCTAACTCCCCCATGGATCGCGGCAGCGTACAACGCGCAGTGCGCGAAGCGGCGAAAACGGCGGGTATTCATAAACGCATCACTGCGCACACTATGCGGCACTGTTATGCCACCCACCTAATTGAGGCTGGACTTCCCCTCACCACGGTACAACGGCTAATGGGCCACGAGGATCCTCGCACTACCGCACTCTACATTCAACTAACAAAAACCATTCAGCAAGACGCCACCAAAACCATTAACACAATGGCCAATAAAATTAATATCCCTGATAGCTTGCGAGGTAAAAAATGAACCTCGCCAACATTATCGAACAATTTCGACGGCCCTTTTTAGAAAAATACGGACATCAATTACTACCCAGCCATTTACGCGCGCTTGATGCGATAACCGCCTGTAAAAAACATTGCGGGCACTTTACCTGTGAATGCACACACTGCCAGAGCAGGCAACAACATCCGCTTAGCTGCGGCCATCGCAGTTGCCCACAATGCCAAAATAATTCAGCGACCGACTGGCTAAACCGCCAAAAACAAAAGTTAATTCCTGCTGATTATTTCATGGTGACACTCACCTTGCCCGATCAGTTACGTCACTTAGCGTTTCACAATCAACATAGGCTTTATAGCCTGCTCTTCGAGTGTGCCGTGGATACACTAAAAACACTCGGGTTAGATACGCGGCACATGGGCGGGGATATTGGCATGACTGCGGTTTTGCATACGCACACGCGAAGGCTTGAATACCATCCGCATTTGCATGTCGTTATTCCCGGTGCGGCATTAATCAATAGAGGAAAGGCCTTTAAGCGTAGTGATTCAAACTATCTTATTCATGGCGATGTTATCGCCAAAATGTTTCGAGGTAAAATTCTCTATGCGCTGCACGAAGAGTGCTTTGAGCTGCCGAATAACATACCTGAAAAATGGGTGGTTAATGTCAAACATGTTGGCAAAGGCCTACCGGCTCTGCAATATCTCTCGCGCTACCTTTACAAAGGTGTGATTAGCCAGAAAAACATTACGCATTCTGACGAGCAGACCGTGACATTCAGATATAAAGATAGCCAAACGAATCAAAATGCAACCCGCACACTGGCGGGTGAGGATTTTATCTGGAAGTTACTTACGCATATTCTACCGAGACGATTTCGGCGAGTGCGAGATTATGGTTTTTTACATCACAACGCCAAAAAGAAGCTGACGTTTATCCAATATTTACTCGGTATAAAATTGCCCATGCTAGTCGAGAAAATAAAACCCATGATTCGATGCTGGCAATGCCAGCAGCCCAGCCGAATCATCGATATTCAACCTAAACGTATACCTATAAATTTTCGCTTTATGAAAACAACCTAGAGATTCAATTGGGAGATAAGTTAATCGATACCGGCGCCGCTGGGGTACCCACTCGCATGGAAATTAATAATGGCTATAATTAGACCGTATTTGAAGCTTAAAGAGCATCAATAAAGGCGCAACGCCACACCCTAAAACATCAAAGGCCTAAGTCACGCTATATTAAACGACACACTTAGACCTTTAAATTCTTTGACAAGATGTAACCTGAATTATCTTTCTACTAAATAAGACCCCTTCGATGCCGGGCTTGTCCAACAACTGGATAAGATTGCGGCTTCGCGCAATCTATCCTTGTTCGTTAGGGTAAAAAACGCACAGCTGCCAAAAATATGAATACCGATAATATGATATAAATACCCTGTACCACCCGAAACCCGACGGGGTTTTCTTCCCGCATAACTTCACTGAACTTAGCTGTAATTACTCCCCGAAATTCAGATCTACAAACATAAATTGGTAAGTAAAAACCTAGACAGAGAAACCATATTCGCCAAGCCGGCTCTACATGTCCGTCATAAAAAGCTGCAGACACCAATATCCCCAAAGGGATGGATGCTAATAATCCAATAAGTGCGTATCTATATATTTTTTCGATTACACTTGAGTCCAAAATTTCGGATACCCTAACATTTGTATATCCGTCAGACACTTTTCTCGGCCGACATTTTCACGAGAAAAAAGGTCAAAACCCCGCCTCCCGTATCTTACAGCGATACTACCCCATCTAAACCCAGAAATATACCGTCATACCAAGACCGAATATTATAATATCCGATCAACAATAAAACGCTACGACCCTTTGATTCTTATTGCTTTTAAAAACTGGTCAAGGCTCTTCTCCGCTTTAGTGAGGTGATCTAGTGGCTTCCATAGAACATGGATTGCTCGTCAGGCATCGATGATTGCCTTATTTTTAGCTTGAAGTACTCGGTATCCTTGATGCCTCTTGCTCGCTTGCGAATCATGCCAATGCTGACATTGCCGGCTTCAATTCTGGCGCTAGTCAGCCCGTGTTTTCCGTAGTTACAAATGCCTACGCTATGCTTCCTTAGTGACTTTGCAAATTTCTTGAGATAGAGCATATTCGTCTGTTCCGCGATGTCGCACCACTGCTCCAATGCATTCATCATGGCGTCATAATTCCCTGCATTCCACAAAGCTTGGAGCTGCTCTTTGAGTATATAAAGTGTATTGATATTGGAATTATTTTCGAGCAATGTCTGGAGTTTATTGGCTTGTTTATCATTTAACTTGTCGGCATTTTTTAACAACAGGTAGTGGGTACCTTTAAGCTGCTCTTTGCCTGCGCGATCCGCCTTTCTGAACTCGATCCTACGCTGATTGCTCATGGCTTTACTGTAGTTTTGCATCACATGAAACCGATCGAAAACAATGTCAGCATTAGGCAAGCATTCGCGTACCGATTTTTGATAGGCTGGCCCCATATCCATGGCTACCGCCTCTATGTTTTCAGCGGTTTGTGCTGGTAAGCGCTTTAGAAACGCTGTCAACACCTCGGCTTTACGGCCTGTCTCAACGCCAATTAAATGACCGGATTCCATGTCATAAATCACCGTCATATAATCATGGCCTTTGGCTCTAGCGACTTCATCGACCCCAAGATATTTTAAGTCAATTAATTTTTCAGGATTAAGTGCAGGCAACGTTTTCTCTAGGTGAAATTTATCCATATTTTTCACCGTTTCCCATCGTAGCTTTAGGTGCCGACTGACCGTGCTGATACTCATATGGCGACACAATCCGCTCACCAACTGGCAAAATCTTTGAGTATAGCGATTGCCTGTATCGACAAATTCGCAAGCCTCCATTAGACGCCTACCGCAAGTCGTCACAACTTGAGCGAGCTCAACTTCCAAATAGCACTCGAAGCCACACAAAGGGACATCACGGATCGTTCTGCGCAAGTATCGGTTGATGTTGGCCGCCTCATTACTTGACGGGTCAATCGCTCTATAACGACGGTCTCGCTTGCAGTGTATAGTCAATCTTTGCAGGGCCAAGTCATGCTGAACTTGTTTGACACGCTGACCAGGAAGGCTCAAAATTTTGCTGGAGATGTTAAGGCTCATATATTCGTTTAAGTGTAGTGGCGTGAGAACCTTACATTTCAACGGATATGGCGGGTCTTAGCATCTCTTTTTACCTCACTAAAGCGGAGAAGACCCCTGGTCAACCAACATATCTTAATATTCAGTCAGACAGGATATTAAGATATTTTGCCGCTTATCGGTCAAATATTGATCAGCACGAAGACCGCTGCAATACTGGCTATATAGACAGATAAAGAGTTAAAGCTATGATAACTGACATCCGCCCTCCTCTCCCCAGCCAACCCACCCGCTTTATGGATCAACTGCGCGCTTTTATCCGCAGCAAACAGATGGCTTACACCACAGAAAAGAGTTATTGCCGCTGGATGGCAGATTACATACGTTTTCACAGAATGCAGCACCCCAAGGATCTTAACGATCAGGCCATTGACGAGTACTTAAGCCACCTTGTATTAAAACGAAACTTAGCGATTAACACTCAGAAATCGGCCCTTAACGCCATTGTCTTTGTGTACACTCAATTTTTAAAGATAACCGTTGGGAAGTTAGATTTTGTGCCTAGTAACCGACCACGCACAATACCCACCGTGTTTTCTCACCAAGAGGCGGTTGCAGTCATCAATGCCTTAACGGGACAGTACCAGCTGATGGCTAGAATTTTGTATGGCAGCGGGCTAAGGATATCGGAAGGTTGTCGTTTGCGGATTCAGGATGTGGACTTTGGCAATAATTGCATCGTAGTCCGTGACGGTAAAGGCCTAAAATGGCGCCGCACTTTGTTGCCAGAATCCATAAAGCCGGCACTGAAGGAGCAGATAGAATCGGCTCTGCTTATTCACCGGCAGGATTTAACCAATGGTTTGGGCGCGGTCTACTTACCCCACTCATTAGATAAAAAATATCCCAACGCCGCTAAATCGCCCGCATGGCAATACATTTTTCCGGCACAAAAACGCTCACTAGACCCGCGTAGCAACATCGTGCGCCGCCATCACATTAGCGACCAACAAGTACAACGACAGGTCAGGGTGGCTATTGACCAGGCCGGCATCTACAAAAAAGCCGGTTCTCAATTAAAACTGCTCCTGCGTTTTTATCATGACCTACATCCCTGTAGGCCTCATACATTAGTCACAGTTTCGCCACGACGTGCAGGGATGCACTAATGTCGCGGATGCAGGATGCATAAGAGCGACTCAATCTTTTAAGAGCCGGCACCGACATCCGCAGCATCCAAGAAATGATGGGGCACTTAAAATTGCTCCGTGCATTTTTAGTATGACCTACGTCCTTGTAGGCCTCACGATTTATCCACGACCCAAATTTACACCCACGTTATAGGCTTACACGAACGAGGCGTTACCAGTCCAGTTGATATCTAAGCAATGACCTAGCGGCTAAACCCACAGAGGTTTATGCCGGAACCGCCTCACCATACAGCCCCCTCACTTTTCCAAAACCATAAAAAACCCCAGCAAGCTGGGGTTTTTAAAATCAAACTAACGCTATTGAAATGAAACTAGTCCTCGCCTTCCTCGTCTGCCACCAAATAAGCGTAAGCCACCGTAAAGGCTGCTTCCTGAAACGCTTTTAATTCGGTATCTTCAAAGCGCACGGGCATGGGGTAAGCGCTAAGTGCGGTTTTAATTTCGGACGGGGAGAAGGTATCAACTATTAAGGGTTCGCCGTTTAAACCTGGCGAGCCATCCAGTAACTGAATGGCGGCCTCTAATTTAAAACCTACAGTACTACCAGCAAATTTGCCTTTTAGGTGGCGCTCGCGAATAACAACGCGGGCAACCTTGTAATCCTCCATTAACTTGGC
The DNA here is from genome assembly GCF_021655555.1 of Marinagarivorans cellulosilyticus. NCBI lineage: Bacteria > Pseudomonadati > Pseudomonadota > Gammaproteobacteria > Cellvibrionales > Cellvibrionaceae > Marinagarivorans > Marinagarivorans cellulosilyticus. The sequence continues at coordinate 1,475,144 of NZ_AP023086.1, read as the reverse complement.
AAAAGTCGATTGGAATGCCTTTAATGGCTCGGCGCCATTATTGCTGGCCAAAGGCACCCGTGTTGCGCGGCAATCGGGCAGGCTAAATACGCCATCCGAATAGGTTAGCAGGCACACAACGGCCTCGTTCGACTTAATTTCTACGCCGCATACAATCATGGTAAAACTCACTTAATCACACTATTGAATGCGGCGTATTGTAGCCTATTCACTCGCAATGCGAGACCACCTTGTGCATCCCTAAAAACCACACTTATTGGATGGTAAACTCAACCGCTTCACCAGCTTCGGCATGGGGGGCAACCCAAGCCCTAAACAAGCCTGGTTCGAATACACGCTGAGCATCGGCGTTAAAGAACATTAAATCTTCTGCTTTTAGCGTAAAGCTAACTACCTGTTTTTTACCTGGCTGCAGTGTTACGCGCTTAAAGTGCTTTAGCTCTTTAACTGGGCGTGTTACCGAACCAATCACATCTTGGATATACAACTGCACCACCTCGGTAACTGGGCGCTTACCGGTATTGGCAATTTCTGCGCTAAAGGTGTAGGTGTCTTTGCGGGCATAGCGCGCTTTTTGGCTGCTGGCTTTTCCGTACTCTACTGTGGAATACGACAAACCAAAACCAAACGGGAATTGCGGTGCAAAGCCAATATCCATATGGGTTGCCGCGTGGCCTAAAGAATGCTGGTTAGCTTCGATGGGGTAATCTTCCATAAAAATAAAGGGGCGCGAAGTTGGCGGCCGGCCAGTATTCTTTTGGTTGTAGTACATAGGCAACTGGCCCGTTACTTTAGGCCAAGTCACCGGTAGGCGGCCTACCGGCTCTATGTGGCCAAACAGTAAATCGCTAATGGCTGGGCCGGCTAAACTGCCTGCGTGCCAGGTCATGACTAATGCATCTATGCTGGGCAGAATATTGTGTAGCTCAATGGGGCGCCCGGCCATTAATACAACCACCAAAGGTTTGCCTGTGGCTTTAAGCGCACTAATCAGTTGCTCTTGCGCACCAGGTAAGCGAATGCCAGCACGGCTATGCGCCTCGCCCGATAATGCGGCCTCTTCACCACCTACAAACACAATCACATCAGATTTTTTAGCCGCTTTAACGGCGGCTTTAAAATCGTCAGTATCGTACGAACGCGAATGCTCCAGTGCGCGGACATAGCGTATTTTACCGGCCTCGGCTTTAACGGCTTCTAAAACAGTCACCGAGTTTTTCTTTTCGCCATCCAATACCCAAGTACCCATTTGGTCGTGAGCGGCATCAGCTAGTGGCCCAATTAGCGCTATTTTTTGGCCCGCCTTAAGCGGCAAAATAGCGTTGTCGTTTTTCAGTAATACTAAGGATTCTGCTGCCGCATCTTGCGCAACTTTGCGGAACTCGGCGCTGTTTTTTACCGCTTGGCGCGAAGCCTGGGTATAGGGCTGTTCGAATAAACCCAGCTCTTGCTTTAAATGCAGAATGCGGCGTACTTTGGTGTTAATTTCGGCTTCGGTGATTTTGCCTTCTGCCACTAGCGCGGCAAGATTATTTTGGAAGCTCGTACTGACCATTTCCATATCTAAACTGGCTTTAGAAGCCATTAAGGCGGCCTCTTTTAAATCGGCAGCCACACCGTGTACTACCGCCTCAATCACAGAGTCCCAATCGCTGACTAGCACACCATCAAAGCCCATTTCTTTGCGCAGTATGGTATCCATGGTGTAGCGGTTTACCGATGCGGGAATGCCGTTCAAATCGTTAAACGCCGACATAATAGAAGCTGCGCCGGCCTTAACTACCGCCTCAAAAGGGGGTAAATACTGGTTGTGCAGCAATGGTGTGGGAATGTAGGTGGTATTGTAATCACGGCCGGCTTCGGCGGCGCCATAACCAATAAAGTGCTTCGCCGTGGCGGCAATACTGGTAGGGTCTGATAAGTCATCACCTTGGTAGCCCTCGACAGAGGCCACGCCCATTACCGATGTTAAGTACGGGTCTTCACCAAAAGATTCAGCAATTCGGCCCCAACGGGCATCGCGTGAAATATCGATCATGGGGGCAAACGTCCAGCGAATACCATCGGCCGATGCCTCTATGGCTGCTATGCGGGCGCCCTGCTTTACACCCTCGGGGTTCCAGCTTGCCGCTTGGCCCAATGGAATAGGGAAAATCGTTTTATAACCGTGAATAACATCGCGCGCCAATAACAGTGGCACGCCGTTGGGGCTTTCTTCTATCGCGATGCGCTGCAATTCGTTGGCAACCACTAGCGAGTTAGCATTCAAAAACGAACCCACTTTGCCTTGGCGAATAGCATCTTTAACGGATTGTGGAATATCGGCGATGGTTGCGGCCTCTTCTATGTGAGACTGCTGCAACTGCCCTATTTTTTGCTCTAGCGTCATCGACTTAAGCAGTTGATCAATATCGGCAGGTTGTGCCGGCGCCTTGGCAAATGCCACCGCGCTGCTAGCGCCAACAATGCAACCAGCAAGGAGTGTTGTTATTTTCATTGGGGTACCCTTTACTAAAACGTAAGGGCCATATTACAAGGCTTTAGGGGAATGTCGCCTCAATAACAGTAAAACAATACATGAGCCGAAAAAAATGCCGTGCCACTTTGCTCTAACACAGTGTGGGACCTTAAAAGCCAGTACTGGCAAGGCCTGCGGCACAATGCAAAGCCTATAAAGCAGCAGGTGCCACCTTTGCTCTGGCACTAAAAGTGTCTATTTATCGCAGTTAACACGCACTGTTTAGCGCAAAACAAGGGTACCCATTTACGTTTTATTGGGCTTAAAGTCGCGAACGCGCACCCCCAATAGCAACAGCACTAGCACATAAACTGCAAAACCCGCCATGCAAAACAAGGCCGTATAGCCAATGCGCGGCAACCAACCTAACACTTCAAAGCTGGGTAAATACTGCAAGCTAAACCACAAGCCTGCCCCCATCACAAGGCTGGCAACGCACAACAATAAGGCAAAGCGCAGTAAGTTATTTTCGGGCACAAATGCCTGGCTTTTGAGTAAACCGCGGTACAGCAAGCCGGCATTTAAAAAAGCCGAGGCGCACGTAGCCAACGCCAACCCCGCGTGGCCAAGCTGCCAACCAAAATGCAAAGGCACCACAAACAAAACGTTCAAGCCCATATTGGCCACCATGGCAATAATGCCAATGCGCACGGGGGTTTTGGTGTCTTGCCGGGCAAAGTAACCACTGGCCAATACTTTAATTAACATAAAAGCCGGCAAGCCTAAGGAATAAGCCATCAAACTCACGCTGGCCATATTCACATCCCTTACACCCATTTCGCCATACTGGAATAACGTAAACAAGATGGGTTTAGCCAGTACCACCAGCGCCACGGTAGCCGGCAACGCAATCACAAGCACGCAGCGTATGGCCCAATTAAGTGTGCTGGAATAATGTTCCGAGCTAGCCGTATGTTGGCGCGATAATGCAGGCAGTATCACCGTGGCAATACCTACCCCAAAAACGCCCAAGGGCAGCTCGGTTAAGCGGTCTGAATAAAATAACCACGACACACTGCCAGAGGGCAAGAACGAGGCCAGCACCGTATCGAGCAATAAGTTTATTTGGCTAACCGATACACCAAAAATCGCTGGTGCCATTAACAGCAGCACCTTTTTAACATTAGGGTCGGACCACACGGGCTTGGGCTTGGGCAATAGACCCAACTGGGCCACAAAAGGCAGCTGAAAACTAAACTGGAGCACACCGGCTACTAGCACCCCGTAAGCCAGTGCCATCGCTGGCTCGCCCATGCGCGGGGCGACAAAAACCGCTGCGATAATCAAAACAATATTAAGCAATACCGGCGTCACGGCGGGCACGGCAAAGCGATCAAAACTGTTTAATATAGCCCCTAAAAAGCCCGCTAGCGAAATGCACAATAAATACGGAAAGGTAATGCGAATTAAATCGCCGGTTAACGCCATTTTTTCGGGGTTATCGAAGTAAAATCCCGGCGCAAAAACCACTGCCAGCAAAGGCGCAGCCACAACACACAAGGTTGTAATGGCCAATAACGATACACCCAAGCAACCTGCCACATGGTCAATAAATAACTTAAGCGCACTGCCTGCATTATTTTGCCTAAGCTCCGACAATACCGGCACAAAGGCTTGTGCAAAGGCGCCCTCGGCAAATAGCCGCCTTAAAAAATTAGGCACTTTAAAGGCCACAAAAAAGGCATCGGCCCCGGCATCGGCACCTAAAAAGCGTGCAAATACCACATCGCGTACTAGGCCTAACACCCGCGATAACATTGTCATCACCCCCACAACCGCGCCAGAGCGTAACAACGAGGGTGCTTTGGCCACTGTTGGCTGCGGGGAAGACGACATAGCATTAACCTAAAAAGGAAGGCATTACGCCACAAAGTGCTGGCATTAACAATTAGCAGAATATTTGTCGCGCGCGGGTTTGCCAAAAAACCTATAATCGCGACCATAATCAACAAGGCAACGACTATGGCTAAAGCACAAAGTAAAACGCAAAAAAGAACAGACAATAATATTCGCTTGGCCCTTATTGCTGTGTGCGAGCAAAGCCTTAAAGATATTCCCGGCTTTAAGTGGCTTACCCACCAAGTTGATTTCACCAACTTCCCTGCCAGCTTATTAGTCACCTGTATTTTTGAAACCCAAGAGCAGCTTACCCAAGCCGAGCAGAACTTACACACCCAGCAAATGCAAAACAACGTGCAAGCTAAGCTTTTTAAAATAGGTGTAAAAGTAAGTTCGCCTAAGAACCAAGTGGTTTTTGATACCGAAGAAGCCTGCACGCAAGAGCACGAAGGCGACTGGAAAACGCGCCTTGCCAGCAAAAAAGGCCGCGCATTAGCACGGAATAGGCCCAACGGTTGTTAAACCCTTAATTGAACCTTAGCGTATGCATAACCGCGCACAAAAACGAGATACCGGCGGTATAGCGCAAAAAACAGGGTAAAAACATGAATCGGATTGGAAGCCTTGTCACGTACAGGTAGAATGCGAGCCGCTTATTTTTGTTCGAGTTTTATCCAATGATCCCACGCATACATCAAACCTCTAGCACCCAGTCGCTGTACCTGCAGTTTCTAGAAGCCCTCAAGCGTACAGACTTTGAAGGTGACATAGCGCCGGATTACGCCAGCCGCACGGTTTTGGCTACGGATAACTCTATTTACCAAGTACTGCCGCAGGGCGTTGTCTACCCCAAAAGCATCGACGACCTTACGCGCATAACCGAGCTGACCTGCCAACCGCAATACCATGTGGTGGTGCTATCACCGCGCGGCGGCGGCACGGGCACCAACGGCCAATCTCTTACCGACGGCATTGTGGTGGATATGTCGCGCCACATGAATAACATTCTGGAAATCAACGCCGAAGAAGGCTGGGCGCGCGTGCAATCGGGGGTTGTTAAAGATCAGCTCAATGCTGCCATTAAGCCTTATGGGCTATTCTTTGCGCCTGAATTATCAACCAGTAACCGCGCCACCATTGGCGGCATGATAAACACCGATGCTTCGGGCCAAGGTTCTTGCCGGTACGGCAAAACACGCGATCACGTATTAGAGCTAACCACAGTACTGCTGGACGGCGGCATTATTGTTAGCCACGCCATTAACGATGACGAGCTTGCCCTAAAAAGCGAAGAGCAAAACATTTCGGGCTTAGTGCATCGCTTAATTAATAATATTCAGCAAGAACACAAAGCCCTTATTGCCGAAAAATTCCCGCCGCTCAATCGCTGCTTAACCGGCTACGACCTTGCCCATATTCGCGACGAAAACGACCAGTTTAATTTAAACAATATTTTATGCGGCAGCGAAGGCACTTTAGGTTTTATTGCAGAAGCCAAAATTAACCTTCTAAAAATACCCAACTTTACCGCCTTAGTGATTGTTAATTACGACAGCTTTGATAGCGCCCTGCGCGATGCCCCACGCCTAATGAAAGCAGGCCCCACCAGCATCGAGACTATTGATTCGCGCGTGTTAGAACTCGCCATGAACGATATCGTATGGCAAGAAGTGGCCGAATATTTTCCAGCCGAAAATATCGAACAAATCAAAGGCATGAATCTGGTCGAGTACACCGCAGAAACCAAAGAGGAATTAAGCGCTGGCCTATCACAATTAATTGATGTATTAAAAAGCACCGATGCCGCCACCGGTTGTGTTGGCCATGGTTTAGCCATGGGCGATGATGCGGTGAAAAAGATTTGGGGCATGCGTAAAAAAGCGGTGGGGTTACTGGGTAATGCCAAAGGTGAAGCGCGCCCTATTCCCTTTGTTGAAGACACCGCCGTACCCCCTGAAAACCTGGCCGACTTTATTGCTGAGTTTCGCGCTATTTTAGATAGCCACAATTTAAGCTACGGCATGTTTGGCCACGTTGATGCCGGCGTGCTTCACGTGCGCCCAGCCATCGACATGAAAGAGCCATCGGCCTTAAAAATGGTGCGTAAAATTACCGATGAAGTGACGGCACTCACGCAAAAGTACAACGGTTTATTGTGGGGCGAACACGGTAAGGGTGTGCGCAGCGAATATGCCCCCGAATTTTTTGGCGAACTATTCCCGCAGCTGCAGCGTATAAAAGGGGCTTTTGACCCGCGCAACCAGCTAAACCCCGGCAAAATCGCAACCCCCATTGATACTGGTACTTTACTCAAAATTGATGAAGTGCCCACACGCGGCCAAAACGACCAACAAATACCAGTGCAATTGTGGCAGGGCTTTAGCGAGGCGGTGTATTGCAACGGCAATGGCGCCTGCTTTAACTGGAATACCGCCGATGCCATGTGCCCATCTTATAAAGCCACCCGCAACCGCGTACACTCACCTAAAGGCCGTGCCTCTTTAATTAGAGAGTGGATAAAACAACTCGGTGAATACGATTTTGACGTAACCAAATTTACAGGGAAATACGATAACTTCCCCAAAGCCGAAAGCTTTTTACAACGCCGAAAAAACTCCAAAAACGCTGTTCAACAATACGACTTTTCCCATGAAGTGATGGATTCGATGAGCCAGTGCTTGGCGTGTAAATCTTGTGTGGGGCAATGCCCAATTAAAGTCGATGTACCGGAATTTCGCAGTAAATTTTTAGCCCTTTACCACACCCGCTATGCGCGCCCGCTTAAAGATTATTTTGTCGCTAACCTCGAGCGCTTTGTACCTATGGCCGCGCCCTTTGCCGCAATAGCTAATACTGTGCAATCACTTGCGCCAGTAAAGCGCTTTTTGAAAAACACGGTTGGGTTTGTTGATAGCCCCAAATTATCGCGCATAAACTTTAATAAACAATTAAAAAAGTGGGGCGTAAGCTACGCAACCGGCGATGCACTTAAACGCTTAAATGACGAGCAAAAAGCCAATAGCGTTATTATTGTGCAAGACGCCTTTACTCGATACTTTGATGCCCAAGTTGTGCTAGATGCCATTGAGCTATTAATGAAATTTGGCTTTAACCCCCTTATCGCGCCTTTTAGCGCTAACGGTAAGCCACTGCATGTCCACGGCTTTTTAGCCGAATTTAAGCAACAGGCAGAGCAAACTGCCGCACAGCTAAATACTTTAGCCCGCAGCGATATCCCGCTTGTGGGTATCGACCCCGCCATGACATTGGCTTATCGCGCTGAGTACGTAAAAGCACTCGGTGAAGAAAATGCACCAAAGGTATTGTTGATTCAAGAATGGCTGATTGCTCATTTAGATAAGCTAGTCAATAAACAAAGCTTATTTAAAGACGGCACTTTTAAATTACTCGGCCACTGCACCGAAAAAACCAATGCGCCAGCCAGTACAAGCCAATGGCAAAAAATATTTTCGGCTTTAGGGCAAACGCTAGCGGTAGAAGCGGTAGGCTGCTGTGGCATGGCCGGTACTTATGGCCACGAAACCAAAAACAGAGAAACGTCGGCAGAAATTTTTGATTTAAGCTGGCGCGCGCCCACAACTAACGAAGAAAATACCGGCAAACTCATTGCCACGGGTTATTCTTGTCGCAGCCAAACCTTGCGTGAAGCTGGCGTGTCATTATCACACCCTCTGCAAGCATTACTGGCCAATGCGGCAGATTCAAAACCCGCTTAACATTCAATGCAGCCATTTTAGGTTTGTACTGAATGTTAGCGGCCGACGTTAGCGCAATATGCGCTTAACGCCCACTTGCGCAAACAAGGCCAATAAAGCCCCTACGCCTAAGCCTGCCGTATTCATAAACATATCTTTAACATCGACCATGCGGCCAGGGGAAAAATACTGCGCAAGCTCGATACCTAAACTAAATGGCAATAAACATAGTACGACTTTAATAATGGATAGCCGCCCCCAAAGCGCCAACCAAGCGGACAGCATCAGCAAAATATTACCAACAAAGTGCATACTGGTATCCGAGTGTTGCCCTATAAGCTGAGGCGAAGGTGATAGCGCGGCATAACAAAAGATAACCAGCGCAATAACAAACTGCGCCCAACGCAACCAACGGCTAGCGCGCATAAACTTATCAAAACGGGATTTTTCGAGCATAACCAATATCTATAGCGTCTCTAACAAGCCCTGCGTTAAGCATTGGTGTAGGCCGGTAAAGATAAATTAAAACTAGCTCCACCCAGTGAGGAGCGACTTATTTGCAAGCTACCACCATAGCTACTAAGAATATCGACCGCAACAGAAAGCCCAATTCCTTGGCCAGATGTCGCCGTATCCGCACGTGCGCCGCGCGTAAGAATGGTACTTTTTATGGTATCGGGTACGCCTGGGCCGTCATCTTCAATATGAATTTTTAAGTCATTCCCCACAATAGAAGCACTAATCACAACGTGCGATGCGCCGTATTTGCAGGCATTTTCGATAAGGTTACCAGCCATTTCCATCAAATCGCCTTCGTCACCGGAAAAGGGCAAATCTTTGTTGATATTGACATCAATTTTCAGGTTTTTATGACGATACACTTTTTGCATTGCGCCGGTTAATCGCTCTATAAGCGGCTTAACCAATACGCGGGCATAAACTGCATTTTGCGTAACCTGCGCACTCGCACGCCTTAGCTGATGATCAATGATCATACTCATGCGACTAATTTGATCATCCACTACCGGCATAATTTCCTGCTGATTGGAATCGGCGGTTTCTAACTGACCGCGTACAACCGATAACGGCGTTTTTAGGCTGTGGGCCAAATCCCCTAAGGTATTGCGGTACCGCTCGCGCTGGGCTTGCTCTGCCCGCAATACTTTATTAAGGTTTTCGGTAACGGGGCGAATATCTGCAGGGTATTGGCCCGATAGCGACTGGCTTTTACCGGCTTCTACCCGCTCTAAATCGCGCGCCAAACGCCTTAATGGCTGCAAACCCCAGCGGGCAATGAGTGTTTGCACCAAAACCAACAACACCGCCAGCCCTACAACCCACACCAACAGACGCTCTCGGTAGGCCGCTAGAATCGCTTTTAAATCGGCTTGGCTGTGGGCAACAACAAAACGAAACTCGGTGTCTTTGCCTGCAATAGGCCAAACAGTGTCGTAGGTCATTAAATAAAAGTCATCGGCGTTAAATTGGCTGCTGAAAAAATCTTTCACGCCCGCCTCAAAGGGGGTAGTAAGCGTAGGGAAATAATCAGAAGGGATTAAATCTGTCGAACGCGATTGCCATACGACATGACCTTCGCCATCGACAATCCAGCCATACAAACCGGAATTAAGCTCGCCAAAGCGCGGCTCGGTGAGTGCTGGCGGCATTTCGAGGGTCGTATCGCCGGGTTCGGCGACGCCAAGCAATAAATACACTTGGCTACGCAAAGCATCGCGCTCTGCCGTTTCTAGGCTGAGCTTAAAAGCATAATCCAACATTGTGGCGCTGAAACCCAATAGCACAGGTAACAACACCACAGAAGCAAAGAAAAGACGCGTCGTTAGCGAAGAAACAGATAACGTCGGTAAATGCAATCGCTCGACTAACGGCGTCAAAACACGTCACTCATCAGGAAAACACCTTAACCAACGACGTCAGCGCCTTTATCACTGTTGGCGACACTGTTATGCACACTGGTGGGGTCAGTATTAAAGCGGTAGCCTTGGCCGCGAATTGTGGTAATCAGTTGCAGCTCGCCTTTTGGGTCGAGCTTTTTGCGCAAACGGCCTATAAACACCTCGATCACGTTACTATCGCGTTCGAAGTCTTGCTGGTACAAGTGTTCCGTAAGGACTGTTTTAGAAATGGCCTCGCCAGCATGGTGCGCTAAATACTCCAAAGTATTGTACTCGTAACTGGTTAGCTCAACTTCTTTACCATTTAATAACACCTGCTTAGCGGCGGTATCGATGGTGACAGGGCCAAATTCTAGCTGGGGCTTGGCGTGGCCAGAAGCGCGGCGAATTAAAGCGTTAACACGAGCGCGAAGCTCTTCGTTGTGGAAAGGCTTGACTAAATAATCATCGGCGCCGGCCTCAAGGCCTTTAACTTTATCTTGCCAGTTGCCACGGGCGGTTAAAATCAAAACAGGATAACTTTTACCCGCAGCGCGGGCTTGGCTAATTAATTCGATACCATCAATTTCTGGTAAGCCAATGTCCACAATGGCCAAATCGTAATCGTATTCTTTAGCGAAATAGAGCCCTTCTTTACCATCTGCTGCCACATCAACAGCAAACCCTAAACCGCCTAAATAATCGGCTAATTGATTGCGAATAGCCATTTCATCTTCAACCACTAACAAGCGCATGGCGATGCTCCTTATTTTTTTTGTGTAATATTGCCGCGGCCATCAACATAAACGATTGTCATGCGTCCATTGTTATCTAAACGCACTTCGTAAATGATGGAACCATCGTCAGCTTTAATTTTTTTAATTTTTCCGAATAACTCGCCGCCAAATTTTTCTTGTGCAATTTCGGCAGCGCGACTCTTATCGATTATATTATTACCTTGTGCACTCGCCACGGATGCCCCAAGCAACCCCAAGCTAAACGCCAAACACTTTTTACAAAAACCTGAACGAGTCATAAATAACCTATTAATCAGCGTGTATACACCCATACTCCGGTGCTTTGCAGTGCCAGTATGGTACAACACGTACGCAGGCTTAAACCACCTAAAGGGGCCTACAAGCTCTTTAACTTTCAATTGGCGTAAACTGAACAGCCAATTGCAGCTCTTTACCTGGCGAGCTGGCCATGCGCGTAGTATAAACATTGCCGCGGTACTCATAAGTGACATCGTAACCTTCAAATACACGGCGCGTTGATGTTTGCTCAACGGTTTTGCAGCGCTCAACGTCGCGGTAGCTCACCTCGGTATAACCTTCGCGCCTAGACTGGTAAGGCTTATTGCCCACGCTGTGCCCTACGGCCGCCCCCAGCACACTCCCCACAACGGCACCTAGCTTTTTATTTGAACGGCCATGACCAACAGCATGCCCCAAGGCACCACCAATAACACCACCCACTATTACTGGGGCGTTATTGTACCTTGCAGGCTCTGGTGGAATGTAGTGCTCTTGGGCAATGGTTTCTACCCAGCACTCTTGTCGTGGCTCTACCTCTTTAATCGTGGTGTAAACCGGCACAGAGGAAAACACTCTAGCGGTATCTATAATGCTCGCACCTTCGGCTGGGGCATGTTCTGCCAGCCCCGCTAACGGCATTGTACTAATACCAATAGCTCCCAATGCCAGAGTTACCGACCTTAGCGCGCGGTAAGGTCGATGGGTTGCAGCGTTGATCACACGATTTAGCATCGATTCACACCTCTTGTTAAACTGGAGCTCTTTTAAGTACTGCCAGTTTACGAGTGCAAGCCTGAACACCAGCTAAATTGGCGCGCATTAGTTTTCCGCTTTTAATAATTGCGATGGCGCCACCGTTAAAGACTTCCCTGTAGCTAGCACGCCAAAGCTGGTCAATATGCACATAACTACCGGTATGCCCCACAACCAAGTATCCAAAAAACCAACATCGCTAAGCTTTAATGCGCCAGCGAGCCAAAAACGAACAATAAGCTCTGCGCCAATGCAGGCGACAAAGCCCGCAATAAACCCAAGAATTAAAAACTCTACCCACAACGCATAGCTTATAACCGCTTTACCCGCCCCAAAGGCTCGCATTAATGCCGATGTACGTAAACGCAGCGGCAGTGTCACCAACATGCCAGTAATTAAAACCATCAGAGCCGCCAAAACCATTAAAGCTAATAAATACTCGACTGCTTTGCCCAGCTGATCGACCAAGCCTTTAATATTTTTTAAAGTTTGATCAATTTCAATTAACGTGATTGAAGGAAACTTTTGAATTAATGCGTTAACCGCCAGCTTATTTTCTTCGGGCAAATTAAAACTGGTGATCCAATTACTCGCAATAAAAGGCAGGGGTTTACGGTTAAAAATAATAAAGAAATTAGGCCGCATGCTTTGCCAGCTTAAAGTACGGATATTAGCCACTTGCGCTGTTACATTCTGCCCAGACAAGCTAAATTCCAGTGTATCGCCCACCAAAATATTAGCCCCGTTGGCATAGCCCTCTTCAATAGAGACAAATAACGGTGAACTTTCCTCGGCATTTGTCCACCACTGCCCTGCCACCACTTCGTTATCATCTTGTAAGGTGCTAGACCACGTTAAATTAAGCTCGCGCTCATAGTTATTGGACTGCTCATTGGGGCTGCTTTCGAGTTGCTGCTTCCAAGGTTTATCATTCACCTGCACCACGCGCCCGCGCGTCATGGCATAAAAAGGTGATGCGTTTTTTGCGCTGGTTTCAATAAAATTTTTAACATCTTCTTTTTGATGGTCGTAAATATTAAAAACAAAATGATTAGGTGCCCCTTCGGGGATTTGCTGCTGCCAAGCCGACAGTAAGTGTGTTCGCGCGCTATACACGCTAAACAACACCATAAAAATCAAACCAAAAACCGCTGCCTGTGTCGCATTTTGATCGCGGTAATTTAACCACTGCCCTAAGCCTAGCCGCCAAATTCCGCTGGCACCTGCATGCCACTTTGCTAATAAACCAATACTTGCCAGCACAATAAAGCGCACAGCAAAAAAGGCGACCAATAAAGCCAAGGACGCAAACGAGGTTAAAGCGATGTGGCGGGTAAGTAAGGCAACTAAAACCGCAATGGCAACCAACCCAAGCCACCAATGGCCAGTTGTGGCAGGTATTATTCGAGCACGCAATACCGCAAGTGGAGAAATTTTATGCAATTGCCAAAATCGAGGACCGGCAAACAGTAGTAAAACAGTGATGCCGCTTAAAACAGGAATAATAAAAGCGATCACATTCGGCGGCGGTAAATAGTTGGGCATTAGACCTGCGATTATTTTTAAAAGCCCTAATTGAAAAAGCCAGCCAAACAGCAGCCCCACAACCGAACCTAGCAGGGCTAACGCTGATAATTGCCAAGCAAAAACCTGCAGTATTGCACGTGGCACCAAACCGAGAGTTTTTAGCAATGCCACATTGCGGTATTGGCTGCGCGCAAACTCATCAGCCGCTAGCGCAATAGCGACAGCCCCCAACACCAAGGCAAGCGCTGCCACCAACATAACGTAGTTTGTAATCCGCTGGAATACGCCCGCATCTGGGCCATCGCCTTCGCCGGCTGAGCGCCATTTAAAGTGACTACCAAGTTCTTTGAGCAGCAATTGCTCTAGCCGATTAATAGCATCTAAGTCACCCGCAATTGTCATGCTGTAATTTACGCGGCTGCCCAACGCAATAGCGCCGGTGCGCTCAATATCATCACGGTGAATCAATGCGCGTGGCGCAAAGCCCATAACGCTTTGCGGGCTATCGGGTTCTTGAATTAACGCTTTGGCAACCACAAAGTCGGCATCACCAATACTTAAACTATCACCCACTTCAACATTAAGCGCGGCAAAGAGCCTGGATGTAAGCCATACCTCACCGAGCTGCGGCCCAACCGAATTCACAAGCCCTTGCGCAAAGGGTTTATCAGCAACAAGCAAATCACCTTTAAGTGGGTACGAAGACGAAACCGCTTTCACCGCACCTAACTGCATTGGCTGATCCACCCCAACACCAGGGCCAAATAACATAGCCCGAAACGTAGTGGCATGAGCGGTTTGCAGACCTAAATCGCTCGCTTGCTCACGCCACTCGGCTGGAACGGGCAGCGAACCAGACACGCGAGCATCAGCAGCCAGATAATGGCTTGCCTTAGAATAAATAAGCCGCTGTAACCGATCGGTTGTGAGTGTAAGAGTTGCAACCACCGCTACAGCAATGATCAGTGACGTAGCAAGCATCGCCGCGCTGCGGCCACCGGCCCCGCGCCACAACAAACGCAGCGCAAGCACCGCCATCACTCCCGCAGGCGAAGTTGGCTCCTTACCGACAGGCTTATTCGCTGGCATGGTGACCGTCCTTTTCAATTGGCTTTTCAATTTCGACCAGCCTGCCCTCTGACAGTTTTAGCACTCGATCACAACGCTGCGCCAAACGCTCGTCGTGCGTTACCAATACCAGTGTTTGCTGCTTTTGTTGACACAAACTAAATAGCAAATCGGCCACAGTTTTACCTGTATTGGTATCTAAGCTACCTGTAGGCTCATCGGCAAATAATAATGGCGCATCACAAGCAAAGGCTCGCGCTAAGGCCACACGCTGTTGCTCACCGCCGGAAAGGGCATTCGGTTTATTATTCAAACGGTGGCCCAAGCCAACTTTTTCTAACCAAACCTTTGCTTGCGCTTCGGGCTTAGCAATGCCTTTCACTTCCATGGGCAAACACACGTTCTGCAAAGCCGTTAAACCATCGATCAACTGGAAATTTTGAAAAACAAATGCCACGTATTTTGCCCGCAACTCCGCCCGTTGCTCTTCGTTCATCGATGCTATATCGCTACCGGCAATAAGAACTTTTCCGACTTTTGGCGTATCTAAGCCGGCAAGAAAGCTTAATAATGTAGTTTTGCCAGAGCCAGAAGCGCCCACAATAGCAACCGATTCGCCAGCCCTTATACTGCAGCACAGTAAGTTTAATAAAGGGGTATTATCAGCGTCGCCAGGCAATACGTGAACGAGATCAATGACTTGAAGCATGCTAATTCCAATCGTAGAGTTTAATGAATGAATAGTGTAGCCCCTACAGACCTAATCGCAGTTTCAGCGGATTTACGTGTTAATGCCCGCAGTGGCTTAACCAGCAAAGCAATAACATTATTGAGGGGGCTAGCATTATTAGTATTAGTGTTGCGACCTCTGACTACCAATGCCGATATTAATTCACCCACAACACTCGCAAAAACAGCTCCAGCAGAGCTCACCATTGGCATTATGGGCGACAGCTTGAGTGCAGGCTACGGCCTTAAACAACACGAAGGCTGGGCAGACCTACTAAGCCAAAAACTGGCAACGAGCCACCCAAATATAAAAGTTGTGAATGCATCGGTGAGTGGCGCCACTACCGATGCAGGCCTGCAAATGCTGGCAGGCTTACTCCAAAAGCAACCTGACATCGTAATTTTAGAGCTCGGCGCTAACGATGGTTTGCAAGGCAAACCGCTTGGGCTCATTACGCGCAATTTATCAACGTTAATTACACAAACTCAGGCTACTGGGGCACAGGTTTTACTTGCCGGCATTCAATTGCCACCTAATTTAGGCAAACGTTATACAGAGCCATTTTTTGAACAATTTGAATTACTGGCCACGCAATACAACACGGCGCTTGTGCCTTTTTTGCTCGAAGGCGTTGCCGGCAACCCATCGCTAATGCAAGCTGATGGCTTACACCCTAACCGCGATGCGCAGAACAAAATTTTAGCCAATATTTGGCAATCGCTTGAAGGCTTAATTCAACAGCAGATTGAGGCGCACAAAACACCGAGCGTTAACTGACATAAAATCGTCACACTGCGACGCTATGCTGCCGGATTAATTATTACGCCGGCCTAAAACTTATGCCCTTTGCCCGCTCAATTGCCGTTTGCTTGCTGTGCTTATGCACAGCCAGCTTTGCCGACACGCTCCCACAACTGGCTACCGTGCCACACGCCACTGTGACTCTTCCAGAGGGTCACTGGCAACAAATAGGCGGCGAGCAAGCTAAGGTTATGGGGAATAAGCTTGTAACCCCCGCCAATGCAACGCTAATTACACTCAGCAACGGGCAGCGCACACTGAACGTAGACGTGGCGCATTGCAACAATGATATTGGTGGGGTATTTAAAGACTGCATCGACCCAACATGGGAACGTATATTTACCCAAGCAGACACTACGCAGTGGCAGGTAATTTCAACACCCTCTGCGCGTAACCATATTATTGACATTATTTTTAATGGCGAAACAGATCAACGTTTTGGCATTGCTGCTGGCGCAAATTCAAACCCCAACACTCCAAACAGCTGGTTGGACTTATCGGCCTTTAAAAATGGGCATTTAAACTTCGATATTCGCGTCGTCGATTTTGCCAATAACATTAACGGCTTTGAAGTCAGCTTAAATTGCGGTAATCGCTGCCAAAGCACCGCTATCGGCGTTTACCCTAGCCACCAAGGGCAGTGGCAACGCATGAGCATTCCCATAGCTACGCTAGTTAAAGCCGGGTTGGATATTAGCCAAGTCCATACGGGGTTCGAGATTCAACCTGTCAGCGGCGAACAAAAAAACGTACACATACAGTTAGATAACATTGCCTTTGAGGCCGCCATTCCAGCCCCTATGGACTGGGTTGCACTTTAAAGACTGCACGTAAAAAGCTGGGCCATTAACTCAGCGCAATAGGACAGGCACTTACTAAATGTCGTCGGTTGAAGCCATATGGATGGTGCGTGTCATATCGGCATTTTCATCATCCAAAAATTTGAAATCATTAAAACCAATACGTACGACATCGTTGTGCACTAATTTGTGCTTTTTTTCGGCAGGCAAATCATTAACAAAGGTGCCATTAGTACTGCCAAAATCCTCAACAAATACATCGATATAATCCACAAAATCTTTATTTTGCTCAGCAATAATATGGGCATGGGCGCCACTGACAGCGGGATCTTGAATCACAATATCGTTATCTGGTTTACGACCAATTGTCGTAAAGCCTAAATTTAATTCAAAACGATGCACAATCACACCATCGACCAATTGGGCTAGCACTGCAGGCATAGTGATTACCTTTTATTCTATTAATAGGAAGCGTATTACCCCGCATACGCGGCTACAATAATCGCCAGTCTTTAGCTTCGTCCTTAAAGTCACGTATTATGGCTTTATTCAGCGTAAATGCCATATCTGATGCGCTACTAAAACGCTCACTGGTTTTCTTTTTTAGTGCACGATTAACAATGCGTGCAGCACTGGCTGGTAACTGCGTACGCATTGTGCGCACTGCAACAGGCCGCGAGTGCAAAACCGCCTGTTGAATTTCGGCAATACTGCGGCCACTAAAGGGCGGCTCGCCCGTTAACAGCTGGTAAAGCGTGGCCCCCAAACTGAACAAATCTGTTTGCTCCGCTACTGGGCGCCCCTGCAATTGCTCTGGCGCCATATACAAAGGGGTACCCATAATCTCACCGGTTTCGGTGTGCGCCTCGTCTAACCATTTAGCAATACCGAAGTCAGTGACTTTAACGTCGCCATTATCGCGATCGTAGATAATATTGCCCGGTTTGATATCGCAATGCACCACATTTTGCTGGTGCGCAAACGATAGGGCTTCGGCCACTTTCAAGCCAATCCAATACACCTCTGCAATAGGCAACAACTGATCTTGCGCTAAGTACTCGGTTAGCGGTTTGCCGCGCGCAAGATCCATGGCAATGTAGGCCCAATGGTCTTGCTGCCCAACATCGTAAACAGCAACAATATTGGGGTGCGATAATTTGCCAATAGTTTTCACTTCCGCTAAAAAACGGTTTTTAACTTTGCTTTGGTTTTCTAAACTAAACACATTGAGGTTTAAGGTCTTTAATGCAACATCGCGGGAAATTACAGGGTCGAACCCCCGATACACCACCCCAGACCCACCATGCCCCAGCACACTGCGCACTTGGTAACGCCCAAGAGTTTCGATACTGGCCGTTACACATACCACCTGCGTTTTATCCGGCGCTTCGGGGAGTTTTTCAATGGGCAATATGGCAACTTCACAAGCGTTTATTTTTTTCTTTACGTCGCGAAAGTTGCGCGCTTTTTTATGCAGTAATTGCCAAACGGGAAGCGCCTTTTTGGCTGCGTTGTTTTCCAGTAGTGCATCAGCTATTCGGTAGTACCACTTTATAGTTTGCGCACTTAGAGGAACGCGCTGTATCGCGAGCAATGCCTGCTCGTAACGCCCCGCATGGTAATTTAGCTGCGCTGCCTGCAAAGCCCAATGGCGAGCCTCTTTAACACGATAAAGCCCCACGCGTTTTTTCACCCGCGCAATAGCGCTAAGGCTATAAATCACTAATGTTGCCGTAATAATGCCGCCTAGGGGTAGCCAATAAGCCAACAAGCTAGGCAGCAAGACTTGGACAACAATAAAAGCTGCAATGATCACAATGCCAGAAACTAAAAAGAGCGTTGTACTGACACGTGGTAAAACCACCAAAGACCACAACAGCAACGCGGTAAGTAATGCAAGTTTCAGCAGTGGAAAAAAGTTAGGCTTAGTAATGTAAGCGCCATCACCAATGGCTGCCAATACTTGGGCTGTAGCGCGTAACGCTTCGCTATCGTTGCGCCCCAACAAAACCCATCCCGTCAACGCCGGCGAGCGCTGTGCCGCCGCTAGCGTTAACTGCACCGTAGGTGCATTAATCCCAACATCACCATATAAAGGAATTACCGAACCATCGTAACTAACAGCAAGCTCACGCCCTAACGCTGAGCCAGTTTCAATAGCATAACCTTGTCGCCACACAGGCAAAGGTTTGAGATCAGCGACCGCTGCTGCTAACTGATCTCCCTTGCGCAATAAGCGCAAAACAAACGATTCACGCAGTTCGCCATTTAACTCGACCACTAATGGCTGACCAATATCGCTGACCGCTGGAAGTAGTAAATGCTCGATAGGTGCCGAAAAAAACGTAGCCGCTGAATCAGCTGGCACACCGGAGGACGCCCGCAAAGGCCATACATGCTCTGACAACTGATGGGGTAATCGACCTTCTGCAATAACACCAGACTCTACCGATACATTTTCGCCATGGCGAGATATTCGACCGGCCATGCCCACCACAGCACGCTCGCGCAAAGTGGCCATTAATCGATCACGGTCGGTGGTCACCGCCCTTATAGCCGAGCGAAATTCAGCAGGATTAACCTTATCTTTTTCAGCCCATACACCCAATAGCTTTTCTGCGCGCCCCTGTATAAACGAGAGCGGCTCCTCGGCAATAAGACCAAGCACTAACGGCTGCACAGCGGCAGAGCGAACCGGAACATTTAGCGGCTCCGTACCTTCTGCAATCGCCGCACTTTCGACAGAGGCATCGTTAGCATTTGTATCCGACGGCGTTGCAGCAGCGCTTTCTATGAGCTTAAGCAATGCATCGGCACCGGCAATATCAGACAGCCATGCCTCATATTCGACATCGGGTACGTGAATAACAGTGATGGGGGTTTGCGGGGACGGTAAATCGACAAAATCGATAGCTGCACTTAAAAGTAGGCGGTCCACTTGCTCATTGAAGCTTTGCAGCCAGCTAGGCAGTGGTAACGCACTCATTAATACACAAACAAAAGCCACAATCAGCAAATTGGGACCAATCAAGCGATTAATAATGCGCGAACCTAAACCCATGTAAAACTGCCAACCTAAATCCGGTTAAGGTACCAAACTGCGCAGCGAAGCCCAAGTAGGGCAGTCACAAAAGTGCTAGAAAGTGGTTATCGCTCTTCTAAACTTTGCTCACGCTGATTTTTGAAATCATGGAAGCTGGTCTCTTGTCGCTGAAGGCATTCATCCAGCGCAGCCCCTTGAGTAGACTCCAAGCACTTTGAGCGCTCGCTTTCTTGCAGCGCATTGTAAGCCAAGCTTTGGCAGCCGGTTAAACAGACAAGTGCAAACCAAAAACTTACTAATGGCAATAGTAACCGCATACACACCTCAACCGATGTTATCCCTCAGAAGCTACAACGCGATTGCGACTGGTTCGCTTCGCCTCGTAAAGCGCTTCGTCGGCGCGCTTAAATAAACCTTCTAAGTTCTCGTCGACATTGATCGATGCCACACCAAAGCTAGCGGTAACTTGGGTACTACTATGAAACTGATAGTTCTCAATTAATACCCGCAGCTTTTCTGCTAATGAAGTGGTTTCAGACAACTCACTATCGCGGCACACTAATAAAAACTCTTCCCCGCCCCAACGCGCAAAACGATCGCTGGACCGAATATTACTGGTGATAAGTGTCGATAGTTCGACTAAGACTTTATCGCCCGCTGCATGGCCATGGGTATCGTTCATTTGCTTGAAGTGGTCTAGATCTAATAACACAATCGATAAACGCTTAGCGCTAACATGCCACTCGTTTAAAGCCTCAACAAGCGATTCCTCCACCCCTTCACGATTAAACGCACCAGTAAGTGGGTCGCGCTTCGCTCTAACTTCCATATTTTTGGCTTGTTTGTCCAGCAAGGTATTTAGCTGAGTTAGCTCACTCTCTTTTCGCTGCTGGGTCATTAGCTCTTTTTTCAAACTAAATACTCTAAAAACCAAAAAGCCCAATATTGCCGCGATCCAACATAGAATGATTAACAAGTACCAGCTCTCAGCCGAAATAATTTCGCGCTTAAACTCAATGCCTTTAAGCTGAAAATTATGCTCGCCAGGATTTAAGCCCGAACCTGTTTGAATTTCGATAATGACGATATTTTTAAAGTCTGAATACGAATGCCTAAGCGGTATGCTGTGCATTTGCAACCACCAATCCGCAACAGAGAAGTCTGACAAACTGATTTCTAAATAACCATCTTCTTCTAACAGCTCTTTTTCAAACTCGATAGTATTGTATTTAGTGGATTTTAAATCGTCGTCTCGGCTGTAGGCTGAGTCATAATTACGTAAGTACACCCTTACCGTTTTAGCTGGGCCGTCGTAATCCAGTAACAAACGCATAGAACGGTACGAACTCAGGTCTACACCTTCAACAAAGCTATTATTAAGGTACATTTCGTAGCCGCAAAAAGGGTATTCGTAGCCGCCTTTAATAATGCACTTCCACTGCTCGTTTGGCTGATCAACCCAGTGGACTTCACTAAAGCCACCATTTAACACATCATCATAGATACGGCGAGTATGGTCATCGCGCGGATCGATCACGTGGTTGGAGACTAATACCCAAGGCCGCAAGACAATCGCTAGTACCGTCACAATAACGAGAGCAAGGATTTTTTTTTCGGTTTTCAGTAGCAAGCTGAGCATATCTCTTCTTTATTATCTGATTAAGCTTGATGCATACCTAAGTAATATTAAAGGCATACACATAAGCAGTGGATAGCCCGTTAACCACATATTACCGCTAATTCACGTTCGCAGCATGCTGCGATTACTTCTTCTCGAGTGTTTCCACAAGCTCCTTAAACGCTTGCTGGTTGTGCTCGTTCAAAGACATCAGCACTTTATGTGCATCCACAACCCGCTTTTTGAAATTTTCCTCTGAGCCCTCTTCACAGTCTAGACGCTCAGCATTGTCCATGCTCGGTTCAACACCACGCGTAATAACAAATATATCTTCAAAGCCCATTGTTTCGAGCAAACGTATCATGCCAGAGGCTTGGGCCACCAATACGGGCTTAGGCGTACCCACCTTGCGGCACTGCAAGGCAATTTTCGCCATCAAGCCTAGCGTTGTGCTATCAACCGCTTCTGCCGCACTTAAGTCGAAAACAACCGAGTCGAACTGAGGGTCCGCAAACATAGAGCGAATAAACTTATCGAAAGACAGGCACAACACCATACGCACATCCCCTGTCATTCGGATGGCATAGGTCCCCGCATCGCTTGCTACTGAAATCTGCCCTACCATTCGCCCATTACACCAACAACTGCTTAATCAAAACCATGGCTATATCGTCTGGAGCCTCTTGATTACAGTCTAGCTGCAATCTCGTCGCTATTTCATTTAATGTCAATTTTGACGTCGCGCCTTGCATAGCATCTAGTAATACTTTTTCGCGATCAATCAAATCTTCTTGGGGCAGCGTCTCCAAAATCCCATCAGAGAACATGACAAGCTGAAACCCCTCTTCCAGCTGCACCTTATTGACCGTCCAACTTGCATCCTCGAACAGGCCCACAGGCTTGCCTTTACCCTCTAGGTACCTAGCCTTACCATCGGGTGAAATAATAATAGGAAGCGGTAGATGCCCAGCTAATACATAGCACATCTCTAGGGTTTGAGTATCTATGACGCCAACAACGCAAGTAAGGTGGGAGAAAAAACGCGACTGCATCAGCTCGCGATTAACCACATCAAGCAGCTCTGCCGGTGCGGTATTGAACCCCTCTTCGGTATTAAACATCTGGCGCTCACGAAACAAGCGGCGCACCAATTGCTTTAACCACACAGTAACAAACGCCGATGAGGCGCCATGCCCGGAGACATCGGTAAGGTAAAAAGCCACATAACGGCGGTGTAAGTAGCCGTAATCTACAAAGTCACCACTCAAATACAGCGAGGGCACTATGCGATGACTTAGTTCAATACCGCTGAAGGTCAGCGGCGTTATGGGAAGCAGGTTACTCTGTACTTGCTTCGCAGCCTGCTGGTCGCGCTCAAGCAATTGCACATGCTCTTTAAGCTCTTGATTAACCCGCTCAAGGCGCTCTTTATAGGCATCGTTTTCTTGCTGTAAAGCCAATACCTGCAAAGCGCGATTCACCGAGTGCACAACAACATCCACATCGAGTATTGGTTTGATAAGGTAATCAGCGGCCCCTAAGCGCAGCGCTTGAGCCACATCAGAAACATTACCAATACCCGACATAAGAATAACAGGCACGGGCGTTTTTAACGCATTGATGGTACGGAGTAAATCGAGACCGTTGAATTGAGGCAGGCGTAAATCGGTAATAACAACGTGGGCGGAGTTTGCTTGTAGGTAATCTTTTGCGGGCAACGCGGAGCTAAATTCTTTTACAGTAAGCTCACAATCACGAAGATGCGTAGCTAAGTACTCGCGCGTTGCAACATCATCATCAACAAGGACTACCGTCTTACCAGCAGCTTTCGCACTTAAGACGTGATTCATTGACAAACCTTATGCTCCATCAGAATACCTTATGACTGTTAGTGCATCACAATTGCCGAGCCATTTTACAGGTTAAAACCCCTGCCACAGAGGGCGCCTACACTACTCCCTCTGGTACGCAGGCGCAAGCCACTAAGGTGCAATTAAAATGGCATCAAAAGCATCACTTCAACACACGAATTATCCCCTGCACACAAAAGGGATCACAACTTGCTTTATACTTTTGACCACACCAAGAACGCCAACATTGTGGCAGCGATATTTCTAGGTGAGAGGTTGAACCGTAAATAACGTTAACGTTTCAGTTCAAAGGGTAGCATCATGTCAGAATCAGCTATTGCCAGCGCCATCAGTAACGATACCCATTCAGCAAGCCCAACCCAGCTTAGTACACGCAACTACGATGAAAAGCGCGATTTTATTCGAATGAGAGTGAACACTGAAGCCGTGGTAATTAACGCCGCAGGCGATGAGATAGTCGGTTATTGTCACAATTTAAGTGGTGGTGGAGCGCTGCTCGAGATGGCGCAAGCGCTAGAGCTCAACGAAGAAATTGAAGTTATTATTCACTCACAATACGGGCACGCCCCTGTCTTTAGCTCGAAAGGGGCTGTTGTACGCAATCAAGCTATTCAAGCGAAAAACAATTATCTGGTGGCGGTAAAGTATTAGCAGTAAATACTAAAAATCGTCAAAGTCGTCGAGATCACCACCAAAATCATCTTTTATGGCGCCATCTTTCACTAAAAACTCTCGATTCTGTAAATACGCCTCGCGGAAGAATAGATACTTATCACCACTAACTAGCCCCTCAGCATCGAGTAAACCCGCTCGCACATTGGTGTAATCGAGAACTGTAGCCCCGTAACGCAGGGGGTCGCTAGCAATATAAGTACGCGGATAGGTAAACCAATCAACGGGTGAAGCGGCAGCATCTGTTAAGGTCGATGGCCCAAATATGGGCAAAACCACATAAGGGCCACTAGGAACGCCCCATACTTGCAACGTTTGACCAAAGTCCTCGCCCTGACTTTTTTCTAGCCCAACCTCTGCCGCAACATCCACTAAGCCTGCCAAACCCGCAAATGTATTGAGTAACAAACGAGCACTATCATGCCCTGCCTGTCCCCACTTCGCTTGGAGCAAGTCATTCAAGACATTAGAAACTTCACCCATATTGTCGAAAAAGTTATCGACACCAGTCTCGACAAAACTCGGGGATACGAAGCGATACCCCTTCGCAACAGGCTTTGCGACCCAAGTATCGAGGGAATCATTAAATTTGAACACTGCACGATTCGGCGCTTCCCACGGGTCATTTCCATTTGCCGCTGGCGTGCTGGAGCACCCAGCCAACATTGCCGCAGCAAGCATTGCCACTACGGCTCCTACCATCTTTTGCATGTAACTATTTCCCACACTTTTTCTGTGCCACCATTCTACTCGTATCACATCAAAAAAGAAGCTATCTACAACCGTAAAAAAACCCTCAGGCCACTGGCCGGAGGGTTTTACCAAAAATCAGAATGGGCTGCCAAGGCAGCGACCCAAAAAACTAGCGTAAAGGTTCTAGCTCTAACTCAACACGGCGATTCTGCTCGCGCCCTGCATCTGTGCTATTGCTGGCTACTGGGTGACGCTCACCAAAGCCAACAGCCTGAACGCGGCCAGACGGAATACCTGCAGACGACAAATAGTTTTTAACGCTATAGGCACGACGCTCACTTAAACCCTGGTTGTAATTGTCGTTACCGACTGAATCGGTGTGGCCAGCCACCAAAATAGACGTGTCTTTGAATTCTTTTAGCACCAATGATACGGAGTCGAGCACATCGTAGAAATTACCGCGAATTTGAGCGCTATCGGTTTGAAAGGTAATGTTACCCGGCATAATCAAACGCAGGTTATCGCCTTCACGCTGAACCTGAACACCAGAGCCAGCCAATTTATCGCGTAAGGCTTTTTCTTGCTTATCCATGTAATAACCAATGCCACCACCGGCAGCAGCACCTAATGCCGCACCGGTTAAAATAGCTTTATCACGGTCATTTTTGCTCGCTGTCGCAGCGCCAATAGCGGCTCCGGCAATAGCGCCAATACCAGCCCCTTTCGCTGAGTTACCTACACCTTTTTCGCCAGTATATGGATCCAACGTTGTACATGCTGACAAAGAAAAGGCCAATACAGCTATACCTAAACGACGCATAAAATTTTCCTCGATGCTTTAAATAATATTTGGGTGTCTGAATGTAACCGCAAAATACTCACGGCACAACAATGGTACAGGTGCGTAACTCTACACTGACTGAGTGAATCTTTCCTGAATATTGTTCAATCTAGGGGGGAGTTTTTCAACGTGCTAGAAACATTAATCCAAGCGTATTTTTATGCGTATGCATGACTTTCATCGCTACGGGCTGGGCATTAACCGGCCCAACTACTTTTTTAAATACAACATCAACAACTGTGCCCACAGGCGGCACTAGCTCGTTATCGACCATAACTAAGGCACCGCCATCCGAGATATCACGCGTACTTCCGATTAACGTACCAAACGCCGGATTTGTAAGCTCTACACGAATAATCGCAGATGTCCGCGCAAAACGGCGACGCTCTTCCATAAAATTGCTCCTAAACGCTCAAGTAATACGTAAACCCAACGGTATTGCTGGGCAAGGTTATATCACTAAGCTTAGCACGCAATTTTCCTGTCGCTACGCTATCTGCAGCCAATCAAATCCGCGCTCTTGACACGCAAGCGTTAAACGTGACTTTACGTTTGGGATATGCTCCAGCGCGCGCTCGACGTGCGCGGCGGAGTTGTTTTTTTGGCTAATATGCGCAATGACTAAGTGCTGAATCACATCCATGTTGATTTGTTCCACTAAAGATGCGCACTGCTGGTTACTCAAGTGCCCCCAAAAACCACCGACCCGCTGCTTTAAGCTTGCTGGGTAAGGCCCTCTGGCCAGCATTTCCGGTTCGTGATTTGCCTCCAGCACAAGGGCATGTAAGTCGTGATAATGCACTGCAAGCTCATCGGGAATATTGCCCACGTCGGTAAGTAGACCTAAGCGTTTGCCACAGTGACTCGCAAAGGTAAATTGCACAGGCTCGCGCGCATCGTGGGGGACAGTGTGCACTTGAACATCTATGCCACCAAGACTCAGTACATCGCCACCAGCAATAAAATTCACCGCCGGCATTCGCCCCAATGTTCGACTAGACGCGGTGCCTTGCGTCATATAAACCGGTACATGATGGCGGCGCACTAAAGGACCAACACCGCGAATATGGTCAGCGTGCTCATGGGTAACCAACACCGCGGTAATATCCGCAGGAGTTAACGCCACCGCACGCATCCGAGCGGTTAACTCTTTAAGAGAAAAACCACAATCCACTAAAATTAAGGCGCTACCGGCTGCCACTAATAAAGCATTACCATCACTACCACTACCAACAGAGGCAAAGCGCATATTACCGCCTAGAGCATAAAAAAAGGGCCTAACAGCCCTTTTGATTAAAGTATTAAATTACGTACATCACTTAAATAAGGTTTCTTCGCAAAACAATCATTAACCGCTTCGCTTCGCGAAACGGCAATTTCTCACCACGCGTATTACGAATATAAACCGTCATCGCTGTACCGTTTTGCTTTACGCGTAGCAAATAACCCAAAGATGGCTTACCTGTAGGCTCCACAAACATCGCCTGAGTTAAATCGCCAAATAGCGTTTCAGCACTGGGCGCCAATGTGCTCAATAGTGCATCTAGTGCTACCGGCGGCACGGCTGGAACATCATCATTACCGTTAAAGGTTATTTTGTCCCACCAGCCAGGCTCATCCGAGGGATCATCGTAAGCAAAGTAACAAAGCCCGCGCTCGGTATCGTCTTTCCAAAGAAATAACCCCTCTTTGGTTAGTGCGTGCGCCAAAGTCGCATGGGTACGCTCTTTGTCTAAGCGAATATCAAGAACGGGCTCATCGCCTTCCCGGCGCAGTACAATTTTTTCGTCACCGCCGACAGACTGCCCCAGCAAAGAGGCTGCGCGGTTACTAATACCTTGCGCTACACTAACAGCCAGCTCATCAAGCATCCAAGCTTCTCGCTCAGCTTCTGAGGATTTAACGGGCCACACAGCAACATCGGAACTCATTGCCGACTGCTGGTGCAACACATGGATTTCAGATGACTCTTCACGTACACCTTTTTCAATGCGAATGCGATAGCGACTTTTAGTATCGGCATCAACCTTAAAGTTTAGCCAGCCAGTTTCTATTTCACCGTCAGAAGGGCGCGCCTTGGCCACAATAATGCCATTGCGAGCCAAAAAGCTTTGCACCAAAGGCCAAACTTGGCTGGTTGGCGCCTCGGCCAACACCCAGCGGCGCTCGCCGACTTTTTGGATTTTAACGCGTGCGAACTCAGAGTCCTGACTCATTGGTGCTGGGCGTGGAATAACAAGCTTTTCGTCTTCATCAATATAATCGAATTCGTTAACTTCGATTTGGGGCACATGAAAAGCAGACTCCAGTGGCGCCGCTTCGATCCCCTCGGGGATTTTCATGGTTTCCATTACGCCGGCTTCTTTGTACTGAGTGCTGCGATCCGCAAACATACCGCAACCAACCATTCCACTCATCGCAACAAACAAGAGTGTGCTTCGTACAATTTGTTTATTCACTAAAACCCTTCTCACCAAAATGTAGGCATTGTTTGAGGCATTACAGCCTCGAGCAATCAAATACCTTAGACCAAATTGCAGCGCTGCATAGCATCGCGCAATTGCTTATGAAACTTGCTATCAAGCGGCGTCATGGGCAATCGAAGTGTTCCGCCACAGCGCCCCATTTGCTCCAACACCCACTTAACAGGCACTGGGTTTGCCTCGACAAATAATGATTTATGCAAAGGCATCAGGGCATCATGGATGCTTTTTGCCGCCTCAAGTTCACCCTCGGTGATCAAATCACACATTTTAGCCATTTGTGCAGGCGCTACATTAGCCGTAACGGAAATTTCACCGTGCCCACCATGCTTCAAAAAATCAAATGCGGTTTCGTCATCGCCAGACAGCAAATTGAAACCTTGGGAAACCAGCGGCTTTAGGTGGGTTAAACGCGCTAAATCACCCGTAGCCTCTTTAATACCTACAATATTAGGTAATCGCGATAAACGGCCGACGGTTTGCGGCTTTAAATCTACCGCTGTACGAGCCGGTACGTTATAGAGCAATTGCGGTATCGCAACGGCATCCGCTACCGCCTTAAAGTGCAGATACAAACCATCCTGAGACGGCTTGTTGTAGTAAGGCGTAACGAGTAAACAAGCATCAACGTGGACATCTTTAGCCGCTTGCGTTAGCTCAATTGCTTCAGCGGTTGAGTTAGCGCCAGTGCCAGCAATTACAGGAATATGGCCCGCCACCTGATCCACAACACGACGAACAACATCAATGTGCTCGTCTACCGCCAGCGTTGGCGACTCACCCGTTGTGCCCACCGCAACAATGGCATGCGTGCCTTGCTCGAGATGCCAGTCCACCAAATCGTGCAGCGCTTGCCAATCGATTGATGTATCAGCTTTCATGGGCGTGACTAACGCCACCATGCTGCCTCGAAACATGTTTATCTCCAACGTATCAAATGCGTAATTAGAATAATCAAAAAGGGGCGCCATCTTACTAACGGCCCCATGTGGTGACAAGCTAAGCGTTCAAAAAAGCTGCGCTACTGCCGCTTGCCCGGTGCAATTCCAGCTTGTTCATACAGATCTTGCTCACCCTCGGGTCGCGTTTTGAACCGGCGGTGAACCCATAAGTACTGCTCTGGAGCTTGTAACACAGCCTGCTCCACAACATGGTTAATCTGCAACGTATCGGCTTCAACATCTCCGCTGGGGAAGTCGATCAACGGGGGCGACACTTTATAAATGTATCCACCCTCAGGTTTTCTAAGGCAGGTAAAAGGGATAACCTTGGCTTTACCCATTCTTGCCAATTGGGAAGTAGCCGTAATTGTCGCCGCATTTACACCAAAAAAAGGAACAAAAATACTGTGCCCTGCGCCGTAATCTTGATCCGGTGCGTACCAAATTGCGCGGCCTTTTTTTAATTGTCGAACCATCGTACGGACATCGCGCCGCTCAATAACCATGTTATCTCGGTTAAAGCGCTCGCGAGAACTGCGCTGGATCCAGTCATATACAGGGTTTGCGTGTTGGCGATAACTTCCATCTAAGCGCAGTGCCAATGTTGAAAAAATGCCACCACAATCTAAGTGTGTAAAGTGCATTCCCATCAACAAAACGCCAACGCCGTCTTTTTCTGCCTGTATTACGTGCTCTAAACCTTCGTAGGTCACCAGTTTTTCGAGCCGCCAGCGCGGCCAAA
Organism: Marinagarivorans cellulosilyticus; assembly: GCF_021655555.1. Lineage (NCBI taxonomy): Bacteria > Pseudomonadati > Pseudomonadota > Gammaproteobacteria > Cellvibrionales > Cellvibrionaceae > Marinagarivorans > Marinagarivorans cellulosilyticus. The sequence continues at coordinate 1,445,556 of NZ_AP023086.1, read as the reverse complement.
ACCACGCGATACCCAGCTCGAACATACCAATACCTATCGCTTCCATGTGCCGGCACAATAAAGCTGCTTGCTCCTTTTCATTTAAATTCGGGAAGCATAACTCTAAATTGCGCTGGGCGATCGCGGTTCGACGTTTGGCTAAGCGCCCGACCAGCCTGCCCACCAAGCGACCTAAAAACATTTGAAGGCGATAGGGCAAAAGCTGCGTAATTAGCCACCAAAGTACAAAGCCAAACCATGTCAGCCAATATCGAGGAGCCAATAACGCGGCACGAAAAACAGGGCGCGACATATTTACAGGCTCAACTTACAGAAAAGAATCTTCAACTAATGGGCTAATATCAGCGTCATAATCGACGCCATTAGCTTCAAAGCCAAAAAGATTTAAAAAGGCTTCATGGTGGCCTTTAAAATCGGTTAACTCGAGAAGATTTTCCTCGGTCACCTCTTCCCAAAGCTTTTCCACTTTCGCTTGCGTTTCTGGCTGCAGCTCTAGGTTATCCATGCGCAGGCGGTTTACATCATCAAGCCTGGGCGTTGAAGCATACAGCCCCTCAGTAAAGAGCCTATAAGCTTGCTCGATACAACCTTCGTGCGTGCCCTCTTCTTTCATGACCCGATACAAAATAGACAAGTACAAAGGCATAACCGGAATCGCAGAGCTCGCCTGCGTTACCAATGCTTTTAAGACAGCCACGTTTGCTTGCCCCGAAAGACTAGCAAGCTTTTCATTTAAAGCAGCCGCGGCACGGTCAAGATCTTCTTTTGCCTTACCAATAGTAGCCTTACCGTATATGGGCCATGTTAGCTTGTCACCCAAATAGGTATAAGCCACTGTTTTACAACCTTCGGCAAGAACGTCTGCGCCTTGCAGGGCATCAATCCACATTTCCCAGTCTTCACCACCCATCACCTTAACGGTGTTGGCGATCTCTTCTTCAGATGCTGGGTCAATCGTAATATCCGCAATTTTTAGGGTGTCTGTATTCAGGTTTTTAGAGGTGTAACTAGCGCCAATAGGCTTTAATACAGAATTATAAGTTTCACCCGTGTTAGGGTCGGTACGGCGCGGCGATGCCAAGCTATAAACCACAAGATCAATCTTGCCCATATCCGCTTTGATTTGTTCAATGGTAGCGGCTTTAATTTCGTTAGAAAAAGCATCGCCATTAATGGTTTTGGCATAAAGGCCAGCTTCTTCAGCGGCTTTATCAAACGCTACCGCATTGTAGTAACCAGCAGAACCGGTCTTGCGCTCGGTGGCAGGCTTTTCAAAACAAATACCCAAGGTTTTAGCACCAGAGCCAAAAGCGGCAGTGATCCGCGACGCCAAACCGTACCCCGTTGAAGAACCAATCACTAAAACGTTTTTAGGTGTAGAACCTATTGACCCCTGAGCTTTAATAAAATCTATCTGCGATTGAACGTTAGCCGCACAACCCGCTGGGTGCGCATTAATACAGATAAATCCACGGACTTTCGGTTTAATGATCATAGTTATTTCCAAAACTTAATACGTTTGCAAGACACATTGGGAGGTTTGCTGGCGACACTCACAACCGCAAACCAATCTAAAAGCGACGGCATTATATATCAGCCGCTATAATGCTGCGCTGATTTTGCCACTGCACTCAACGAGCCCACCAGTTATGACCCGCTATACCCTAAAATACGCCACCCCCCAAGCCTGGATAGATACCGTCTTAAATGATTTTGATGCGTTTCTTATTGATCACGCCGCCGCTGAAAAAAAGGCCAGCGGGATGGCAGTATCTATGCTGAGCCACTACCCCGATAAAGCTAAACTGGTCGAGGCTATGAGTGACCTCGCCATCGAAGAAATGGTTCACTTTCGCGATGTAGTTAAGCTTATTCATCAGCGCGGGCTCATGCTGGCCGCCGACACCAAAGACGAATACATCAATGCTTTTCGCCAATTAATGCGCAAAGGCACCGATGTGTACTTTTTGGACCGCCTGCTGGTTGGCAGCATTGTTGAAGCGCGAGGCTGCGAGCGCTTTGGCTTAATTGCCGAAGCCTTACCCGCCGGCGACCTCAAAAAATTCTACCTAGCGATTACCGAGTCCGAGCGCCGACACGATGATTTATTCCTAACCTTGGCCTACGAATACTTTCAACCGGAACAAATTGAGCCGCGCCTGCAAGAATTGCTAAACGCCGAAGCTGACATTATGAAAACACTGCCTATTCTTGCGCAGCTGCATTAAACCTAGAAACCGCAGCTGAACCAACACAAAAATGCCCTCGCAGTGGAGGGCATTTTATCAATTACCATTCATAAGCAGCAGGCAGGGCAACCTACGAGTTATGTATTCCCATCATCGCATCATCGCCTACGCTATCGAGAGTTTGAGCACTGTCATTTCGAGCCGCATCTAAGCGCTCCAAATAAGCTTCATCGACATCGCCAGTCACGTACTTACCATCAAACACGGCGCAATCGAATTTGGGAACATTTGGATTACCCTCACCAGACGCTGCGATCAAATCTTCTAGATCTTGATAAATAAGCCAATCCGCGCCAATTTCCTTTGCAATCTCATCGTCAGTACGACCGTGGGCAATAAGTTCGTCAACGGAAGGCATGTCGATGCCATACACATTAGGGTATTTTACCGCAGGTGCGGCAGATGCAAAGTACACTTTGTTTGCACCGGCATCGCGCGCCATTTGAATTATTTGCTGGCACGTTGTGCCACGCACAATGGAATCATCCACGAGCAATACATTCTTACCGCGGAACTCTAAATCGATGGGGTTAAGCTTTTGTCGAACCGACTTTTTACGCAGTTTTTGCCCAGGCATAATAAAGGTGCGACCGATATAACGGTTTTTAACTAAGCCCTCACGAAACTTTACCCCAAGATTATGCGCCATGGCTTGGCCTGCAACACGGCTTGAATCAGGAATCGGAATCACCACATCAATATCGTGGTCAGGGCGCAAGCTTAAAATCTTTTCGGCGAGTTTTTCGCCTTGGCGCAGGCGCGCCTTATAAACAGAAACACCGTCCATAATGGAGTCTGGACGCGCAAAATACACATGCTCAAAGATGCACGGGCTTAAACGCGGATTGTCTGCACACTGCAAGGAGTGAAACTCGCCATCGGTAGTTATGTAAATCGCTTCGCCTGGGGCGACGTCGCGAATCAGTTTGAAACCCAGAACATCGAGCGCCACGCTCTCGGAGGCGATCATGTATTCCTGCCCCTTTTCAGTCTCGCGTACGCCAAACACTAACGGGCGAATACCGTTGGGGTCGCGAAACGCCAACACACCATAGTTAGACAGCAAAGCCACAACCGCATAGCCGCCACGGGCACGCTTATTAACACCGGCAACGGCTTTAAAGATGTCTTCAGGGGTGGGACGCAGCTTGCCTTGCTCCTGTATTTCGTGGGCAAGCACATTCAGCAATACTTCAGAGTCAGACTCGGTATTGATATGCCGTAAATCTGATAAAAATAAGTCTTTGCGCAATTGCTCGGTATTGGTGAGGTTACCGTTGTGCGCCAGAGCAATGCCGTAAGGCGAGTTAACATAAAAAGGCTGAGCCAAAGCCGGGCCGGAACTCCCTGCCGTAGGGTACCGCACATGGCCTATACCCATATTGCCTTCCAAGCGTTGCATGTGGCGCGTACGAAAGACATCTTTAACCAAACCCACAGCCTTTTGTTGGGCCAACTTACCCTTGTGGCAAGTCATAATGCCGGCAGCATCCTGCCCTCGATGCTGCAACATGGTTAGCGCATCATAGAGCGCCACATTCACGTTGCTTTTACCCACAATACCGACAATGCCGCACATAGTCTTACCTCAAATACACTGAACAACTAACTTTTCAATAAGCCGAATAAATCCGGATATCACAATTTACTAAGGCTGCGACTTAAGCACTGCCAAATAGCCCTGCGGCAGAAGCCGCAACAGCTGAAAACAATTCTCGCGCCCATGATTCAAATTTGAGCAACTGGCCGACCAATACTGACTGCTGCCACCAAGGGTCCTGATCGACAGGCAATATTGAAGGCAAAAACACAATAATCATCATCACGATAATAAAGCCACGCACCACACCAAATAACACACCAAGCAAACGATCGGTGCCAGACAACCCGGTCATTTTGACCAAGGCCCCGACAAGATAGTTAGCCATCGCCCCCAAAATAAGGGTCAAGACAAAAAGCGTTGCAAACGCCGCCAACTCTCGTAAAGACGGGGTATCAATAGCACCCGATAAAAGTACAGCAAGTTGAGGACTAAAGGTTTTGGCAATAATGACAGCAGCAACCCAAACCGCAAGCGACAATGCCTCTTTGACAAAGCCGCGAATCAAGCCAATGCCGGAAGAAAGCGCTAAGATACTAATGATCGCCCAATCGGCCCAATTCATAGTCTGGTGTAGCCCTAAAGATTTAAGAGCGCGATTCTATCAGAGGGATGCTTGGAAACAAATTATTACGCTACCTATTATTAGATCCGAAGCGTTTATGTGCCACTAGATCATGTTGTTGAACCAAACAACTGCACATTATTTCGGCCAGCTTCTTTTGCCAAATACACCCCTTGGTCAGCCTGATCGATCAGTATCGTAGGGGGGTTAGCGATACTGGGCACTATAGAGCTAACGCCAATACTGGCGGTTATACTGATGCAGCGATCATCAAAACAAAACTCTTTAAGCTCAAATTGCTTGCGAATTGACTCCGCAATCCGCTGCGCCATGTCTGGTGCGGTGCGCGGGAGCAACACGGCAAATTCTTCACCGCCATAGCGCGCCACAATATCGTTACCCGACTGCACAGCGCCATTAATAATCGCCGCCGCTTGCTTAAGGCACTCATCCCCGGCCATATGGCCATAGGTATCGTTAATTTTTTTAAAGAAGTCGATATCAATAAATAGCAGGCCCAACCAAGCCCCCTCTTGCGCACCTTGCTGCCATTCCTTTTTTAAGGCCTCATCGAAATAGCGCCGATTAAAAACCTTCGTTAAGCCGTCCGTGCGGTTTTCGCGCTGCAATTCTGTATGCTGCTGCTCAAAGCTGCTCGCCTTAACAAAACCACTGCTGTACTCGCTGTGAAAACGCTGAAGAATAAGCAGAGAAAAAAACCAGTACACAACAACGACACCACCCATGGTGATATGCGCTTGACTGCTAAAACAAACGAAGACCGCAGGCAGCAACAACACCGAAACATAGCTTTGCGCCACCCAACGGCTTGGCGCAAAGTTGCTCAACGCCGCATTTGTAATGCCAGCCGTTGCCAATGTCATTGGTAAAAATAGCCGCTCAAAACTAGGCTCAAAGAAGCACAGCGTAAACAGGGCGCTCCAGATAACTGCGCTAGCAAACGCAAAAAGATAAAAAAGGAAGCGCCAACTTACCGCCGACACCCTATATAAGCGCTTTTGAACAAGCGCGAACAGGCATTGCAAACCAAAGATTCCTGCAAGCCCCACAAGGGAAATAAAGCTTATTTTAGGCATCGTTTGATTGAACCCAGACGCCCAAATAATGGCCAGCCACAACAAAGAAAAAACCGGCAACATCGGCAAACTTCGGCGATAGATATCAGTATCCGTTTGCTCTAATGTCGAAATATTCGACGGTTCGGAAGGTGACTCTGGCATAAGGCTTATGCACCACTGGCTTAACTATAAAAACAACGATTATTTGTGGGCATAGAGCATGCTGGGCAGGCAACAAGCCCCCCCCTTACCACAATACAATTCTATGTTGTAATCCTAGTTGAGAACCCAAGATCCAGCCAACAAATTACAACCATCACTGCATAGCCCGGAGATGAAAGTCTTCGCGAATACTCATTACAACCTGCCCTTGGTAATACAAACGATACGCGCGCCAAGCCATCGCAGCAGCATCGCTACACCCGACAGCAATCACTTTACGGTAAGTTTCTAGCCCCAGCTCACGTATCACACCACCAATACCCAAGTCGCCATGCTCAAGCCCTTGGCGCAAAGCTTCAGGTAAAAGCGTAGTGCGAATTAATGACAAAGCACTAACGTAATGCCGCCCACTTTGCCCCCCTATCAATGCCACCTCCCTAAGCCATACTTTTTCAGTTGCAGGCAACTGCACACCAAAACCCTCATCAATTGCGGCACGCGGCGCCTCGCCCTGCTGACATAAAGTCACATCAACCGGCTCCCAAAAATAGGCCTCAAGGGTCTTAGTAACTGTGCCATCGGTGGAGAGCAGCACTCGAATAAAAGGCGGCAACTGCAGCCAGTCAACCCCTCCCTCATCAGGCGCATAACCCGATACCTGAAACAACTCTTGTTCTTTAACTGTCACAACAAACCCCAATCACTAAATCGCAAAGCACGCACTTAAACCCACAGTAAGCGCCAATACATCTTGGTAAAACCACTAAAAACCGCATTTAAAATGGAAGAAATTTTGATAGAGCACAGGTATAATATCGCCCGTTTTGCCTGCAGCTTTAAGCGCATAGCGCGCCACGACCAACATTAAGCCTACAGCCAGAACTCTACCTTCGTTTATCCGCATTTACAGCTATATTTGCTAGAGGATCTTATTTTGCAACTTGCCAACGCCTCCCGTGAACAACTTCAACAGTGGGAACAAGCACTCAGCGCTGAGTACAACGCTATCAAAGCCGAGGGCCTAAACCTCGATTTGACGCGCGGCAAACCGTCAGCCGAACAACTCTCACTATCTGACGCCCTCGACGGCATATTGCAACACAACTACATTACCGACTCAGGCATCGACACCCGCAACTACGGTGGCCTCGAAGGCACCCCAGAAGCCCGCGCACTTGGTGAGCAACTGATGGGCGTTCCTGCAGCGCAAATTATGGCTGGCGGTAACAGCAGCCTAACGCTCATGTACCAACTCATGACAACAGCATTCTTTTTTGGCCTTGAAGGTGCAGATTCCGCCTGGAATAAAGAAGAAGGCATTAAGTTTTTATGCCCCGTACCAGGCTACGACCGCCACTTTTCTATTTGCGAACAACTAGGCATTGAAATGGTCAACATCCCCATGACCAGCAACGGCCCAGACATGGATGCCGCAGAAGCTCTAATAAAAGCAGATAGCAGTATTAAAGGTATGTGGTGCGTGCCAAAGTATTCGAACCCTACCGGGGTTGTATACAGCAAAGATGTCGTAAAACGTATCGCTAACCTCGCCAAAATAGCTGGAAAAGGCTTTCGTGTATTTTGGGATAACGCCTACGCCATACACGATCTTTCTGAAAACGCCCCTCAACTAGCCAGCATCTGGGAGGCAACTAAAGCTGCCGGCACCACTGACAGCGTATTACAGTTCGCATCAACATCTAAAATCACTCACGCTGGCGCAGGCGTAGCCTTTTTAGCCGCTAGCGACGCCAACCTAAACGGCTTCAAGAAGGTTTTAGGCATCCAAACAATTGGCCCAGATAAAATCAACCAACTGCGCCACGCCAAGTTTTTTGCTGTACCCGGCAGCCTAAACGCACACATGCAAAAACACGCCGAAATCATCAAGCCCCGCTTTGAGTCAGTACTTAAGCACCTCGAAGAAGCCTTTGGTGATAACGCGCTAGGCCAGTGGGAATCAGCCGATGGCGGATATTTCATATCCTTCGACACCCAAGAAGGCCTCGCTAAAAAGGTTGTTGCACTTGCAGGCCAAGCAGGCGTTAAGCTTACCCCCGCCGGCGCAACCTTCCCTTATGGCAAGGACCCGCAAGACAGCAACATTCGCATTGCCCCGACAGTCCCAAGCGTAGAGCAAGTCGATGCCGCCATGAAAGTGTTTGTATTATGCGTAAAGCTTGCTAGTGTACAAAAAGCTCTAGCGGCTTAAGCAACAAATACGCAACAATAAAAAAGGCGAAAACTCACGTTTTCGCCTTTTTTATTGCGCCTATCACCGCGCAACATCTAAAACCAACACTATCACCGATACGTTAAACCACTCCAAATAACGAAACCGCATTCAAGCCCTGCTTTTCAAGAATATCCCTAAGGCGCCTAAGTGCTTCAACCTGTATTTGCCGTACACGCTCACGCGTCAGGCCAATTTCACGCCCCACCTCTTCAAGAGTGCTGGATTCATGTCCGCGCAAGCCAAACCGGCGCGCCACAACTTCGCGCTGCTTTTCGCTAAGCTCATCCAACCAACCATTCAAATTCTCACTCAAATCACTGTCTTGCAACAAAGCAACAGGATCCGATACCTGAGTATCAGCCACAGTATCCACTAAAGTTTTGTCTGACGACGGCCCGATAGGTGTATCCATTGAAGCTACGCGCTCATTCAAACCCAGCATGCGCTCCACGTCCTCTACTGGCTTATCGAGCAATGTAGCGATTTCGTCTGGCGATGGCTCGTGATCCAATTTTTGCGACAACTCGCGGGCAGCACGCAAATATACATTAAGCTCTTTTACCACATGTATAGGCAGACGAATGGTGCGCGTCTGATTCATGATCGCACGTTCAATAGTTTGGCGGATCCACCAAGTCGCGTAAGTAGAGAAGCGAAAGCCGCGCTCAGGATCAAACTTCTCAACCGCGCGAATCAAACCCAAGTTGCCCTCTTCAATTAAATCGAGCAGCGCCAAACCGCGATTCACATAGCGACGCGAAATCTTTACTACAAGTCGCAAGTTACTTTCGATCATTCGCTTGCGAGCCGCCTCTTCACCCTTCAAGGCCTTACGCGCAAAATACACTTCCTCTTCAGCCGATAACAACGGCGAAAAGCCAATTTCATTCAAATAAAGCTGAGTAGCATCTAAGTTTTTTTGCTGCTCATTTTCATCGGCAGCAAAGGTGGTTTGTTCGGACTCTTTAGTATCAGCCTTGGCCTTGGCTGCAACTTTCTTAGTTTTAGCGACTATCGGCTGAGCATCTTCAGCAAGCTCTGAATCGCTCTCATCAAGCAACAGGTCATCATCGAAATCTTCTAGTGATACGACAGGTGGAATAGCAGCGCGCGTAGTGTTTTCGGAACTAAGTTGTGAAGCAACCATGTTCTCAATCCTCAGACTCATTGTTTTTCTGTGCAACCTAATCATCCAGCACCACCCTACAAAGCTTGGGCAACATAATGCGTACTATTTACATACACACCTGAAATCAGTTTTTTCGGTTACACCCCGATTAATTGCGCCAATTGACGCTCCCCCTCGTTATAATTTTTGTGGGGGTCTAAAAGGTTTTCGGCCATCAAACCTGAAACTTGAGCATCAGATTCAAAACCCTCCAACCCTAACTCAGGCTTTTAATTATTTTTATGCCTGGGTTATCGAGGCAGATACTTCACGGGGTCTACAGGCACTCCATCTCTACGAATCTCAAAGTGCAATTTAACAGTAGTTGTACCCGAGGCACCGACCTCAGCAATCTTCTGACCACGCTTCACAAGCTGCCCCTCTTTAGCAAGAAGCTGGCTATTGTGCGCATAAGCACTTAAGTATGAATTTTGATGCTTAACTATCAAAAGCTTGCCATAACCTCGCAAACCACTTCCCGCATAAACAACTTCACCGTCAGCAGCCGCACGCACAGACTCGCCTAATTTGGCTGCTATATCAATACCCTTATTTAGTCCTTTTCCCGAACGAAACAAACTAATTACCCGCCCGCTAACAGGCCAACCCCATACTAAAGGACCAGATTTGACTGACTGACTTTTGACGACTACAGGGCTTTGTGTATTTTTTACTACCCGGCTATTAACCTTGACCGGCACAGAACTAGATACCGCTTTTTTATTTTTTTTCGGCACCGCTTTGGCGCGATAGGGTTGTCGAGCAGCGACGCCTTTAAGGTGGATTTTCTGCCCAGGCAAGATGCTATAAGGTGGCCCTATACCATTGATTTTAGCTAAGTTTTTATAATCAAGATTATAGCGCCAAGCAATGGCGTATAGGGTGTCACCGCGAGCGACGACATGGGTATTAACCTTCAAAGACTGAGGTTGACCTACGCTGGAGACAGGCGCCCTATTAGGGTGACTAGAACAAGAAAAACAACAAAGTATGATTAAAATATTTAACAGAACTGACGATGTTTTTTTGACACATAAAGAAAAAATACGCTGATAATAGGCATCTGACATAATTTTTCAGTATAAATAACTATTAATAGTCGTTATAAAAACCATTTCTTTATTCCTAATAAATATTAAAAATAAGCATTTATCGGTCAAAAAAAAACAAAACCAAACCAAAGTACCAGCTTAAATTAGCTATTTTCCGAACTTGCTAGCAACAAACTCAGTCGCAAGAACCAAAATAACCCCACCCACAGCGCAAGCAATTGCTATTAGAGTATCCGGCTGGGAACCTACCACCTCAGCATAGCGTGCAGGCAAGACATTCGCACTTTGCACTACTACTGTTTCCCCGTGCCGATCAAGCATAGTCACCAAAGGCTCTTTCCATGGCCAAGTCACATTCAGAGATCCCACAAGAAACCCTATCAAAGTAGCCACCGTCACCTGATGATAAGTAGCCAACAACCAAGACAGCACTCGAGAAAAGCTCAGCAACCCACATACGGCGCCCACACCAAAAGACAGTAACAGCACCCACTCTAAATTATTCACCGCACTCAGAAATACAGGATAAAGCCCTGCAAGCAAAAGCAAGAAGCTGCCCGATATACCAGGCAATATCATTGCACAAATGGCAACAAAACCACCCAAAAACATGACCCACCAATAGCCGGGCAACTGGGCTGGCGCCGCCATAGAAATGGCCACAACAACTGCAGTCCCTGCAAACAGAGCAACAACATCTTTAAACCGCCAATGCGGCATGTGACGAGCCAACAAAACAACTGAGGCAATAATGAGCCCAAAAAAGAAAGACCACACCCAAATAGGGTGCTCGTGCAGCGCAAGCTCGATTAATGCTGCGAAGGTTTTTATGCTCAATAAAATGCCCACAAACAAGGCCACCAAAAAGCTACCATTAATGTGCTGCCAAAAAGCCTTGAAACCCTGCTGCTTCCAAAGCAGTAAAGCTGCTGGCGTACAGTTTTTTAGCGAGCCTAAAAACTCATCATAAATGCCTGTAATAAAAGCAATAGTGCCGCCCGACACGCCAGGAACGACATCTGCAGCCCCCATCGCCATGCCCTTCAATAAAATAAGTAGATACTGCTTTAATGTTCTTTTGCTGGTATTCAAGAAATAGTTCCTTTTAACAACGGTACAAAATTAGCCGACTCCACAACCGATGACGCAAAGGCCTCGCCATCGCGGCGAATAAGAGTAAGGTTTTGGGTGTCATCGCCCACGGGCATAATAAGTACACCCTTTAAGGCCAACTGTGAAGGTAGCTGTGCCGGCAAATCTGCCGCCGCAGCTGTGCCAATAATGGCATCAAAGCACCCACTGTTTGACCAACCATCGTGGCCATCGGCGTGACGATAATGAATATTGGTAAAATTTAAGCTCGCAAGTCGCGCACTGGCTTTTTGCTGCAACGGTGCAATGCGCTCTACGGTGTACACTCGCTTAAAGAGCTGAGCCAATACTGCTGTTTGATAACCAGAACCTGTGCCTATCTCAAAAACACTGTCACGCCTAGCGCATTGCTCTAGTAGTATTTCTGTCATTCTCGCGACCGTATAAGGCTGCGACAACGTCTGTTTGAAACCAATAGGCAGCGCCGTATCTTCATAAGCACGGTGAGCCAATGCCTCGTCAACAAACAAGTGGCGAGGTGTACTAGCCATCACCTTTAAGACCACTTCATTTTTTATACCTCGCTCGCGCAAGCGCTCTAAAAGGCGCTCACGCGTGCGGCGCGAGGTCATACCCACCCCTTCACGAACCAGATCGTCTAGCATCTTACCCCCCAAAAGAAATCGCGCAGAACTATAGCACAGCTTGTTTATTCGCTAGCGACCCGCGTGTCATTGCGCTTCCAGCGCAAGCACCATATGTTAGAATGCCCGCCGTTTTTGACTCCATTTCACAACTAGGAAGCTAACTATGAGCCTTAATGATGTCCCAACAGGCAAAAATGCGCCTGACGAAGTTAACGTTGTAATTGAAATTCCCCAAGGCGGCGAGCCCATCAAATATGAGCTAGACAAAGATTCTGGTGCTTTATTTGTAGATCGCATTCTAAGCACCTCTATGCGCTACCCTTGCAACTACGGCTACATCCCCAACACCTTATGCGGTGACGGCGATGCAGCAGACGTACTTGTTGTTATGGGCTCACCTTTAGTGCCAGGCTGTGTTGTTAAGTGTCGCCCTATCGGCGTATTAAAAATGACCGACGAATCAGGCGAAGATGCAAAACTGCTTGCCGTGCCAGTATCAAAAACCACCAAGCTGTACGATAAGGTAGAGTCTTACACTGATTTACCTGAAATTCAGCTCAAGCAAATTAGTCATTTCTTCGAACGCTATAAAGATTTAGAAGACGGCAAGTGGGTGAAGGTAGAGGGCTGGGAAGACGCTGCTGCAGCTAAGAAAGAAATCTTAGACGCCATTGAGCTTTACAACAAACAATAAGCCAAGCTTTTAGCTTGTGAGTTTTGGCGCCAATTTCGCCTGTAAATACTTTTTTTGCAGACTGCGGCGCCAACTTATTGGCCACATTGCCATTCCTTAGCTACGTTCCTTAATCAAGGATTCAGTAACTTATGCTAAGGAATGCATTATGAAATACGACCTACAGGGCAAATTTGCGCGCCTATCTCTCGCCTGCACACCCAACTGCCCCCTTCGCTCCAGCAAGCTCCTTTGCTGCGGAATCACACTGATTGAGTTACTCATAGCAATTAGCATTGTTGCCATTTTGGCTGCAACTGCGCTGCCCAGTATGACTTACTGGCAAGCAAAAAATGCAGCGGATACAACAACCCATATTTTATTTCAGCAATTACAGGCCGCCAGGGAGTTTGCAATAAACCAAGGTAGCGCGGTCTCGCTTTGCGGCATTAATACACACGGCAAGTGCAGCCCAAACAATATTATTGCGCTACAAATCTTCATCGACTCAAACAAGAATAAACACCAGGACAATCACGAAATGCTACTGGCACAAACAACACTGCCAAACAGAGGAGAGCTAACACTTAATGCACATACAGCAATCAGAATGAAAGCCGACGGCAGTAGTAACACACCCGCCAGCTTTATTTATTGCCCTTCGATACCAGAAGCATCATTAATTCGCAAAATAACCATTAGCTTTAGCGGGCGCAGTTACATTGCTCAAGATCCAACCACAAGCACGAGCGCCTGCTCAGGCTTTTAAGTGTTAATCCGACAACTGAATATGATCAACATTCGGCGCTTGAGGCGCTGGCCTTTTTTCGGCCTCTAGACGCGTACCAACTGGAGCAAGTTCGACATCCAACTCAGCAATAGGAGCAGGTTTCACCAACTTGCGCTCATTCTCATTGATTAAATCGACGCCTGGCGGCAACAGGTCCGCATCTAAGTCAGCAACAATAACCGGGAGGTCTGCCATCCACTCCCCTTCGTCCAATAAATTACCGCCACCATCGCGCACAGAAAGCCCAGAGGTATCAACATCCTTAGCCACAAAGCCTGCGCGCTCGCCATCCAACAACAAGTCACTACCGGCCTCGAAAACTTCAAAATCTGGCGCCGCTACCACAGCTACCGGCTCGGCTTGCTTATCACTTAGATGAGTGCCCACAGCTTCAAGTGCTAACGCTGCTTTTTGTGGCGCAGTACTCGCTGGCTCCGGTTGCACTGGCGAGCTCGCTTGACTATTTTGCTCTGACTGCAGTGCTTGTGCTTTTTCTACTTTTTCAGCCTTTACCGGCGCAGCCCCCGCGCTACCGGCTTTCACCATATCAACACGAGCACCCGCTTTTTTAATGGCCACACGGTATCGGTTGGCCGCCGCCAAATCGATATTGCGCTTAAGGACAACAGCCTTACCAGAAAACAAAGCCTCTATTTGATTGGCCGATACTTTAAAAAGCGCAGCCATATTGGCTTTTACAACAGCAACATCTTGGCGAGGCAGCACTTGCCCACTAAAAACTAAATCAAACTTTTCTGATTCCACACTGTGTAGCCCTAAAGTTGAGTGATAATTTTTTTAAAAAATAACAAAGGCATTTAAAATGCTACCTGTTAACTATAGCAGCCCTAGCTTTTGCAAAACTTGACGTACACCTAGCATTGTCGATGCCCTATAAACTCCACCAGCCAATTCAAGATCGTCAGCATTCGCTCCAAACCAACAAACGCGCATTCGCGCAGCTATAGCCGCTTGAACACCCAAAGCAGAATCTTCAATGACAAGGCAATCTTGAGGCTGCACCCCCAAATTAGATGCCGCATGCAAATAAATATCGGGCGCTGGCTTTGGTAGCGCCACCTGCTCGGCGGTGTAAATGTGGGGATCGAAATGGTGCTTTAACTGACATAATTCTAGATTATTCAGCACCGAGCGACGAACACCATTGGACGCCACAGCCTTGGGGCAACTCAACGCTTCAACCAGTAAACCCACCTCAAAAACCGGCTTTAAACGCAAAGGAATTAAGCTGTCAGTTCGGCTAAATAGCGCCTCTTTAAAAGCACTAGTAATACGAAAACCCCAGTACTTTGCAAGCCAGCGATAACAGTCGTCCATACTTCGCCCCTGAAGCTCCGTCGCCAACAGCGATGCTGGCAAGGGGCAACCAAAGTCGTTTAAAGTACTGGAAAATGCCTCGGCATACACCGGCTCGCTATCAACTAGCACACCGTCACAATCAAAAATCACCGCCTTCACTGCGAACCCTCGATAAAATAAGCGCGAATATAATCGCGATATATTGCCGAAAAGTTCTCTTCAATAATATTCACAAGTGACACATTTTCGCATTTTAACTGCGCCAGAATAGCTTGCTCGTCAAGCAGCCGTTCATAGCGAATGGCTAAAGGTTTATAGCTTATATGCCAAGGCTCGCAAGCGATGGCGCCGGCACGAAGGTATGGCCGAACAAAGGCAGACTGCCCAGCTAAATACTCGCTGAGCCAGTCATAAAAAGCTGAGAATACCGTTTGAGTTTCTACAATCGTCAAAGCCAAAGTTTGACCCTTTTTAAGGGCACTGGCGTCATAGATATCAAAATCAGTTCCCCAGTGGTGGCGCGAGCCACCAGGCAAAGCAGACCAATGCAAAATAGCCTTAAGCAAATCCGCTGAATCCAATGCTTCAATATTAAGTGGATTTTCCTTTTCGTCCAAGACTGGGCGATCCCCGCTGACCTTTGCATTCCAAATAGCACGCTGGCGATCAAAAGAGCGATAGCCACTGGCCACCGCCAAATCGAACCCTTCTTTTTGCGCGGCTTGCCGCATTGCAGCTAACGGCCCAACGAGCTCGCGATGAATTTTAAAAGTCGCCTTATCGCCTAAATCGACATCTACGACATGCTGATCATCCAAGCCTAGTGCTTGCTTACGATTGAACACTCACATTCCTCATTTTGGCGCGCCATACAATTGTGGAATAACCAAGAGCCGCTAGTATGTCCAACACAATGCACCACGCATATTTTATGCGCGCATTGATTGGGAACTAAGCAACATTTTTCATCACTTTCACGGTAAAAAACCAAAAGCTGTGCTAAACCTTTAATCGTTGTCTAAAAACGTACAGGACTCTTAGCTTTATTTGTGAGAGCCATAATAATAATTTACTAGGATTCAGACTATGACAGCCTCTGCTTCTCAAAAAGACCAAGACTTACTCGAACTTCGCAATCTTGGTATGGCCTCGGTTAATATTTTACGCGCTATTGGCATCAATACTTATCAAGACCTAGCCCAAGTTGGCGCGGTAGAAGCCTATCGTCGCATAAAAGCACGCGGCATTCATGTCTCTAAAGTGATGCTTTATGCATTGCAAGGCGCATTAATGGATGTCCATTGGAACGACCTGTCACCATCGCTTAAAGCCCAACTTGTAGCCGAAGCGGAAAGCCCAGCGGTTTCAGCTGTCGAAGCTCAATAGCACGCACCCGCTTACACGCACTGCACAAACATACGCCTTTAGATTATCCTAAGCCGCTAATACGGCTAAAGGCACACTTTTATGCGAATGCTTTGCACCCGCGACGACCTCCGCAGGCACCCTACTTTTGGTGTGACCGTTGATGGCGAGCAGTATTTAGTACTGGAATATGACAACCAAATAAAAGCGTATCGCAACTGCTGCCCGCACCTGCACATTCCCTTAGAGTGGGAAGAGCATGCTTTTTTGGATAAAGACAGCCACTTAATTCGGTGCTCGACCCACGGTGCCTTATTTATGCCCGACAATGGCGAATGCGTCAGCGGCCCCTGCGCTGGCGATAAACTTCAAGCCGTCGCCACTCGCGAATCTAACAATACCATTTACCTCCTCTAGCCCTAGGCATGTCATTAAGCATTCACCTTTAGCTTCTTGGTGATTGTAATTTCACTGGGGCTAATGCTAGCACCATAAGCAATCACCTCTACACCCGAGGCAATAGCATCACTCATTAACTGCGCATATACAGGATCAATATGTGCAGCAGCTGACACCGAATCAATACCGCTATGCAATACACAAAAAAGCAATACAGCACGTTGCCCCTGCGCAGCTACAGCCATCAACTCACGCAAATGCTTTTGCCCGCGAGTGCTTACTGCATCGGGGAAACAGCCTTGCCCATCATCAAGCAAGGTTACACTTTTGACTTCAACAAAGCAGGCGGGCAGCGAATCGCCAGATAGCAAAAAATCCACGCGGCTGCCCTCGCCATATTTAACCTCGGGCCGCACATCGGCATAGCCAGCCAACTCGGGAATTACCCCTTGCGCCAGCGCTTCGCCAATGACTTTGTTAGCAACATGGGTATTTACGCAAGCAATGTGCCCAGTAGGCGTTGTTGCCAATTGCCAGGTATATGCGTATTTACGCTTGGGGTTATCGCTATACAGCAACCAGCAGTCGCTGCCTTCCACAACACAGTTTTTCATGCTGCCGGTATTAGGGCAGTGCACGGTAATTTCTTGACCATCAGGTAAAATTACATCAGCCAAAAACCGTTTATAACGACGCACCAGACGCGCCTTTTGTAAATTTGGCGTAAAAATCATCGAATATCCTCACGAGTAAGCCCAATGACTAGCGCGTTTTTTAGGAATCTGTTAGCTTTGCTCGCTTGGCCCGAGGCACTTTCGAAAGCTCAACAGCTTGAATTTACGAAGAGTGCCCCAACTCTGAGGCCAATGCCACTTTTTGAGCGGTAAAACAAACGGATAGTTTTTGGTTTTTAGAGATAAGAGGCCGCAATAATGCCCGATTCACAAGCAACTCATTTCGCCCTTCACGGGTTCCAGCCTTATCAGGAAGCTGATGGCGAAGAGTACATGAATGACGCCCAGCGAGAGCATTTTAAAAATTTGCTTTTAGCTTGGAAAAAAGAGCTTATGGAAGAAGTTGATCGCACCGTAAGCCATATGAAAGATGAAGCCGCAAACTTTCCAGACCCAGCTGATCGCGCCAGCCAGGAAGAAGAGTTTAGCTTAGAGCTACGCACCCGTGACCGCGAGCGCAAACTGATTAAAAAAATCGATAAGACCATAGAGCTTATTGATGCGGATGATTACGGCTACTGTGAAGCCTGTGGTGTTGAAGTGGGCATTCGCCGCTTGGAAGCGCGTCCAACAGCAACGCAATGCGTAGACTGTAAAACACTCGCCGAAATCAAAGAGAAACAAGTCGGCGGCTAACACCATTAAAGCGGGGCCTAATAACCCCGCTCCACGTTAGCAGCACGCTGTGTCTCCATCTTCTTACAAAGGGCGCTTTGCCCCTTCCCCGTCAGGCCCGCTACACCTCGGCTCTCTCGCTTGCGCACTTGCAAGTTATTTTGACGCCAAGGCAAACGCGGGGCTATGGCTGGTTCGCATGGAAGATATCGACCCCCCCAGAGAACCCGCCGGCGCAGCCAAATCTATTGTTGAATGCCTGCAAGCGCACCAGCTTTATTGGGATGGCGATATCACCTACCAAAGCCAGCGCAGCCAAGCCTATACCCACGCCTTACAACAGCTCGAAAAAAATAGACTTACCTACCTTTGTCAATGCACCCGCAAGCGACTGCGAACGCTAGAGGGTAACTATGATGGCCACTGCCGAACCCTGCAGCATACCGAAGGCGCACTTAGACTAAACATACTGGCCTGCCAACAGCTAGGGCACAAGGTTAACGTCGCGTTTCACGATCGCATTTGTGGCTCGCAGCATCAAAACCTTTTAGCGTCTGGCGATTTTGTGGTGCACAGAAAGGATGGGTTATTTGCTTACCAGCTAGCCGTAATCGTCGATGATATTGCACAGGGCATCAACCACATTGTGCGCGGCAGTGATTTGCTGGATGTCACATTCAACCAGTTGCTGCTATTTGACATCTTTGATTACAGCGCCCCAAAATTTTGCCATATCCCTGTCCTGCTAGACGAAAGAGGCTACAAGCTAAGCAAACAACACGGAGCCCCCGGCGTAAACCTGCAAACACCAAAAGAGAATATCCTGCAAGCTCTGCTGCATATGGGCTTTGAGCCACCCAAGCATTTGTCAATCCAACAGCTGCTAACATGGGGAACAGAGCAGTGGCAGCAAGCCCACCCACTGCAAAAATAATCGCGCATTCGTTACAACACACCACAAAAGCGCCAAAGTGAATTGCGACGGCTCTACAACTTGAGTAAAATTTACTCACATCCTACTCAGTCTTATTTATGAACAAGCCCAGCCCCTTAGTCTACCTCGCGCTGGTGGCCTACATTTGCGCCCCCACTCTTATTGGCTGGGTTATGGACCCTCACGGTGAATGGTACCGCCCTTTTGGCATCTGGCTACTTATTGTCGCTGTTGCCTTCCTTGTTCAACGCTACAAAAAGAAGCGTACACAAGGATCTAAGCCCTAATGAGCTTTACCTTCACACAAGTTGCATTTATCAGCCTTTGTTATATCGCCGTCGTTTTTGGTATTGCTTACGCTACCGAACGCAACTGGATCAGTAACAAAATCACCTCGCACCCCATTACCTATATTCTTTCGCTAGGTATTTTTGCCAGTGCTTGGTCTTTTTACGGCGTTATAGAACTTGCCGACCGCTTTGGTTACGGAGCGCTGGCGTACTACATCGGCACCGGGTTGCTGTTTCTTTTTGGCAACTTTGCCCTTAAGCCACTCGTCGAGCTAGCCAAGCGCTTTCAAATTAACTCTATGGCTGACTTATTGGTCTTTCGTTATCACAGCCACCTTGTTGGCGCACTCGCCACACTTATTATGCTGTTAGCGATGCTGCCACTTATTGCTCTGCAAATTCAAGCGGTGGCCGATACCATGATGCTGCTAATTAAAGGGCAAGAACAACCCACCCAAATAGGACAACTTGGTGTTCAGCAATCTTTAGGTTTGGTGTATTGCGTAGGCATTGCCGTTTTTGCCGTATTGTTCGGCGCCAACCGCGAGCACCATAAAGGGCTTATTAGCGCCATGGCTTTTGAGTCCTTGATCAAATTACTCGCGTTACTGATTGTGGGCGGTTACGTAATTTCTGCCTGCTTCGGCGGCTTGGAAGGCCTAGATCAGTGGCTGAGCGACAACCCTCATCATGCGCTGGCGCTGTATACCGCCAGTGACGGTGCTACAGCACACACTCTAATGCTAGTGTTTATTGCTACTGCTATTTCAATGCCGCACATCTTTCACATGACCGTTGTTGAAAACCCCGTCAAGCAAAGCAGTGACCTCGCGTCTTGGGCCTTCCCCCTATTCTTATTACTGATGGCATTACCTATATTTCCCATTCTTTGGGGGGGCTACCAACTAACTCTAGACACCCCCTCGCAATACTTCCCACTTGCCGTACCGCTGGCACAAGGCAATGCCACCATATCCATTCTTGCCTATATCGGCGGGCTTTCTGCTGCAACCGGTGCCATGGTGGCAATGACCCTCGCGCTGACCACCATGATGCTGAACCAATGGATACTGCCCAGTAATTCATTGCGCACTAAACGAGACCTTTACCGACAATTAATTTGGATGCGCCGCGGCCTTATTGCTCTCGTCTCGATGATTGGCTTTTCTTATTATCTGGTACTTAATAACAAATTCACCTTAACCCAGCTTGCACTGACCGCCTTTATCGGCACGCTCCAGTTGCTACCGGGTGTTTTAGGGGTTACCCATTGGCCCAAAATTAATCGACGCGGCTTAGTCGGCGGTATTTTTGCTGGCGGTAGCATTTGGCTAATATGCATGTTTATCCCGCTCACTCTTGGCAAAGCCAACTGGGGTATTGGTTTTGGCAGCTACACTTTTATCGTTGGCGTCGATGCGTGGCAAGCCATTACCCTATTGAGCCTAGGCGCCAACACCATCACCTGCTTGGTGCTATCGCGCATTACCCGCCAAAGTGACGATGAACGCTACAGCGCCGAACTATGCTCGCAAGACGAACTGAGTCACCCCGTGCGCATGACGCTAGATGTGCGCTCGCCGGATGAAATTATCACCCGCTTAAGCACCCGTATTGGCGCATCAACAGCCACAACAGAAGTCAGCCGCGCCCTTCATCGCCTAAACCTGCACGCCAACGAAAACCGCCCCTACGCATTACGCCGATTGCGCGACGAACTCGAAGCCAATCTATCGAGCCTAATGGGCATTGCCATGGCCAGTGAAATACTGGACCGGCTAGTGCCATTTAAAGTCCCCGAAACCCACGACGCCACAGACATTAACTTAATAGAAAGCCGCCTAGGCAATGTGCGCAACCAGCTCACAGGCCTAGCGGCCGAGCTCAACAATTTGCGCCTTTACCACCGCAAAACGCTCGAGCAATTGCCTCTACCAACCTGCTCTATAGGTCAAGACCTCGAAATTTTAATGTGGAATAGCGCGATGACCGAACTCACTGGCATTGATAGCGATGAAGTTACAGGCTCGCACATCAAAGATATTCGCGCACCTTGGGGGAGCCTATTGCACCGTTTTTCCAACTCATCAGAGCACCGATTTTATAAACGGCAAATCGAGCTAGATCATCGCCCCCACTGGATCACACTGCACAAAGCTTCCATACCCTCAACGCTTTCACAACAAAGTGATGGCCAGGTCATTATTTTGGAAGATGTCACAGAACTGCAACTACTTGAGCAAGAGCTTCTCCATAGTGAACGCCTAGCCTCTGTAGGCCGGCTTGCCGCAGGTGTTGCTCACGAAATAGGCAACCCTGTCACCGGCATCGCTTGTCTTGCTCAAAATATGCGCTACGACACCAACGAGCCAGAAGTTTTAGAATGCATCGAACAAATTTTATCGCAAACTAATCGCGTCAGTCGTATTGTTCAAACACTGGTGAGTTTTTCGCATGCGGGCCAGCACTCGGCAGACAACTACCAGCGCATTAGTTTGCGCGATTGCGCCCAAGAAGCTATCGACCTGTTATCGCTCCAGCACGAGAAAAACCAAGTGAACTTCGTGAACGACTTGAGCGACGAAGTTGTTATATATGGCGACAGTCAAAGGCTTATACAAGTTTTTGTGAACCTGCTATCTAACTCAAGAGACGCTAGCCCGCTATTTGGCGACGTGATTATCGACGGCAAAATGGATGGCAACTTGGCCGTTATTACTGTTACCGATTTTGGCTCTGGCATTCCTCAAGAGCTACAAGATCGTATATTTGAGCCGTTCTTTACCACAAAAGAACCCGGCGAAGGCACTGGTCTTGGCTTAGCAATGGTGTACAGTATCATCGAAGATCACAAAGGAGGGCTTGATATCGAGTCGCCAGCCCATCAAGATACCGCTAACGGCACCCGCTTTATTATCACTCTACCCAAGCAACCGGCTAGCCAACCAACAGAAACACCCACGAGCCCTGACGCAAGTTAAAGCAAGTTATGAATAAAATTTTAATTGTTGAAGATGAAGCCATTATCCGCACCGCATTGCGCAAACTGTTAGTGCGCAACAAATACGAAGTTTGCGAGGCGGGCTCGGTAAAAGAGGCAACCACCAAGTACAACCTCAACAATTTTGACCTTGTCGTCTCTGATTTACGCTTGCCCGGCGCCCCTGGTACAGACCTAATCACACTGGCCGGTGACACCCCCGTTTTAATTATGACAAGCTACGCCAGTTTGCGCTCGGCAGTAGACTCCATGCGCATGGGCGCAATCGACTACATCGCCAAGCCCTTTGATCACGACGAAATGCTAACAGCCGTTAAGCGCGTTATTATCAAGCGCGATAAGGCCGCGGCCACGCAAAAAGCACTGATCGGCGAAAACCAAACACAAATTGAAGGCATGATCGGCACATCGCCGGTAATGAAAGAGCTTTACGCCAAAATTCACAAAGTCGCCCCTACCGGCGCCACCGTGTTAATCAATGGCGAGACAGGCACCGGAAAAGAGCTAGTCGCTAAAGCACTACACACAGAAAGCCCTCGCAAAAGCGCAGCCATTATTTCGGTTAACTGCGCCGCTATTCCAGACACCCTTATTGAAGCCGAGCTATTTGGCCACGAAAAAGGCGCTTTTACCGGTGCCGCCAGCACTCGCGAGGGCCTTGTTGCCGCTGCCGATGGTGGCACGCTCTTCCTTGACGAGATAGGCGAGCTACCCCTTGAAGCACAAGCGCGCTTATTGCGCGTACTGCAAGAAGGCGAGGTAAGGCCGCTAGGCTCGGTAGAATCACACAAAGTTGATGTACGCCTTGTTGCTGCAACCCACAGGGATTTAGGCAAGCTCGCCAAAGAAGGGTTATTCCGCGAAGACTTGTACTTCCGTATTAATGTTGTCCAACTTAAGTTGCCACCCCTGCGCGAGCGTGGCAAAGATATACTTTCTTTGGCCGAAACCTTTGTCAGACGCTACTGCCATCAAGTGGGCAAAGCCTTACTAACGCTTAGCCCAGAAGCCGTACAGGTAGTCACAACTTACCGCTGGCCGGGCAATATTCGCGAGCTTGAAAACGCCATACAACGGGCGGTTATTTTATGCGACGGCGACCAAATAGATCACACCCTGCTTGATATTGAACTAGATAAAGAGAGCGAGCAAAAAGCCGAAAATAGCAACCCACACCTACTTAACGAGCAGTCCATTGGCGATAACATCGGTAGCCACCCCGACCCACAAGAAGATCTTTCGTTAATCGACTATTTCCAGCGCTTTGTACTTGAACACCAAGACACCATGAGCGAAACAGAATTGGCAAGAAAACTTGGCGTAAGCCGAAAATGCCTCTGGGAAAGACGCCAGCGCCTGGGCATCCCTCGCACCCGCGGTGCCAAAAGCAGCGAAAAATAGCCCCCCCCCCCATCTACCCCAAAAAAAACCTTGGATTCAATGTTCAAAACATGCGCACTCGACTGGTGTGCATGGGTGCCGTAAAAGTGTGTAATCACCTTTTTGGCAATGAATCATTTTTAGCATGCGTCAGGGGATGCGAAGACTTTGATGGTTAAACTGCGGTTTCTAGATTCAAGGGAACCTTCTGCCCGCCTCTCGCTCATAGAGGTAACACTTTATAACCCGAAGACACTCAGCTAAATAACATATTGACGCGTCATTCATAAATTTGACATAAAACAAGTGAATAATGGGACCATCCCCTTATAGTACTTACGAACTAACCTCTCCCGCACTGCAAAGTGTTACCGGCCTCACGGTTTCGTAACACCATCGAAACATTGGGTAACGCAAGTTGCTCGACGCACCTTTACACCACCCCCAAAAAATATCGTAACTCACTGATATTTAATATATTTATTGTTCTGGCACACCTAATGCTTTGTTTAGACTCATAATAAAAACAATAAAGAATAATAAAAAGCATTTCGATAACTAATAACAACAATAAATAATAAAAACAGATAATCTTTATAACTATAAAAACAACAAATAATAATAACGACGAAATAATAAGAATAAGAGCATTAGCTACGACCAATAGGGCGAGCACCAGCTTGGCAATTTACGGACATGGAAGCGTCCGGTTGATACACACCATTTTCGAGCGGGAAGGTACCAATAGGGCCTTCCCGTTTTCATTTATCACTCCGCAAATTCAGATTTCAGTGAAAAAACAGCCTTCTTATAAACCATGATACACTCGCGCATCTTTGACTCACTCACTGCGTATCATGCTTAAACGTCTTTTCAAGCTTCTTTCTTCCTCATCAACATCTGGCACCTCTGTCGAACGGCAAGAGCACCAGATTGTGCTCAATCAACTAAGCCCTGCCGCTATAAAGGTTTGCTCTGGGCTCCAGCAAGCAGGCTATCAGGCTTATATTGTTGGCGGAGGCATTAGAGACAGCCTACTAGAGGCCAAACCTAAAGACTTTGACGTGGCAACCGACGCAACGCCTGAGCAAGTGCGGCAAGTTTTTCGCAGCTCCCGCATTATTGGCCGGCGCTTTAAAATCGTGCACGTTCGATTTGGCCGCGAAATTATTGAGGTCACTACTTTCCGCGGGCATCACGAGCAAGGCAAGGCTCGCGACGCGGTTCAGTCTGAGCAAGGCTTGCTGTTGCGCGATAATGTTTACGGCGATTTAGAATCGGACGCCGTGCGCCGCGACTTCACCATTAACGCCTTGTATTACGACCCTATTTCGCAAACACTTATTGACTTCACTCAGGGCTTACGCGATATCGAATCACGCACGCTGCGCATTATTGGCGACGCCAGCGAACGCTACCGCGAAGATCCCGTTCGCATGCTTCGCGCAGCCCGTTTTGCCGCTAAACTTGGGTTTAACATAGAGCCTGCCACAGCAGACCCGATATATACCCAAGGCGAGCTGCTCGACCACATCCCTTCGGCCCGACTGTTTGAAGAAGTACTAAAATTAATGCTCGGCGGCTGTGCAACAGCCACTGTAGCCAGCCTAGAAAAGTACGATTTATTTCGCCACCTCTTCCCAGGCGTAAGCCCTATAGCCGATGCAAGCCCTTTCAACCGACAGGTGATCGACCTTGTTTGTGTCAATACCGACAAGCGCATACGTCAAGGCAAGCGCGTCACACCTGCTTTTATCTTTGCCGCATTTTTATGGCTGCCATTACAGGCAGAAATTGAGCGCCTAATTAAAGCAGGCATGAAGCCCGGCGAAGCTAAAAATGCTGCTATATCTGGGGTGATCTCACAGCAACTCACACGCACGGCCATACCAAAGCGCTTTTTAATGCCTATGCGCGACATTTGGTTTTTGCAATACGGCTTAGAAAAACGGCAAGGCAAGCGATGCTTTTCCACTTTAGAGCACCAGCGATTCCGAGCCGCCTACGATTTTTTGCTGCTGCGCGAAGATGCCGGTGAAAATCACAATGGCGCAGGCCGCTGGTGGACAGAATTCCAAGACGCTGATGAGGCTCGTCAACAAGAGCTGTTAGACACCGTGAAAACACAAGGCAGCAAAGAGCCGCGAAAGCGCCCACGCCGCAGACGCCCCAAAAAGGCTCCGCCGGCAGAATGATTCACACAGCTTATGTAGGCTTAGGCAGCAACCTAAACTCGCCGTACACGCAAGTAAATGCTGCCATTAATGCATTGCAAGCACTGCCTAACACCCAACTAGTCTCACACTCACCTTGGTACCAAAGTAAAGCCATAGGACCAGAGCAGCCCGACTACATTAATGGCGTTGCTAAGCTTGCAACAAGCCTTGCCCCAATCGAATTACTCGATGCTCTGCAAGCAATAGAACAGGCTCACCACCGTGTTCGCAAAGAGCACTGGGGGCCACGCACACTCGACCTCGATATTTTATTATGGGGCGATATCACAATAAAAACCGATAGGCTGCTGGTACCGCACCCCTACCTTGAGGAACGCAATTTTGTACTGCTGCCTTTAAACGATATCGCACCAGAACTTATACTGCCCAATCAAAAAACCATTGCCGAACTCGTTCACTGTTGTGACAAAACTGGCATCAGCTTATATTTACCCAACGAATAGAACCAAGCTGCAACGCACCAATAATTTATTATCACAATTAGCGCGCGGCGCACGAACCTAAAGGATGCCTTATGGCCTATTGCAGCGAACCGCTCACAAAACCCATTACCATTCTTACCCTGCAAAAACTTAAAGCCGAGCAAGAAAAATTCACTTGCGTCGCTTTATACGACGCCCCTATGGCTGCCATGGCCGAACAATCTGGGGTGGAAACCGTGTTAGTTGGCGATAGTCTTGGCATGACCGTTCTGGGCTATGACTCAACCCTACCTGTAACAATGGAACACATGCTCTACCATGTAGAAGCCGTGGCCAGAGGCAACAAAAAGTCGCTTATTTTGGGCGACATGCCCTTTATGTCGTACGCCACAACAGACCAAGCCATGCACAATGCTATGCGCATAATGCAAGCTGGCGCCCATGTGGTAAAAATTGAAGGCGGCGAATGGCTGGCACCCACGGTTACCATGCTAGCCGAAAGGGGCATCCCAGTATGCGCCCACTTAGGGTTAACACCGCAATCTGTGAACAAACTAGGCGGGTTCCGTGTGCAAGGGCGGACTCAACAGCAAGCCGATAAATTATTAGCTGACGCCATCGCCCTAGAACGCGCCGGCGCAGATTTACTGGTGCTAGAATGCGTACCGAGCGAGCTCGCTAAAACAATCACACAACGCTTATCAATACCAACCATTGGTATTGGCGCAGGCAAGGATACCGACGCCCAAGTATTGGTGATAAACGACATTCTAGGCCTTACACCAAAGCCCCCAAAATTCAGCAAGAATTTCTTAGTCGAAACACAAGACATCCCCAGCGCATTAACAAAATACGTTAGCGATGTAAAAACTGGGGTGTTCCCAGAGCTAGCACATACTTTTGACTAACAGCACAACCCTCAAGGCCGGCAAGTAGCGTTTTAACCCGCTCTGCCACAATTGATCACAATTGACCCGCTATTCATCCTATTGCATCCCAAACATTGCCCGATAAGTTTGCTGAAATAACCTTAATCCATCACGATTGAGGTTACTTCCATGCGTACAAAAAAACATTATCCGCACCCCATATTTATAGCGCCTGCTTATAAAGCCACATCGCAACATTACTTGCAGCGTAAGCGCACTATTGGGCAGCTAGCTTTAGCCATTATCATATTATTAACGGCCTCCATTGCGCTGCAAAACAATGCTGTAGCTTCGTCTAGCGACACCCCTCAATACGAAGCGCAAATCACGCAAACACAAAAATCGCCAAACCACTTTACAAGCTTTGCGAATAGCGAAAAAAAGTTATTGGAAACACACGCAAAAAATAACGGAGAAATAAACAGTAACACTTCACTCTCCTCTAATAAAACCTGGTCTAATTTTTCTTGGTGGCTAGGCATATTGTGTTTTATGGGCTATTTATTAATGCACGCTATTCGCAACGAGCCATAAGCATGAAAACCAGTACGGAACCTCCGCCCACAGCCTACAATTATCATTACCGCAGGCCTATTTCCCGAAAACTAGCCACCTTTGCAACCGCTGCTTTTTTGTTAACATCAACGTTTGCTTTTGGTAGTAGCATTTGGCTAAAAAGCAAAACGGTGCTTGCTCAACACCCAGTCAAAAGCACACAAAAAGAAGCGTCGATAACCCCAAGTAACACACAGACAAAATAACGATAATGGTTCGGCCTTGAGACTCAAGCACCTTTATGACAATCAAAAATGCACGCGATTATGATGAGATAAAAATAAAAGGTATTTAGAAGAAAGAAAAATTATTGAAACATACGAAGGCAGGTTAGCCTAAAACTACCAAGCCTGAACAATATCACCAAGCTTAATAACGTCTGGCGCTAAGTCTTCATCGAGTACGGCTATCGATTTCAAAGGGAAAACGCCCATTATGGTCACGCCGCCGTAGTATTTCCAGCGATGCTTAGGCACGCCCATAGGGTCACGCCCAGCAGGCTCCCGGTGAAAAATTCGCAAACGATCACCTGGCATTAATAATGAATCGATACCCGCATTGATTTCAATAACATCTTCGTCAACACGAGAAATTTGCGCCCGCATCGGTAAACACTCCAATGCACGAGAAATCATCTCACTTTGCTGATCAAGTACATCAGCCATTAACTCACCGTAATCAGATTGCCAAAAAATATTGCTCTCTAAACCATAACCGCGCTGCGCCGTCACTGGGTGGTTAGCTTCACCACGATACCGCTTACGCTTAATTAATGCCCCACTGGGGCCATCATAAACACTAACATCAATATTTAGCTGCCGGCGGTAACTTCCTGTTGCCCCTTCATAGGTTTGCCTTGCTAAGGTTTTCCAAGGTTTTAAGCCTGTGACTAAATCAATCGCATGCGTTTTAGACTTTCCGAAAGATAAGTCGACCAAGCGCCCCGTCACTAAAAATTGTGCATTTAACCGGCTAGCCGTATCGCGAATTTGATCCGATGTGAATGGTGAATGTAGGCGTGACGGTTGCGAGTGCACATGTATTCGATGGTACGCAGTTGCGTCACGGGCCAGCAAGCCTGCGTCATTTAAGCGCCCTGTTAACACCTGAGGGTATTCGCGCTCAACGTAAGGAATATCTACCGCATGCTGCCGACTCTGCAATTCCATTGGTAATACCGCTATTCTTTTACGGTAAGAAAAGCTGGGGTTATTTTCCGCCAGACATCGCGCTTCTTTTTCCTCCAATACTATTTCTGAGACCTCATCAACAGCTGGTGCCTGCTCCGAAAATAAAGCGTCTTCATCCAATAAAACATCATCAGCTACATTTTCATCAGCATCTGTGTTCGAATTATTGTCACCAAGCGAGCCGAAGCCATATAGATCCTCGTTATCACTACTTCGGGATGGTTTAGTTTCTACTTTCATCTTTGGCTTATTATGGGTTTCCATATAAGGATCACCATCCACAAAAGCATCAAAAGATGATTTACCCGTTAAAGCGCTGCAGCTTAGCAAACAACTAAATACAAAAATGGCTACCAACAAAATTAGCAATCGGCGCCAAAACTGTCTCTGCTCAAAACCCACACCGATCAACAATAAAGAAAACACGCCAGCCTCCGTTTTAATACATCATGTAAAAACAATGTGGCAAACGCTTGCGCTTTTGAGCAGCCGTTTCGGCGCCACGTCCATAACAAGACTCCAACTCCATGCGACCACCGCTTTGCTGATTTGCAACTGATTGAGTCATTGCATTTAAAGCTGCCCCTCCGTTACTTGTTGCAACATTCATCATTGGCATGACCTGAGGCTGCTTTGTTGCTGTTGGGGATGTTTCTGGAAGTTCGAAATCAACTGTATTAATATCGCCTTCCTCATCAACAGAGCTATCCTCTGCGCCATAAAAAGGTTCGTCTCCACTGGGCGCCATAGCCAATTCCTTAACACTCTCTACGCCACTCAACAACGATGGGTCGACCTCTTCTCCGGCAAAATGGGCTAAGCGAATTTCACCCTCGGTTAAAAAATCATCTTCATCAACAATAATTTCGTGTTCAATCGCTGCAAACTGTTCTTCGGCTTTATCATACTTCTGCGATTTCCCCACCATACTGCCGGCAATGCCTCCAACCAATAAACCGGCCGGGTGGGCTGTTACGGCAGCAGTCAATACAGAGCCAATCACTGCATTTTTCCAAGAGCCACGGTTAACAATCTTTTTAAAACGCGACTCTGCTTTTTCAATGCGTCCCTGTTTATCTCGGATTGAAACCCCCCTCGATTCCAACTCACTTTCAATATCACTCAACATTCCATGTAACTCTTTTGTTGAAATAGCATCGACATCACCTTCGGCATAACAGATGCCATTCGAGAACATCATTACAACCGCAACCTTTAATAACAATTTCATACTGAACTCCCTCCACCGATAAAAGTTACATTTTCTTAACAATAGATTTAGTGCCAAAGGCTTGATCTAAGCTGTCTTTCGCGTCTTTCGCGCTAGCTTCATCAATAAAACCACTTGCAAAAACACGATGGAACCTGCCTTGCGGAAGATCCACCTGCTTTATTTGTGCACTAAAGCCTTCCGCTCTAATCTTTTCAACCAATTTAAGCGCTGATTGCTCTTGGCTAAAACTGCCGGCTTGAACCCCCCAAAATACGTAGTTATCACTTGGCAGCTCTGGCTTGGGCGCCACCGCAACAACAGGTTCGTCAACAACTGGCTCGTCAACAACTTCGACCTCAGCAGGTTTATTGACTGTAGGCACATCAAATATAGGCATAACTGGAAGACTAGCCTCAACAGTTTGCTCTACAACAGGAGTATCGATGCCAGTAAATGCGGGCGGAGTAATTATTGAGGCTGTTTCCGTACTATCAGATAAACCGCTGTTACTTAAAGGTATATCATCTAATGGCAACACCGTTTCGTCTTTAAATTCTTTTTGTTCAACCAATATCCGGACCCCGTCTTCATAATTACCGGTTCCATCGATAACAATTGTTTTAGGGATTACGTCGATAAGTACGTAATCTTTAACTTGCAGCTTATAAGAGCCAGGAGGAACTTGAGCAAAGTTGAAATAACTACCTGAATCGCTGCGAACCATATCAGCAACAACCCCATTAGAATCCACCAGTTCAATATATATACCTAAACCAGGAAAAACGTTTTCACCGTCAATAATTTCGACATTGCCATCGATCTCACCCACGCGTAAAAAGGGTATATCCAACTCTGTAATACGCCCCGGCCGGGGAACGACAGAAAATGGCTCTCGCCCCATTGCCATATAGCCTTCATTAATACTGTTGGTATTCACAACGATATCCGTGCGATCCCACGACGGCATCAATTCTAACCATGCAACACCTGCTCGATTAGACCGTCCCTTTCGGCGCGACTGCACTGCGGATAACTCTCCACCACTCAACAAAGGCTCACCGGTTTGATAAACACCATCAGCATTCTTATCTTCATACAGGCGAGCGCGAACAGCGCCACGAGTAATCGCCGGGTTGGACGCTGCTTTATAATAATTACCCAAACGCCCAGAACGCTTACCCAGACTAGTAGATAACTGCACGAAACCCTGCCACCGACCTCTATCGTTATAGGTAAAAGAAGGTGTGACCCTAAAGCTATCGGTAATCCAATTCATACCGACACGATAAAACGTTTCATCATTAAATAAAGCATGAGAAGCACTTAAATCTAAATTCAACCTATCTGTCAATCGAAATGCCGTGGATATATTCGCATTAGTAAACTCCGCCTCGGGCTCCACCGAATAGACCCCGCCCAACCGAAAGTCTGCCAAGCGGTAAGATGCAGAGAAAAAAGTCGCACCGGTCACAAGTTTATTATTTACTACGTCGTTATTTTGTGATGCTATATTTTTTTCATTGATGTAATTTAGAGTGTTATTCCAGTTAAGCCAGCCGAAGCGAGTCGATAGACCGAGATCTAAATTATCGCGAGTAGAAAACTCATACTCTTCATGCGCACCATTCATCACTATACTTAACGCATTAAAGCGTTTATTCAAAGCCAAACTATAGGCTTTAAAAATCCTATCCTCACCTTCATTAGCCTCATAATTATCGGCATAACTATAATTTTGAAGCTGACCGTATATGGCCGTCCCATAAAATGTACCACTCACAGAAAGGCCGCCAGTGGTCCTAACATGCTCCTCAATTGAGCCATTAACACCTAAATTAATACCACCAAAATACATCTGCATGCCAGCACTGTAATAACGTTTTACATCAATATCATCATAGGTGTTTTCAGGTATTTCGACTTCTTTTTCAGTAGGCTTTATCCTTGCCTCTTCCAAAGAAAAATTGAAGTCCATTCTATCTGTTACTTTAAAACGACCAAAGAATGATGCGCGATAATCGTCATTGCTACCAACATCCCTATCATCAATATTTAAAATTGACTTACCCGGTTGTGATAGCGAAACGGAATATCTAAAGGGATGTTCGTTTTCGGGGTCATCACCAACAACAATCTTTCTTTGTTGCTCTTCTCTCTCACCGTGTGGGCCATAAAACTTCAAGGTAAATTCATTCACGCCTTCAAATAACACCAAGTCGCTAAACTTATAATGCCCAGTATCATCAATAATCAAGTAGCCTACCAAAGTATTATTCAAATACAGCTCTACTTCCCAGCCGGGGTAAAAATCACCTTCAATGTCTCTAACATCTCGACTCTTACCGCCGCTTACCATATCGTTGCCAATTAAGATCCCCCGACCATACGCAGATCCACTTAAGCCCGTATTAGGGCTATTAACATCACCAATACTAATTTGGGATAGCCCTAACACCCCTAACATCTCCCGGCTATTATCAAATCGATCCATCCGTATACTGCCCCCCACAAGCCCATCATCCCTATTGCCTGTAAAAAAGGTTTCAGTACTCATACCTAACAAATCACCGATTGTTCGCCCTGAATATATAAGGTTTCTAAAATCTTTAATGCGAACATCGTCATTGCGTGTCACCGAGTAACTAGCACGTACATCCAGTGAAGGCACCTCCATAAAAGCATAAGGTTGATTCCAGAGCGGCTGCTGGGGCCTTTCCATGTAATTTTGTTCAGACACTTTTTGATTTCTTCTTTCCAACCGATCTTGAACTGGAAGCCGCTTAATGAAGTCGATACTTAACAGTGATTCACTAAAATCAAGCTGCATAGCAACGCCAAACCAAGTCGTAATATAGTTCTTATCCACATAAATTAAGTCATCGTATTTAAGTACTACCCCATCACCCTCAGAGAAAATAACGGCTTCATTATCCCCCTCAACGACACGCCACCCTTGCTCGATAAACTCTAATATAAATTTATCTCCATTTGCCTGCACACCTTCGGCCTTTGAATCGTCAGCAACAATGTCTAGCTCCATTGCCATAATAAAATCGATCAGAGGTATGTAATAGCTGTCATCAGTGAGATAAACATCCAAACCATTGCCAATTAATTGGCGTTTATAGGAGATATCAAGAATAGCCAGATCATCTTCGGTAAAAAGGTTGGCATAGGCTACCGAACAACAAACAAGCGACAACCAAAAGATTACAACCACAGAGCTAAGCGCTTTTAGCATAATGCCCGCACCTCGACGCCAAATTAGCGCGTCAAAAAAACAACGAATTTGAATGAATAAATATTAATAAGAGGGATAGAGCAAAATAAATGCCACTGAATGGGTGAATGGCCTCAGCAAGTGCATCAATGGCACAATAAATCATCTAGCCGCCAATATTTTTATGCTACAACTTAAATATGAGTTGATTGTTCAGGTTTTCTTAACTGACTTTTTATTCAAAAAAAAATATTTAAATTTGATTAAAGTAATGATAGAAGCGGCCGACATACTGATCATAGCTAAGTCGGCTATGTAGATTGGACTAAGCACGCTAGTAGCAACGCTTGGCACCGAGGCCCGAGGCCTACCAGTAGAAATCATTGGAGATAAATGATGAACACTTTAAGTAAATACTTAGTAGCAACCACCGCAGGAGCACTGCTAGCGACCGGTGCCAGCGCAGAAACATTTAATGTAACCGCTGAAGTAGCCAACACAATTGCGCTAACAGAAACCACCCCTTTAAACTTTGGCAACTTGTATGTTCGCCGCGGAACAGGTGCGGACGGTGGTGGCGGCCCAGCAACCTTAACCCTTGCCACAACAGGCAGCTTCACTGGTACTGGTGAAGGCGACGAAGCAACAACGTTAAGCCGAATTGTAAGCCTTGGCGGTGCAACAGCTGGTGTGCTTTCAGTAACAGGCGCTAGCCCCTTTGCCAGCGTCACGGTAACGTCTAACGCAACACCCACCGACTTAATCCATTCAAGCGGCAACCCTGCGCTACCTGTCGTTACATTTGACGCCATCACCACCGACCCTGCTCACAACGCCGCATTGGTGCTAGATGCCAATGGCGATGGCGACATATTAGTTGGCGGGCAAATGACTGCCGCTACCGCAGTAGCTGCAGGCACTGCATACGCAGAAGGCACATACACTGGCACCTATGTTGTGACCGTAAGTTATTAATTTGGGGAAAGATGAGTAGGAGTATGATGATGAAAAACTTAACAAAATTAACACTTGGCGCACTCACGCTATCATTCGCCGCTGCACAAGCGAATGCAGAAACTTTTAATGCTACTGCTGAAATCAGCAATGCTATATCGCTAACGGAAACCACACCGTTTTCAATAGGTACTGTATTTATTACTAAAGCCGACGGCACCATTGGTGATAATGCGAATGCCGGCGCCACTGATGCAGCACAAATTAATATTGATGCGTTAACAGGGGCAGTCACCACAGGTAATGGCACAACTGATACCGGCGATGGAGCAGTAACGCCACTAGGTGGTGAACAAGTTGGCGTGCTTACAGTAACGGGAGCAGCACCATTTGCCGACCTCGTAATTACGGCAACAACTCCAACAGCAGCCAACGACTTGGTTCACAGTAGTGCCAACCCCGCCATTCCAACCATTAACTTCTTAGCGTTAACCGCCATTGCAGACGATGCCGATAATGGCGGCACGCTTACTTTAGATGCTAGCGGTAACGGCAATATTTTAATTGGCGGTGAATTTGGTGCCTCTGACCGTGCGACATTCACAGGCACCTATGCTGATGGTACCTATACCGGCACTTACTCGGTATCCGTAAGTTACTAATACTGATAACCCTTATTGAGTCAAGGCAATAACTAAAAAACTATTGCCTTGGTGGCGGCAAGCAAATTGCTGAGCTACCTTGACTATAAGATATTGATAAAGCGGCTACGGCCGCTTTTTTAATGGAGGGTTATTTCTTGAAAATTTTTATTGCACTAGTACTCGTAATTCCATCACTGTGTATTGCGGCAGTAACTGAAGAGCAAGCAATTTCATTTGGCAGCTTTGCTATAGCCGCCAACGATGCACAATCAAGCATTGTCATTTCTAAAAACGGTGGCACTCCCGTTTATAGCTACAAAATTTATCCGCTAATGCATGGGCAACCAGGGCAATATCGCCTATCCGCATACCCAGCCTTCACCCCGTTAGTAATCAACATCAACGACTTTGTTCTTCAGCGAACGGGGGCTCCCAATTTACTGATTGAAGACTTCACCCACGACCCGATTATTACCGACGGTAGTGGAGAGGCATTATTAGACCTTGGGGCATCGTTAAAAACAACGGGGCTTGGTGGCAGTTATGGTGATGGAAACTATACTGGAACTATGAATATAACCATCAGCTGGTAAGAACACTCAGTCATAACAATTTGCAATAACAGGAGACGCCATGAATAGGCATTTCAAATACTTCCCCCTTTTTGCCGCTATTTTCCTTCTGCTTAGCAGTCACTTGAGCTATGCGAACTTGCTGATAAAACCATTTCGAGCAGTTTTAGATGAAGATACTCGCACAGCGGAGATCACACTACTTAATAGCTCAACAGAAGTAAAAACCTACAACATCCAATGGGAAGAAAAATTACAAACCACCAACGGCGGATACACCGATGTTAGTGAAAATGCACTATCGGCTTCAAAATTTATTCGCCATAGTCCACGCCAGGTCACAATAAAACCGGGGGAATATCAAAAGATTAAACTTCGCCTGCGCATGCCAAAAGATTTAGCCCCCGGAGAATATCGCTCCCACCTAATGATGAAAGCCATCGCCAGCTTACCCAAAATTGACGACAAAAATACAAAGGGAATGAAAGTACAAATCATTCCGCAATTATCATTTAGCATTCCAATTATAGTCAGAAAAGGCCCGGTTAAATCAAAAATAGAAATTGCCTCTCTGGATATTAAAAAAAGTAAAAAGGACCAGAAAAACATTTCTGTTTTGCTAAGCCACGACGGCGATTACAGCACATACGGCAGCCTTTATGCCTATATGAAAGTGGGCAACCAAAAGACCCAACAGATTGGAGAAGCACACAACATTGCTGTTTTTCGTGAATCAAAACAACGCCAAGCCAATATAATATTACAAGTTCCAGATATTCCTAAGGGTGCAGTCGTTCAAGTTTTATACAAAGGCGCCGATGAGTTCGATGGCCAAATATTGGGTAAAGCGGCCATACGACATTAAAATAAAAAACAACTCAAAAGGAGCCGCTGGCTCCTTTTTTTATATTCTTAAAACGTAAAATAAACTAAATAGAAAGCATTATCATTACGCAAATAGATTTATATTTTTGGCTTAAAATTTTGTAGCTAGCGCAAAGTAGGAGTAAACTTAGGCGATACTTTACCCGCATACTTTCTGCGCCACCCACCGAACAGGAGCCTCCCATGCAAGCTGCACCTAATGTTCTCGATACACTTAACAGCGTACTGACGAGCGAGCTCACCTCCATTAACCGCTATTTTCTGCATGCGCGCATGTACCGCAATTGGGGCTTTGAAAACCTCAATAATGTGAGCTACAAAAAATCAATCAAGGACATGAAGCAAGCCGACGAGATCATCGAGCGCATTTTAATGCTAGGCGGCCTGCCAAATTTGCAAAAGTTAGAAGCATTGCAAATAGGTGAACACGCCGAAGAAATGCTAGCGTGCGACTTAAAATTTCAAAACCAGCAAATCACGCAACTTAAAGCCGCTATTGCCACCTGTGAATCAGTTCAGGACTACGTTAGCCGCTTAATGCTCAGCGATATTCTTGAGTACGAAGAAGAATACCTAGACTGGCTAGAAACCCAGCAACAACTTATTAGCACTACAGGCATTCAAAACTACTTACAATCACAAATGGCGGAGGGCGAATAGTCATGAAATCAAATACCGCTATCATCAAAGCACTCAATGGCCTTTTAGCTTATGAGCTAGCCGCAATGGACCAGTACTTTATCCACTCTGAGATGTATGCCGACTGGGGGCTTTCTAAGCTGCACGAGCGTATTGCTCACGAATTTGACGACGAAAAAGGTCACGCTAAAGAACTGATCGCGCGCATCCTCTTTTTAGAGGGCAAACCCGACATGATCACGCGCGACGGCCTGAATATTGGCAGCGACGTCCCCAGCATGCTGCAAAGCGATTTGGACGTCGAGTACGCCGTGGCCAAAGCACTCAAAAGTGCCATTGCGTTATGTGAGACCGAAAAAGACTTTGTCACACGTGAAATTCTTGAAAAACTATTGGATGACACAGAAAAAGATCACGCTTTTTGGCTGGAGCAGCAACTCGGCTTAATCAAGCGTATTGGGCTTGAGAATTACCTACAATCGCAGATGTAGGCCTTAAAATAGCCGAACCAGCACAGGGGCCTCGCTCGCAGGCCTCTAAACAAAACCCCATCTACTCAAAGCAAGACTACGCCCACTATTCTGATCAACTAAAGCCGCCTCCTGTAGCCATTGTACGCGGGCGAACCCTCCGAAAGCACGCATCAGGCGCCAGTGCTTAGCATCATTAAAGGCCGCCTTTCGACCTGCAGCCTTACCATCCAAAAGCTAAGCCTTCCGCCGCTCCTAAAAACCACTTAGCAACAAAACTACTGCTGAGCATCGCGAACTAACCGCACTGGCAGCAATTCAGATTTATCTGAAGATATCACAGACCCTGTTTTAAAATTCACAGTCCAAGCGCCACCGGCGTAACCCTCTATTTGGGACGATGTCCAATGCGCGCCCATCATAACGTCATCAATGGTCGGGAAAATATGGGTTTGTACTGCAGGCTCAAAACAGTTGCGATCAACCAGTGATTCCAGCTCTTTCACATTGGGCAATCGCCAGCCCGCAGCATTACTCGCCGCTGTAAAAGCGCCTCGCCAATCAAAGCGTACAGCGCCATTAACGCTCAATGCGCAACTGTCACCTTCGGTGTTCAAACGGTATCCGACCAAACAACGCTGCCAATGCAAACCCGTATTAGCATCTTCCACTACCGCACTATTATCCAAAAGATTGAACCGAGAATCGTCACGCAGTAAGCACTCAGCCCAAGCCTTTGAAGCAATAAATAAACTGCCAACAACAACCGCCGTGCACACCAAAACACACAGGCGACTTTTTTCACAGGTGAATAACATTACAAGCCTCCGCGCACCAAGCGTAAATAAGACGGATCACCTTTACCAGTAAAGCTAACACTACCGTCACTAAAATACATATACCACGCAAGAAAAGGCGTTTTTTGATAAGTCTGTGCAGACCAATGGCGCAACCCTAAAGTATTCGGAAAATATGCAACATCAATAGACGGGTCACCTCGCCCCAAGTGCCCGATAGTTAAAAATTCGGTAGTTGTCGGCAGCCGCCAGTCATCATAACCACACAAAGCCGCTGCATTAATTAATGCAATATAACCCGCGCTATCGCAGCGGCCCTCGGAGCATTCACCACCATCTTGGCTACCCGATTCACCGCCATTGGTGTGCATATCATCGCTATACCAGCTGTAGGTATTTCCACCATAGCGTGGATGCTCTGCGGAGGAATGTTTAACCTCCCAAATCAAGCCTGTATGCTTATCCTCCACACACGCCCACCGAGCCCCCAATGCTGCACTGTTAGATGCGTCCCACGTTAAATGCTGATCGACCAGTGCAACGCCAGATTCATCAAGCTTGACGAAATCAAAACCCGCCGCGCCGCCACCTTGTTTTTCAAGCAGGCCAGAGGCCGCTTGGAAATCGCGCCCTACTTCAGCATCTTGCGCGGAATAATGACTTAAATCGCAACCGACCAATGGGCCAACAGAAAACACGTCAACATCACTCCCACAATGCGAAACACCCGTGTCGTTTAACGGCAATGCAACTTGGCTACTTTCTTGTGGCGGCCGGTCATTACTGCCGCCACAAGCAGCCAATAATGTCACGCAAGCCGCAGCAATAGTACCCGCAAGCCCCTTTACAACAGTTAACAAAAACACCTCCTCTATAGTAAAAAAGCCCAGCCTCTCACTAAGCGGCTGGGCTTTTACGGTAAGCTATAAGCCCACCCAAAGAACACGAACTATTGCAGTCTATCGAGCTGAGCTAATAACAAAAATCTAAAGCAGATTAATGGTATTACTAGGCGCATCAAACATGCCGCCACTTAAGCCCATCCCCATTGGAATGGTCCGGTTAAAATCGCGAATATTGCCCACAGACGAGTTGTTAGCCTGCGAAGAGAATCCACGACTAAAACCAGGTAAGCCAGAGGCAACCATTACTGGCGCGCAAGGCGTCGAGTGGTTTCGACCGTTACCCATACAGGTTGTTTGTACAAACGCTGTGGTATTAATCAAACCTTCATCCATTAAACGTTTAATGAAATAGGCTGGCACCTGATGGATATAACGCATCATTTCATCGTTAGTTTCAGGGCCAGAGCTGTGACACGAGTTATGCGCATCACCCTGGTAGGCCGTATCGTGCCCACGCCACGCACCTTGGTGATTACCCAACTGCAGAGTTGCCACTTTGGTTAAACCACATTTCATGGCTGCCACAATAATATCGGCCTGCGCCTTACCTTTATCGACAATGTTGTTGCCGTCGGTATAGGTTGCGCTACAACTTGCTTGATCAGGCTGATCCGCTTCAGAAGCTTTACGGATATTTTCTTCGATTTTCATGAGCGCCTGCTCGTGCTCTTCAAGGCGTATTAACTCTTCGCTGCTAAGCTTACTTTTGATCGAGGTAATGGCTTCGTATTGCGCGGCGAATGCGCTTTCGTAAGTTGTGTCAGTACCCACTTCAATTTTTGAATTGAACACTTTTTCATAAAGCGCGGCAGGGCTATCGATAAAGGGCCCAGTTGTACTCACCATGGTATTCGGCCCAGCATCCACGCCCAAACCGGCATCAGAACCAGCATAGATGTAAGGGATTGGTGTAGTGCCGCCCAAGACTTCAGCAATGCGCTGATCGTAAGTAGGAATACCGTAGGCGCCACCACTATTATTAATGCCGCCCAGTGCATGTGCCGCCGCACCATGCCCTTCAATTAATGCATCTACTTGACGAAAGCGACAAACCGAAGCCACGCCCGCGTAAGGTTGGGATACATTATTCATATTGCTAGCACTGGCCGGCAACCATTGGTCATTACGCGCGCCACTGTTGATATAACAATACACAACTCTTAATTCTGGGCCTGCAGCCATGGCGTGGCGAGTCGCCATCAAACCAGCCAATAATGAAGATGCGCGTAAGACCGGCATAGAAATACCAGCTTTCGCTATCATCGATAAAAAGTTACGTCGGTCACGGGCGACAAATTGCCGCTTTTCTTCATGCGCGCGCTCTTGCTCACGCTGATAACCCAACCAGTTAGCCTTGGCCTGCGACATGCGCTCACGCACTCGAATAATCCGGTCCGCTTTGTGGCCTGGAAGCGTTTTTTTAATGTCTCGAATGTCTTTCATAATTCAACCTGTCAAAATCTAGAAATAAATTTATGTATTGTCTTAAGCTTAGAAGAGGCTGAGTAAACCCAGCCTATTTGTTACTTCCTAAAGCGAATGACATCCGACATACCCAGCGCTTTCAACATCGCGCGCGGGCTACCATCATTGGCATCCATTTCTGATCTAAGATTTTCAGCAACACACACAAAGTGATCTTGCTGCTCGACGGTAAGAGGGTTTTCACCGCTAACCTGTGAATCCACGTTAATTGAAGTAGCCGTTGAAAAGCGGAATGATTTTTCAATTAAACAGCTGTTAACACCATCCAAGCCTGCAAGCACTTTAGAAAGGCCTTTGGCTCCGCCGCTCAATGGCAAGCGCTGACCGGCTAGCTCATCATTACTCACACCGGTAACCCCGTAGAGCGTACCAGTTGTTTTAATGGCCACACCCTCAACACCCGTGGGGCCCAAGCCTTTTTGCGTAGTACGGAAGCGGCCCATATTGTCGTAATCTTCCATCATGGCTAACGGGTTAATAATCTCAGCATGACAGCTCTCACAAGCGTCTGTGGTTGGATCATCGGTACCAGGCAGGTAGTTGGTTTGAATATTGTAGAACTCCCAAGTACTCAAATCGCCTTCGGCTTCACGCTCTTGCGCGCGGGCAACCGCCGCATCACGCTCTTGCTGCAAAGCACCGGCTGTTGGCAACGGAATGTTGTGACATAACATATCTTGGCGCACATGAACCGCACGATGGATAGGCGAAGTACGATCATCGTGGGCATTGACCACCATAAATGCGCCCGTGGTTAATACACCGCCACGCTCATCGGATGTACTGGTATCTACCGGTGCAAACTGCATATGCTGAGCACCACCGCCTGGTACACCATAGTAGTCAGACAACGTCTGATCCAACATGGCCACATCACCCTTATAGAAACCAGAGAATGGATCATTGCCATAGAAAAAGTGGCTATAAAGTTCTCTCACTTCTTGCGCCATAGAGGCTTTTACTTGGTCGGTTAATACCGCTGCATCACGCTGCTTAGATGTCACGCGATCGGTACGCAACCACACACCGGCAAAACGACCCACCTGCTCACGACCCAGTGCGGAATCTAGCATGCGATCAATTTGAACACTTAACTTAGAGCTATCGTTCAAGTCACCGTTGCCTGCGGCATCCAATAGTTCACGGTCAGGGCCTGCACCGGTATAGATGTAAGCCAAAGCCGAGGCATACTCGAAAGGATCTAAAACATAAGCGTTTTCGTCAGCTAGCAATAATGGATCGCCCTGCTCAACCACAATAGGATCGCTATCATCAGCCATCACTGCAGCACCAACGGTGACATCACCTATGTGCAAATCAATATCATTACCTGGTGTACCGTAAGGTTCACGACCGCCATCATTGTTAAACGCAATTGACAGGTTCTGATTACCATTTACACCAGTTACTAAGTACTTGTAAGTCACTTGATCATAGCTTTCGACCATTTCGGCAGCCACCATAGTTTGACCAACACTCACCTCCATTAAAGGCCACATCATATCCATATCGTTTGCTTTAACCGTAATCGATACCAGCGCTGGATCAGGGAAATTAAATTGTTGGCTAGAAGTACCGTTGGTGTACATGTTGTAACCAAAGCCATCCAGCGCCACACCGTCGCCTTTAGTGGCAAAATCTGCACCGTTAACAGTCACGGCACCAGCACCAAAGCTATAACCCTCTGCACTGCCTGCGCCTGAGTTTGCGCCGTTATCGCCACCAGTTAAAAAGTTAGGATCGTTTTTAGCAATGCCTACTTGAACACCCAACTCAGAGCGATACAAAAACTGCGGGCTCATTAATACTGAGTGGAAAGCCCAGCGCAAACCAGAGTCGCTACTGGTAATCATCTGGCTATAACGCTCACGCTCTTGCGCGGTTAATGGACGACGAAAAGCCAAATAGGCAAAATCATTCACAAATGAATTTGCGCACTGCGCAGATTGCGTATCTGCACACGAGAAAGGCCAAGCATTTTGATTCGCCGCTGCCCAATCGGCAATTTTAGAGGCGTTTTGGTGGTAAGTTTCCATACGCGCGTAAGCAACTGTCACCTTGCTGTGATTAGGCATATTGGCAACGTTCGAATCACCATCAACTGCTAATAAAGCGTCATCAATAGGCGCTTTAAACAGCGCGCGAACAGAGTTTTCGTATTCAAACGAGGTCAGCACCTTCAAGCTTCGCTGACCGTAATAAACAGGGTCATCGGTTTCGCATGTTAAGGAAGCTTCTTCAATATCTAAACCGCTAAACTGCCATAGGTAAGCCGCAATGTCGGCAGCGCATTGGTCTTCACAATCACCCTCTGAGTTATAAGGCATTACCTCGTGAATATATCGAGCCAAGCCAGCTTCGCTATCTTCGTAATTACCTGCCAAGTAACCTGGGCTATCGAACTGGCCAACAATGAATTTATAAAGTATGCCGGACTTACTCACACCAAAACTGCCATCATCATTTTTGGCGTGGCAGCCCGCACAAGTTTCATCAACATAAGCCTTAGCGCCATCAATAGCATTGCCAACAAATACAGTTGCTTGAGATGAGGCTGATGAACTAGAAACCGCGACGCTCGACGAACTCTCAATTGGAGCACTGGATATTGGAGCACTGGATATAGTAACTTGCGAACTACTAGTTACCACCGCTGAGCTATCCACAGCCTGCGAACTAGACTCAGTTTCTGGCCCGCCAGTACAGGCAACCAGTAGGCTTGCTGCCAAACATAACGATAAACTTCTAAGCATCGTAACTCTCCAATATAAACGCCAATATAAACTCCAAAATAAACTCCAAACTTCTCATCTTAAAAATGGGCTGGACGGGCTTGAAATGACCGAACAGAAGCGAAGGCTGTAACACCTTTGGAAACTATGCATTCATAATGAAAGAATTCGATATTTAGTCAATCTAGGCAAAGCCTGTTTTTCCTCACCCTGTGAGGGCATTAACACTAAGATCAAAATAAGTCTTCAATCCACCAACAACAAAATACCAACCCCGTCACACTTAGCCATCACAACAAAAGAAAACACCACTTTTCACATGCCGAGCAGCCTTGCGACC
Organism: Marinagarivorans cellulosilyticus; assembly: GCF_021655555.1. Lineage (NCBI taxonomy): Bacteria > Pseudomonadati > Pseudomonadota > Gammaproteobacteria > Cellvibrionales > Cellvibrionaceae > Marinagarivorans > Marinagarivorans cellulosilyticus. The sequence continues at coordinate 1,402,016 of NZ_AP023086.1, read as the reverse complement.
TCAAGTACTCTGGCTGTAGTCAATATCTCACACAGGATCAACCTGCAAACGCATTCTCAATAGTGGCGCATTCGGCTAGAATGGCGCACAGCTCACTTTAGGGACGTGGTACTCTCGTTTTTTGCGGGCGTACAATGACAGTGTTACACCCACAGCTCGTAGCAACAATCTTTAACTTTCGGCAGGTAATGAGGCTTTGATGGAATTGGTATTAACCGTGGTGCAGGCTCCGCCAGGCACGAATTCACAAGACCAACAATATGTACTCACAACAGCGGGCGGCACCATTGGGCGCGCCGAAACCAGCGCTTGCCACCTCCCGTGCCCCGATCGCGTGGTGTCATCACAGCACGCATCCATTCAGTACCAAGGCGGGCAATTTTGCCTTGTCGATGTTAGTAAAAACGGTACGGAAGTTAATGGCAGTGCCGCGCCCAAAGGCGATGGAGCACCGCTGGCACTCAGCAATGGCGACCTTATTCAGTGCGGTCGCTTCCAGTTATCTGTCGCACTAAGCAACGGCGAAATGGCGGCACTGCCTAAAGGCTTGGGCAGTGCAGACTTTCTTAGCAACGCTCCGGCTCTAAGCCCTACTCCGGCATTTCCTGCAGCAGCCACTAGCGATGGCTTTGCCACACCGAAAGATGCTTTTGCCGACAGCGTTGCAGCACCGGCCAGCGACTCACTGGACGACTGGCTAAGCAGCCCCTCAACTAGTGCAAACACACCCGCCACAACGGCTAGCACACCACCAGCTGCTGGCATGGCCGGCTGGGGAACCGTGGCAGAAAAAAGTAAAGGCGAGGTATGCCCTGTTGAAGCCCTAGGTGGCGACAACTTTGATGAACCCGAGCGCGATATTTTCGGTAATCCCGTCGACGGCAGTAAAGAACCCAAAGAAGACTTATCAGCCCCAAGCCCCAGCGCCTGGGAAGACGACGAGTGGTGGAAAGGTGAAAGCGCCATCAGCCCATCACCGGCCTCATCTGCTCACATACATGTTAACCCTGTGAGCGAAGCGCCGCCGGCACCAGCGATACCTACACAAGTTCCAACACCATCTCCAACACCCAGACCTAGCGCCGCACCAACATTTGCGCCAGCCGCACCAGCGGCGACCAAAGATGCCTTTGCCGGCTCCCATCAAAACATTGATGCCAGCAATATTGATGATGTTCTAGGTTTCGATAGCACGCCTGCGGCGCCAGCTGACAGCATGCAAATCGAACCGGCCTTTCCCACCGAAACACCAAGCTCAGCTGCGGCTATCCGCCAAACAGCAACAGACACCTCCGATAGCTTCGGGCGCCACTTAGGGGTTAACCCCAAAACACAGCTGCCCGAACAAGAGCTTAAAACCTTGGGCGCCAAAATTATCAGAAATACCGTCAGCCGCTTAATGGAGCTGATCAAAGCCCGAACCAATATAAAAAATGAATTGCGAGTACAACACACCACCTTGCAAGCACAAGACAACAACCCGCTGAAATTTTCTGTCACCTCTGATGACGCAGTGGGCGTATTATTTAGCGAAAGCCGCAGCACCTCTTTTATGGCGCCCGACGAAGCCATCGACGATAGTTTTGACGATTTATCAGACCACCAAATCGCCGTTATGGCAGGCATGCAAGCGGCCTACGATCATATGTTCAAACAGTTTAGCCCCACTAAGCTAGAAGCCCTGTTTAATACCAAAGGCGGCTTATTAGGTAATAAGCGCGCAGCAAATTGGGAAGCCTTCAAGAACCACTACCAGCGCTTAACTGGCGATCGAGAAGCCACCTACAACCAGCTTTTTGGCCAAACATTTGCCAAGCATTATGAACAACGACTGGCCGAATTAAAAAGTCAGCGAATGGTGCGCGCCCCTCAGTCTAGCGGGCAGTAAAAACACCCAGGTTAAAACCTCTACTGACAGATATCATTTTAGCGAAACAAAAGGCTTGATTATGAGACACCCTAAAAACCCACACTGGATTAACGTTAAACTTATTGCTCTCATATTGATGGGAGTCTTTTTAGCCTCGTGTCAAACTTCGCGTAAAGCCTTAGATCTCGAAACCATTGCAACACTAGATATCTATACCGAAAGAGACGTTAACCCAGATGCCGACAATCGCGCCTCGCCTGTTGTTGTAAAAGTTTTTAAACTTACCGACGACCGCCGCTTTAAGCGCGCCGATTTTTTAAGCTTATACGAAGGCGCCGATAATCGTTTAGGTGACAATTTGCTTGGGGTAGTAACACTCAAAGAATTAGCGCCAGGAGAAGTTCGCCAAGAAGTGATTAAACTTCCCGACGGCACACGTTTTATCGGTATTATGGCCGAGTTTTCTAACTACACGAACGCAAAACCGCTATTGGCCCTGGAGATTATTCCGCACAGCAATAACAAATACGAGGTTAGCTTAAGCAAAGCCTCGGTATCACGCGTTGAGCGCTAATTTGCGCTCTGCAGCGACACATAAGCCACGCAGGCAACCCCAACAGACAAACCGTAAGGACAGACTCGATGTCGTTTGATAATAAAGTGATTTGGTCAGAGGGCATGTTCCTCCGCCCGCAGCATTTCCAGCAGCAAGATCGCTACATAGACCAACTGCTTAAAAATGCCCTAACCCTCAGCCAAGAACATCTGTGGGGCATTCAAGATATCGCCATCGACAGCGAACTTCTGCCGCTGGGTAAAGTGTCTGTGACGAGCATTCGCGGCGTATTTTCTGATCAAACCGTGATTAACGCGCCCGACTCGCAAACACTACCAGACATTTACAGCATCCCAGAAAATACCCGCGACACCATTGTGTATTTATGCTTACCACTGCGCCGCCCGGGCACGCAGGATTCCATTGCCGACAGCGACGAAGCGCCAAGCGCGCGCCATCAAATGTTTAACTTTGATGTTCGCGATAGCACATCCACCGCCACCGAGCCCGTGCGTATTCAAGTGGGGAAACTGCGCACTTGCTTAAAGCTTGGCAACGATGACTTAAGCGGCTACAGCACCATTGGCATTGCCAAAATATTAGAATACACCGCAGGCAACCCCGTTAAGTTAGACCCTAATTTTATTCCGCCAACCATGTTCTGCAGTTCGTCTACGCAATTATCAGCCTACCTCGAAGAGGTTATCGGCCTACTAAAACAACGCGGCGATGCATTAGGCAGCCGCTTAAGCGATTCGGGCCGCAGTAACTCATCTGAAATTGCCGACTATTTATTACTGCAAATAATTAACCGCTCAGAGCCTTTTTTAGAGCACTTGCGCACACGCCACCAAGTCCACCCACTGCAGCTTTTTGGCGAACTGCTCCAGCTAGCCGGTGAACTTGCTACCTTTTCGAGCAAAACCAAGCGCCCCGATCCAACACCGCGCTATCAACACAATAATTTACAACAAAGCTTTGCCGAATTATTCCAGTCGTTGCGCCAATCGCTCAGTACCGTGCTTGAGCAGTCAGCTATTGCGCTTAACCTGACCGAGCGCAAATACGGCATTCATGTCGCCCCAGTCACAGATCCTTCGCTGATTCGCACGGCGAGCTTCGTGCTGGCAGCTAAAGCCAGTATGCCAACAGAAATCTTGCGTAGTCGCTTCCCCTCACAGGCCAAAGTGGCGCCGGTTGAAGCCATTCGCGAATTAATCTCCTCGCAAACGCCAGGCTTACAAATGCGCACACTGCCAGTAGCGCCACGCCAAATTCCGTATCACACAGATTACGTTTATTTCGAAATAGAGCGCTTTGGTGATCTTTGGCAAAGCATGCAACGCTCTGGTGGTTTTGCTGTGCATGTCGGTGCAGAATTCCCCGGCCTCGAAATGGAACTATGGGCAATAAGGTACTAATTTATGAGCGACAGCCCTTTTCACAATAATAGCGGTCAAAACCACACGGTATTGGTTCCTCGCCCCGGCGCTGCCACAGTAGTGCCAGGCGGCGCACAATCGAGTGGTCCCGCCCATAATCCAGCACCCAATATTGTTACGCCGTCGCATCAGCACAGCGATGCACCGAAAGCCGAAGCAAACTCACTGCCTTCGGCTGCGTTAACGTTGCTATCGCTGATTGCTAATCTGCAAGCGACGCCCCATCACGATAACGTGCCCAATTTGCACAAACACATTACCGAAGAGATTAAAAACTTCGAACGCACCGCAAGCAATGTTGGGGTTTCGCAAAATACTTTACTCGCAGCACGCTATTTATTGTGTTCCGCACTGGACGAAGTCGTGCTCAACACCCCTTGGGGCAGCCAAAGCGGCTGGAGCCAGCACTCGTTATTAAGCTTGTTTCACAAAGAAACCTCCGGCGGCGAAAAATCGTTTGTAATACTGCAAAAAATGATGGAAGCACCCGGGCAAAACATCGAAATACTAGAGCTTTTCTTTCACTGCTTTAGCTTGGGCTTTATGGGAAAATATCGCTTCAACCGCAGCGGCAAGGCCGAATTAGAACAAATTCAAGATAACCTTTATGCCACCTTGCGCGCGCACCGCCCAGACTTCGAAAGCGATTTATCCCCCAATTGGCAGACAACAACTAATACTAAACCCGGCTTAGCGAAATACATCCCGCTGTGGGTCATCGTTTGTATTGGGCTTGCTATTTTGGTTATGAGCTTTAGCGGTTTTCGTTATTGGCTGTACCAATCCAGCGTACCGGTTAATCAAACCATAGAAACCGAGATGCTCGACAGCCAGCAATCGAACAAGACACGAAAGCTTATCGACTAACGCACAACCATCGCCTCGTCGCTAAAACGTAAAACCAGGAAGCCACTGCTCGCTTTTCACGGATACTTGTATGAAATCGTTTTTTAAATTTATTACCAATAAATGGGTTATCGGCATTATTGGTTTAATCGCTTTTTCTTTCTTTATTTGGCTAGTCGGTGACTTTGTTAAATTTGGGGAGGATAACGCCAGTCTCAGCAGTACTCACCGCATTATCATTATTGTACTCGCGTGGATTATTTGGCTAACGTGGATGATTAGCCGCGCATTGTTCGAGCGTAGCCAAAACAAGCAACTTTTTAACAGTATCGAGCAGCAAGCTGACGACGACGGCCTATCGGCCAGCGACGAAAAGTCTATGATGGAAGCGGACGAACTTAACGGCCGATTTCAAGATGCACTACAAAAGCTACAGGTTTCTCGCTCTTCCTTTTTTGGCAATACCCGTAGCCTGTACCAACTCCCTTGGTACATTATTATTGGCCCGCCAGGTTCAGGAAAAACAACCGCACTGGTCAATTCGGGTTTGGAATTCCCACTTGCCGATGCTACAGGCGAGCACAAATTAAAAGGCGTAGGCGGTACCCGTAACTGTGACTGGTGGTTTACCAACGAAGCCATTCTTATCGATACCGCAGGGCGCTACACCACCCAGGACAGCCACAAAGTGGTGGACCAATCCTCTTGGACGACCTTCCTCGATTTACTGAAAAAATTCCGAAATAGACGCCCAATAAATGGCATTCTATTAACGGTAAGCTTACAAGATCTACTACTAAGTACGCCCGAGCAACGCCAACTGCAGGCCAAAACACTGCGCACCCGTATCGATGAAATTCAAAACCACCTAGGCATTCGCGCCCCGGTTTACATGATGTTAACCAAAGCCGATTTAATCGCGGGCTTCAGTGAATTTTTTGCCGGCTTATCGAAATCAGAACGCAACCAAGTTTGGGGCATGACGCTATCCCTTACCGCTGAACAACCAGCCAGCATGTTCCGCCACGAATTCAGTTTATTAATTAAGCGTCTTAATCAACGCGTCTTAAGCTTGGTAAACAACGAGCGCATCGTGGCGCGAAAGTCACGCATTCAAAACTTCCCACAACGCATGGCCGAGCTAAGCGAGCCGTTACACGAATTCATTTATCAAACGTTTTCAGCTAACCGCTTTGGTACCACACCGCTTCTGCGCGGGGTATATTTATCCAGCGGAACCCAAGAAGGCATGCCCATCGACCGAATGATGGCGCATATGAATTCTGCCTTTAATGTTAAAACTTCAGCCAGCGCTCAAGAAAATACAGGCAAAAGCTTTTTTGTTTATACACTATTCAAAGACGTCATCTTTCCGGAATCAGAATTGGTGGGCAGTAACGTCCGCGTTGAGCGTTTTATTAAATGGGGGCGAAGAGGCGCTATTGCCGCGATATTCGCTGCCATTGTCGGCTCTATAACCGTGTGGACAACCGCCGTTGGGCAAAATAAATCCCTGCTGAATACCGTAGATGCCGCAGTCAAAGAACACGACCAAGCCGAAAAAAATGCAGGCCAAGGCATCGAGCAGCTCCTAGCTGCACTTAACCCCCTACGCAAAGCCAGCAATGTGTACAACCAAAGCGAACAATCGTATTTAACCGGCCTAGGGCTATATAGTGACGGCGTCGACGAAGCCGCCGATGCTCTTTACCAAACCAAGCTTAATACACTTCTACTCCCTTACTTTGCCAAATTATTAACCCGCGAATTGCGCACAATACCGGCTGATGACGCGAGGTTGCTTAGCACATTAAAAACCTACTTAATGCTGTTTAATCCAGAACACCAAGACAACGAACACATTATTGCCTTTGCACAGGATTACGCCATTAGCCACTTGCCGGCAACAGATGAACAGCTGCTGCAATGGTTAGAACATCTTAAACAATTGCTAACCGAGCCACTGTCAACAGAACTAACAATGGATGAGCTTACCGTTGCTAAAGCTCGTCAAAAAGCCCTGCAAATCCCACCGGCTTTGCGTTTGTATGACGCAATCAAAACAACACCACAATTTTCTCAGCCGGTAGATTTATACCGCCAAATTGGCGGCGATACTTATTTACTATTTGGTATCTCAAATCAATCACCACTGTTTAAAATGCCTGCTGCGTTTATGAAGTCGGGTTTTGACAAAATTGATTTATCGACCGAATCACCACTGGCTGACGGTTACTTTAACCAACACTGGATCTGGGGCGCAGAACAACAAAGCTTGTCAGAAAAACAAAAACTGGAAGTTGCCGAGCAGTTAGAACGCTTATATCTCACCGACTATGCTAGTCAGTGGCAAACGTTAATGAATGGCTTAAGCTTTAATGAGGCGACCAACCTCAATCAGCTATCCGACCAGCTGTATGAGCTATCAAACCCTGCTTCATCACCGCTAAAAGCCATTATTGAAATTACCAGTGAAAATACCAAATTCACTAACATCATCGATGGCGTACAAGATGAAAATGTTAGGGTTGGCATGGTCGGCGCCAAACCGAAAGTTTCTATTGCGCAGGTTGCACGCTCGGCAAAATCAAAAGTTGCAGGCGCTTGGAACGATAAACAACAGCGCAACCTAGTTGAAAAGCAATTCACCGAAATTCACGCACTTACCGTAAAAAGTGAACGTGCACCGGCACCACTAGACGACTACCTTGCGGTTATTGGTGAGCTCAACGAATACCTGCTTGGCATTAGCGCTAGCCCCGATCCAGACGAAGCTGCATTTAATGCCGTACAAAAACGTTTTATGGGGCAAAGTGATGACCCTATTCGCAAATTACAACTCAAAGCTAAGCACGCACCAAGGCCTTTAAGTGGCTGGCTGAACAACCTGTCACGCAACTCTTGGCAATTACTGGTGGGCTACAGTAAACGCCATCTCGATCGCGCTTGGCGTTACCAAGTCGTGCCGGAATGTCAAAAGACCATTGATAACCGCTTTCCCTTCACGCCATCAAGTAGCCTAGATACCCACGCAATGGCCTTTAATGACTTCTTTGGCAATAGTGGCTCGCTACAAATGTTTTTCGACCAGTATTTAACCGACCTGATCGATCAACGCCGCTGGACACTCAAAACCGTCGATGGCATGACATTCCCCATTAGTTCGTCAACCTTGCGCCAACTAGAACGCGTACAAAGTATTCGCAAGGCCTTCTTTAGCGGTGGTGATGTTGCATCGGCACAACTACAAGTGACCCCGTCCAAACTGTCTTCAAATGTTCGCTTGTTTACACTAGAAATTGGCGGCACACCGATGTCTTACTCGCATGGCCCTCGCACGCCCAAGAATATTCGCTGGACTCTGGGCGAAACCACGCGCGCGCGCATTTTGTTTGAAGACTTAGACGAAGCCATCCATCAAATGCAATACGATGGCGACTGGGCTTGGTACCGTTTAATTGCCGATATGAAAAACAGCCCCTCAGGCAGAATTGGCGCACGCAAGATTACCTTCAAGCAAAACGGGCACGAAGCCACTTATCAATTTGTTAGCAATAGCGGCGAAGACCCTTTAGATATGACACTATTTACGCGTTTTAAATGCCCAGAATCTCTTTAAGGAATGACCTGTGAATAAATCGTTAGGTTTTTTTGGCAAGGTCCCTGCACACGGAGACTTTATTGAACGCGGCTTGCCGCAGCCATTTGTGAATGCGATGGACGAATGGCTACAAGGCGCAATTTCTTGCAGCCAAGGCGCTCTAGGTAATGACTGGCTATCGAGCTATCTCACTTGCCCGCTGTGGCGCTTTGGTTTTGGTGAAGGTGCGCTTGATGACAAACAATGGCTAGGGGTTTTATGCCCCAGCGTTGACAGTGTTGGCCGTTACTTTCCTTTAGTGATAGCAACGCAATTAAAGCACGGCAATATTTTTGCAGCCTTCCAAAAAAATAGCGCTTGGTTTGATGCCGTTGAAAACCTGGCGTTATCGGTGCTAGAAAACGGCCTGCCTGCGGATGAAATTGAAAACCAGTTGCATATGACTCCCGCCATAGAACAAGAAGATAACCAACCCAGCAAAATTGAGCAGTATGGCTGGTTAGTGCACGGGAACAGTGCCGAAGCCTACGGCCATTTACTGAGCGCTAGCCATACTCAATCGGCTGTAAGCTTGTGGGAAACGCGCGGCGGCGAAGCTCAAAGTGCAACAACATTTGTAGCCAAGAGCATGCCCCCGGCCCACTATTACACACTATTTTTAACAGGCCGCTGGCAACTGCATCAGCATACCTTCTGATGTAAGCCATCGCCCTCATCCTGTATGGACTTTGTCTGCTTGTCGTCTGAATAGTTATTGCTTTAATATGCGACGCAACGCCCATCATGATGAATATTTAGGTATTTGTTTACCCAACTGTATTTAATCTCCGGTGTTCACACCGCACATAAACCTCACAAGGAACAGCGTCGTGCCGCTTGATTACATTATCGACCTTGATCAGTTACTTGCTCCTATTTCTGATGAGCAACCCCACGGTATAGATATCCGTGAAGACCGCTCTCCGACGTCTAGCTTTTACCGCATTAAAGATGCGCGTAACGAGGGCCGTAGCGCAGAAAAGTCCGCCCTCTTAGACCCAGATGTCGATACCGTCGCCCCGTGGCAAACAGTTATTAGCGAAGCTGAAAGCATTCTTACCACCAAAAGCAAAGACATCGAAGTGACTTGCTGGTTAATTGAGGGCATGATTCGCCTGTACGGCTTTCCGGGTTTGCGCGATGGTATGGTTTTACTGGATAAACTGGTTGATCAGTACTGGGATAACCTCTACCCAGAACCCGACGAAGATGGCATAGAAACTAAGGTTATTCCTATTACCGGCCTCAACGGTGAAAGCGGTGAAGGCACCTTGTTAACGCCCATGCGTAACGCGCTTTTATGCGATCCCTACACCGATACGCCTTTTACTTTTTGGGAATACCAGCAAGCTCACGCAGCCGACAACATCCCTGACGCGAAAGAAAAAGCCAGCCGCAACGATGAACTTGGCTACAGCTTAAACTCGATCCAAAACAGCATAATGATGGGTGACGGTAAATTCTTCACCCAATTCATCGAAACCTTAGAAGAAGCGCAAAGCGCTTATCAGCATCTTGGCGAATCCTTGCGCACGCATTGTGGCCACGATACGCCACCGAGCAGCAACATCAGTAACCTGCTCGACGAAATTGTCCGCACCTGCAAATTTATCTTTAAAGATAAATTAGTTGTGCCCAAAGCGGCACAGGCACCCGTCGATGCGCCCGCAAGCAATACTGATAACACACCACAAACAAGCGCAGGCACAGAGCAAGTGGTAACAACCATTGTGCGCGAAGGCGCTATTGTAGACAGAGAAGACGCGCTGCGCCGCTTGACCGATGTTGCCGAATACTTTCGTCGCTACGAGCCACACACACCGATAGGGCCAGGCCTTGAGCGCATGATCAAATGGGGCCGCATGACCGTCGCCGAGCTAATGGCCGAGCTGCTTCCCGACGATCAAGCCAAAGGCATTTATTCGCAGCTAACCGGCGTAATGCTAGACGGCTCGGATACACAAGGCTATGTCGCACCACCGGTCACAGCTAAGCCAGCAGCACCAAGCGCCGCGGCACCAGCGCCAGCCAAACCCGAAGCGCCAGCAGAACCCGCTGCCGCAGAGAAAAGCGGCGGTTGGTAAGGCGCTAAATAAGGCAAAACACAAATGGCAACGCACGTGGTAACATGTGCCGCCAAGTAAAATTTCAAACCTAGCTTTTTATAAACGTAACGTGCGCTTTCGCGCAGAAAAGGAGACTCAAATGTCTGAAAGCATCCACAATAAACTGAAGCGCGTACGCAAGCCGCGCGTACATATCACCTACGATGTAGAAGCTAGCGGTGGAACCGCAGAAAGGGAACTCCCTTTCGTAGCTGGCGTAATGGGCGATTACTCTGGTGATAACGCCGGTATCCGCAAGCCGTTGAAAGAGCGTAAGTTCGCGCAAATCGATGGTGAAAACTTCAACGACGTAATGGGTAAAGTTAACCCAAAGCTCGAACTACAAGTCGAAAACACCCTCGCTGGCGACGGTTCAAAAATGTCTGTTGATCTCGACTTCAAACAAATGGATGATTTTTCTCCTGAAGCTATTGTTGATCAAGTAGAGCCACTTAAAAACTTGTTGGCTGCACGCAATAAACTACGCGACCTAATGAGCAAAGCAGACCGCTCTGAAGACTTAGAGCGTGTACTAGAAGAGATTCTTCAAAATACCGATAACGTTGCCAATCTGTCAAAAGAACTTGGCTTAGAGAAAAAAGAAGGGGAAGCTGAATAATGAGTAACGACGCCCTTGAAACAAGCACTGAAGCCGGTGCAGAAGCTGCCGAAGGTGCTTCGGTAAGCTTACTTGAGCAAGCTATTAGCGCAACCAAACAAACAGCCCCAGATGAAACCCAAGACTTGATTGCTAACTTAACAGCACAAGCGCTTAAGGGCACCGTCACATGGGATCGCAGCTTAACCAATACAATCAATAAAGCGATTGTTGCCATTGATCAGGCAATGTCTAAGCAGCTGAGTGCTATTTTACACCAAGAAAAATTTCAAAAATTGGAAGGCTCTTGGCGCGGTTTGCACCACTTAGTGACCAATTCTCAAACCGGTAAATCATTAAAGATTCGCATGCTTAACGTCAGCAAAAAAGAGCTGTCTCGCGATCTTGAAAAAGCTGTTGAGTTTGACCAAAGCCAAACATTCAAACGCATTTACGAAGACGAATTTGGTACCGCCGGTGGCGAGCCGTTTTCTACCCTTATTGGCGACTTCGAATTCGGCAACAACCCTGTCGATATCGACTTGCTAACCAACATGTCTCACGTAGCTGCAGCGGGCTTCTGCCCATTCGTAACAGCTGCTGGTTCAGAAATGTTTGGCTTTGACGAGTACACCGAACTTACCAAGCCGCGCGACCTTGCCAGCGCATTTGAATCACAAGAATACATTAAATGGCGCAGCTTCCGTGCCAGCGACGATTCGCGTTTTGTTTCTTTGGTTATGCCTCGCGTTTTATCACGCACGCCTTATGGTGCCAATACAAATGCAATCGAAGCTTTCAACTTCGAAGAGTTTGAAGTTGATAGCTCAGGCATGGCTAAACCAGCTGAGCACAACGAATACTGCTGGTCTAATGCCGCTTACGTAATGGGCACTACATTAACGCACGCCTTTGCCGAAACGGCTTGGTGTACAGCCATTCGCGGTGCGGAAGGTGGCGGTAAAGTTGAAGGCTTACCCACTCACCTCTTTAAAAGTGATGATGGTGACGTTGATCAGAAATGTCCGACCGAAATTGGCATTACCGATCGCCGTGAAGCAGAGTTATCGTCTTTGGGCTTCTTGCCTTTGTGTCACTACAAAAATACCGATTACTCTGTATTTTTTGGCTCACAAACAGCGCACGAACCCAAAGTGTACGGCGACCCTAATGCCACAGCGAATGCCAGCATTTCAGCTCGCTTGCCTTACATCATGGCGACCTCACGTATTGCCCACTACTTAAAAGTTATGGCGCGAGACAAAGTGGGTTCGTTCATGCAGGCCAGTGAGTGTGAGCGTTGGTTGAATAAGTGGATTTCGCAATACACTAACCCCAACCCAGATGCTAGCGCGGACATGAAAATCAAGTACCCGCTACAAGAAGCACGCGTTGAAGTAAAAGAAATTCCTGGCCAGCCAGGTGCTTACAACGCAGTGGCCTACTTGAAGCCTTGGTTGCAAATGGAAGAGCTTACAGCGTCTATGCGCTTAGTGGCCAACATTCCAGCCAAGAGCTAAGTCCAATAAGGGCAAGGCTTTGGCCTTGCCCTTATTTTTTACCTAGCCACCATTTTTTACACAATTCGTTATCAATACCCTGCAGCCAACCATATAGTTAGCGCTTACCGAGTTATTGAAATTGCCAAACGTGTAAAAAACACAAAGCCATAACTCGCTATGATACCTTCCAGCCAAGACACCAACGCCGTTGATAAGCCAGTTATCAACAACGAAAGTATCATAAATTACGATCACCTCTTCGCAGCCAACAATACACCCACCAGCGTCAGCATTGAGCATTTCATTGATGAGCCCTCAGACCGAGGCGCGCTAGAAATTTGGGCCAAGCTCTGCGACCTAACAAGCACAACATACTCGCTAGCGGATTTACTCACAGAGCAAATCGCCGAACTTGACGAGCTAATCAACGAACAAATCAACGCAATACTGCACCACAAGCGCTTTCAAGAAATGGAAAGCCGATGGTTGGGGCTGTGGCATTTAGTAGACGAATCAAGTCACGCTAAAAATATTAAAATTAAACTATTGGATGTCAGCTGGCGAGACTTATGCCGCGATATTGAGCGCGCTTCCGATTTTGAACACACGCGCTTGTTTCACCTTATTTACAACCAAGAATTCGGCATGGCCGGTGGCGAGCCTTACACTGTATTAATCGGCGATTATGCCGTCGCACATAAGCCGACAAAAAATACACCGCACGACGACGTATACACCTTGCAAATTATGTCGCACATTGCGGCGGCCGCCTTTGCGCCCTTTATTTGCAGTGCTGCGCCAGAGTTATTCGGTATCGATAGCTTTGAGGACCTCAACCCTCAAATCGAATTTCGGCAAGTATTTTCACACCCAGAATATATCCGCTGGAACAGCCTGAGAGCGCAAGAAGACTCACGCTTTATTGCCTTAACCATGCCTTCAGTACTTATGCGCCAGCCATTAAATACGCACTTTTCTGCGTGGGGCAACTTTCGCTTCCAAGAGCACTGCCAAGGCAATAACAACCAAAAGTATTTATGGGGTAATAGCAGCTTCGCTTTTGCCACCATACTCATTCGTGAGTTTGCTGATGTCGGTTGGTTTTCACATATTCGTGGCGTACCGCGTGACCACGCCGGCGGCGGGTTACTCACCAGTTTTGCCGCACCCCACTACACAACAGACTCAAGCCCAACACGCACCAAAAGCGTAACGCCTGCAATTCTTACAGATTCGATGGAGCGGCAACTGAGCGAATTAGGGTTTATTACTTTATCCCAAGGCTACAACTCCCCTTTCGCTGCATTTACCAACTGCCCTTCTATTCAGCAACCGCATAACTACGGCAATAAATCAGCCAATGCTAATGCGCGCATAAGTAGTATGTTGCAACATATTTTATGCGGCTCACGTTTTGCCCAATACGTAAAAGTTATTATTCGAGAAAAGGTCGGCTCTTTTAACAGCGCTGAAGATTGCCAACGCACGCTGCAAAAATGGTTTGATCAATACACCTCTGGCCGCGATGACATGGGCTGGGAAATGCTCGCCCGAAAACCCTTACGGCGTGCACGCGTTCAGGTTATGGAGACCCCAGGCCAAATGGAGGTATACCAGTGTGTTATTTATTTGAAAAACCACTACACAGTCGACCATCTTGTTGCCGAGCTTAAGCTTTCTACTTCTATTAGCAAAAGCGCTGTTGGGCAAAACTAATGAATAGCAACGATAAAAAACAACTGCTCGCTCCACTAATGGACAGGCTACTTAACGACAGTAAAACGTCTAGTTATGCTCGCCCGCAAGCCGTTATCGCACAAATACGCGAAAGCGTAAGACGCGATTTAGAATCTTTGTTTAACACTCGTTCTTGCACACATTCACCAGCGAGGCAGTACACCCACCTGCAAAAATCGCTACTTAATTTTGGCCTACCCGATCTATCAACAATTAATTTTTCATCAAAAGATGACCGTAAAAATTTTTGCAACCAAGTGGAAGCCGTGATTAAACACTACGAACCGCGCGTAAAGTCAGCCAAAGTTAGCATCGGTGACAAAGTCGATGTAGAAGACCCCACCATTCGATTTCGCGTAGAAGCTGTGTTGCATGTTAGCCCCTCGGAAGAAACAATCGTCTTCGACTCGGCTTTCAACCCGATAAGCCACGCGGTTGATATTTCAGAAATATCCTAATGAGTAAAACTTAATGACGGACAAGTTACTCCAATATTACGAAAAGGAACTGGCGTTCTTACAGTTATCGGCCAGTGAATTTGCACGCAAGCACCCAGGGGCTGCCAGCAGCCTGCAAATTACCGAAGATGCCATTAATGACCCCCTAGTCAACCAGTTGGTTTCCGGCGTCGCTTATATGAACGCTCGCATCCATCAAAAATTAGATGACGACCTGCCCGAACTAAGCGACGGCATTCTTGATACTTTATACCCGCATTATTTGCGACCTATTCCCTCGCTTTGTATTGTTCAATGCCCACCGCAAGAAGACTTAGACAAAATACATAAGCTACCTGCACAAACCGAATTACAAACCGATAACGACGCCCACGACACCTGTAAATTCACCACCAGTTACCCCGTCGATATCAGTCCCTTTAGCGTCGATAGCGTAAAGTTAGTGCAGAAACCGTTTATTGCTCCTGGCTCTAACAGTGCGCCTAGCGCCGATGCAGTACTTAAAATTAGCTTAAAAACATTCAGCGAAGCGATCACCTTTGCCGATCTCGAATTAGATTCGCTACGTTTTTTCTTGAAAGGCCCTAAGCAGCACACGCTGCCGCTTTACGATTTAATGTTGGCAGAATGCGAATCGATTGTGATTGCTACATCAGATTCCGACAATGAGTATCGCAAACTCCCAACAAGCTGTTTACAGCCCGTGGGCTTTGATAATGATGAAGCTCTACTGCCATTTCCAGATAACTCTTTTAGCGGCTACCGTTTACTTAGTGAATACTTTGCTCTACCCGAAAAATTCCTGTTTGTGGACATTAAAAACCTTGGGGAGATTTCGCAACATATTGATGGCGACAAACTTTGCTTATACTTTTATTTAAAGCGCCACGACGACGAGCTAGAGCACCAAATATCGCCCAGCATGTTTGCACTTAATTGCACTCCAGCCATTAATTTATTTAAACATACCGCCGACCCTATCCGCGTAACCAATACAGAGTACACCTACCCAATCGAACCGGATGCTAGGCACCACAATTCGCTAGAAGTCTACTCTGTTGATGCCGTCACAAGTATTAACGATCGCGGCCATAAAACAGACTACAGCCGCTTTTATGGCACAAACCATAAACAAACTAAAACGTCCGCTTTTTGGTTTAGTAAACGCAAAGAGGTCACCGAAGGTGAGCACGGCAACGAATATGCCAGCGAAGTTGAGTTAGGTATTGTCGATTTGGGGTTTAACCCTTGCGACATCACGAATCAAGCACTTGAAATAAAATTGCACTGTAGCAATAGAAACCTGCCCAAAAAACTACCTACCAGTAACGGGCAGCCATACCTTACAATTGTTGAAGGCAGCGCGCCCATCGAGAACATTCGCTGCGTTGTGCCGCCAACAGAAAGCATTCGCCCGCCACAGGGGAAGCGCGCCTACTGGCGACTGATTTCACACCTCAACTTAAACCATTTATCAATTACACAAGGCAATAGTTCGCTAGAGGCACTCAAAGAAATTTTGCGGCTCTACGACTTTAAAGATTCAGCCAGCACACGCAATCGCATCGAATCAATTCAAGCAATTAAAACCAAAGCTATTACTGCCCCTATTCAAGTGGATGGCACTATAGCCCTATGCCGCGGCACAGAGATTGTTTTAACCCTTGATCCACTCATGCTTAATGGTGCAAGTATCTTGGCTTTTGCCAATTTATTAAATCACTTTTTTGGTTTGTACTGCTCGATCAATTCATTCACCAAGCTCAGTATTAAGCTGTCAGGTAAAGACGGAGTACTCTATAAATGGCCACCACGCGCCGGCGAAAAAGCCTTAGTGTAATTGAGCAGCTAAAACAAGAGCCCTACCGCTTTAACTTTTACCAAGCGGTAAGGACTATTGAATACGCAGCCATTAAAGCGCAGCAAGCGGATAACACCGTTAGCGCACCACTGTCCTTGCAGGCACCGCCTTCGCAAGAATTTTTGCGTTTCAAAACTCGCCAGCAGCTTTCTTTTTCGCCAGCGGATGTGGTTAAAGTATTTCAGGGCCGCAATAGCGAGCCCGATTCTCAAGTTCCCGAAAACCAATGGCAAATGACTATTGCATTTATGGGGCTAACCGGCGCACAAGGCGTTTTGCCTTACCATATGAGCGAAACAATCCTGCGTGAGCTCAAGCAAAAAAATACCGGTCTGCATGATTTTTTAGAAATATTTAATCACCGCGCAATTACCATGATGTACAAAGCATGGGCCAAGTACCAAATTCCCATTAGTTTTGAAACTCATAAAATACGCGCGCGCCGTGGCAACGATAGCGCAACTCACGCGCTGCTATCTTTGATGGGGCTTGGCTTGCCATCGCTGCAATATCGCCAACCTTACAGCGACGAAAGCTTAATTCCACTGTCGGGCTTTTTATCGCGCAGCACTTGTACTGCCAGCGGGCTAGCCAGCATGATTAAAGCGCGCTTTGGCTTATCGGCCGAAATAAAACAATTTACTGGCACCTATAGCGAACTCACCCCCGACATTATGACGCGCCTTGGCTCACAAAATAATGCTTTAGGCCAAAACACCTTTTTAGGCTCAAAATGCTATAGCTGCACAGGCAAATTTACTGTTGCCATTAAACCAAATAACCACGATGAATTTGACTCGCTTGCCCCTGGCACTCCCATGGTGCGAGCCTTAATTTCATTTATTCGCCAAGCTGCCGGGCCGGAACTCATTTTTGATTTGGATGTTTCGCTCGCAGGCGAAAGCATTACCAATACTCAGTTACACCAAACGCCAAAGTATGCTCCCACCCTCGGCTGGAACACTGTACTTGGCACTGCGAATCAAGCATTATCTTCATTATCCGTGCGCATGTCGTCGGAGATTACACCGCCTGATGACACGCTACCCATGGCCAGTTAAACCTGTATGACACAAGGAAACCTTTATGATTAGCATTGACTTAAAATCACTCGTAAACAAAATGTCCCCCTACTTGCGGGATTCGCTAGAAGGCGCTGCAGGCATTTGTATCTCACAAGGCCAATTTAGCGTAGAGCTAGAACACTGGGTCTTAAAAATACTCGACCAAACCGATAACGACCTTTACCAACTGTTATCTGCCCACGATGTCAATCCTTCGCACCTCGCCAAGCAACTGGCCGACAGCATTGCAGGCTTTAAATCCGGCAGCTCTCGCCCAGCCGCATTAGCGCCCTCTATTGTGGAAGCGGCCAAAAATGCTTGGATGCTAGCCTCTGTGGATTTTGGTCACGATGCAATTACATCAGGGCATTTAATTACCGCACTATTATTAGACGACACCCTTAAACGTCAAATTACCGATTCCTGCCCAGAGCTGGCCAACATTCCCGCTGAATCACTGCGCAATGGTGCGCGTGATACCTACGGCCAAACCAGTGAAAGTAAACGCGCCGGTACTATTCAGTCGGCACCCGGTGAAGCCAGCGCTGGCGGCGGTATTTCTAACAGCAAAACGCCCACGCTCGATAAATACACCATCGATTTAACCGCCAAAGCCAAAACAGGCAAAATGGACCCCGTACTTGGCCGCGATGAAGAAATCCGCCAGTGCATGGATATTCTTACCCGCCGCCGCCAAAACAATCCCATTCTTACCGGTGAAGCAGGCGTAGGTAAAACCGCTGTAGTTGAGGGCCTTGCACAACGCATCGCACAAGGCGACGTGCCAAGCGCGTTACAAAACATTGCGCTTCGCACTTTGGATTTGGGTTTACTGCAAGCTGGAGCCAGCGTTAAAGGCGAATTTGAAAACCGCTTAAAGTCCGTTATTGAAGAAGTACAATCTTCCCCCACACCCATTATTTTATTTATTGACGAAGCCCACACCTTAATTGGTGCCGGCGGTAAAGAAGGCCAAGGCGATGCCGCCAACTTATTAAAGCCTGCTTTAGCGCGTGGTGAATTGCGCACTATTGCTGCAACGACCTGGGCAGAATATAAAAAATATTTTGAGCGCGACCCAGCTTTAACCCGTCGCTTCCAAGTAGTAAAAGTGGAAGAGCCCAGCGAAGAGCGCGCTATTGATATGATGCGCGGCGTCGCCCAAGCACTAGAAACACACCACAAGGTCCGCATTTTAGAAGAAGCGATTATTGCCTCGGTTAAATTATCGCACCGTTATATTCCGGGCCGACAATTGCCGGATAAGTCAGTGAGTTTATTAGATACCGCTTGCGCTCGCGTATCACTTAGCATTACTGCCACCCCCTACCCCATTGAAGACGCAACACGGCGTATAGAACGTGCCGATACCGCAATTACTGCACTACAAAAAGAGCATGCTGTTAGCGGTGGCCACGGCGATAAAATTGCCGAATTGCACGAAAAGAAGGCTGAGGCCGAAGCTGACCTTCAACGCCTAACAGAACAACACCAAAAAGAAAAAGAACTGGTTGATAAAATCAGTGCGATTTACGACAGCATTTCGGATAACACCGAAGAAAACCCCAGCACTGAAACACAAGAAGAATTATTAGCACTCAGTACTTCTTTAAAAGAAATTCAAGGCAACCTACCGTTAATTCACCCGCACGTAGATGCTCAAGCAGTTGCCGAAATTATCGCAAACTGGACGGGCATCCCTGTCGGCAAGATGGTCAGCGATGAAATTCACGCGGTGCAATCATTAGCCGAGCGTTTAAATAAACGCGTTATTGGCCAGCAACATTCACTTGAGGCGGTATCTCAGGCAATTCAAATGTCGCGCGCAGGGCTTACCGACCCACGCAAACCTATGGGTGTCTTTTTATTCTGCGGCACCAGTGGTGTAGGTAAAACAGAAACCGCATTGGCATTGGCTGACGAACTCTTCGGTGGCGAGCAAAACATCACTACCATTAACATGTCGGAATTTAAAGAAGAGCACAAAGTTTCCATGCTGCTAGGTTCACCTCCAGGTTATGTTGGTTTTGGTGAAGGCGGTGTATTAACAGAAGCTGCGCGACGCAAGCCTTACTCCGTTATTTTGCTCGACGAAATGGAAAAAGCGCACCCAGGCGTTCAGGATATTTTTTACAACCTGTTTGATAAAGGCACCATTAAGGATGGCGAAGGCCGTGATATCGACTTTAAAAATACCTTAATCATCATGACCTCCAATGCCGGCGAAGATGCTATTCGCGCAATCTTCGACCAAGTCGAAGAAAAGCCCGACCCCGAGGTTTTGCTCGACAATATTCGCCCGCATTTGCTCAAACACTTCAAGCCCGCATTTTTAGGCCGCACTAACGTTATTACTTACTACCCACTCGATGATGAAAATCTCATCAAAATTTGCGCGATTAATATGCGTCGTATCGAAAAACGCGTTAAAGAACATTACGGCGCAGCCTTTAGCTACGATGAAGACGTATTGGTGAATATTATTGCGCGCTGCCAAGAAGCCGATACTGGTGCCCGGAATATTGAAGGCATTCTAAACAAAACATTGCTACCAGTACTTGCCAGCCAATGCCTAAGCCGCATGGCCGACGAGCAACCCATCACCGCCATTCACGTAGGCGCCACAGAAGAAGGTGACTTCACTTACACCCTCAGCTAATAACTAGGGTTTTATTCCTAGGGTTTATTCCTAGGGTCGCCAAATAGTGAAAACGAAAGAGCCTAAGCGATAGTTTCGCTTAGGCTCTTTCGTTTCATCGCCGCGCTATAGTCTCAAGCGCCGACTACATAGAAAACGATACTTGCCGCAAATCCGCACGCAGCCGCAACATCAGATAAAAACATTACCCAACAAACCCGCGCGTTAGACATGCTATGACCGGCATCCGTAGAAGTCGTGAACAACAAACCTGCGCAGTCGCACTTTCAGGCTCAAATTTCAGGCATAAAAAAAGCCGACAAAGTCGGCTTTTCGTTTTAGTCTCGTGGCAAACTTAGCTTGCGCGACGACCACCAAAACGCTTCTTGAAGCGATCAATACGACCACCAGTGTCAGCATTTTTCTGCTTACCGGTGTAAAAAGGGTGACACTCAGAACATACGTCTAAGGTTAAATCCTTAGTGTAAGTAGAGCGTGTTTCAATAACGTTGCCACAGCTACAAGTTGCTTTCATAGCTTCGTATTTTGGTTGGATATCAGCTTGCATGGTATTGCCTCTATTTAAAATGCGCCGCCACTCAGTCTGTCTTGGTCAATATCACCAAGATTTACCGCTGAGCACCGCACAAGGAGTGAATTGGGCGGAAAAATGAGCGCGCATACTACCAGATTAAAAACCACCCAGCAAAGAAATTTAATGCATAACGAAGCTGCGCGTACAACCCAACGCAGTTATACCTAAAGTAGCCTAAGCAGGCAGTGTTATCTGCAATAGCGAGCAAGCGGCATGGGTGTCATACTTGCCGCCCGCAGCACAACTTAATACTCGTCTTCACCACTAGCACTATCTATGAACTGTGATCACCCTACTGTTTTAACGCTCGCGTTACCTACGCCGCTTTTTCGTCATTTTGAGTACTTGGCACCTGCTGATTACACACCAGCGCAAAACGACGCCTTAATACCAGGCATTCGCGTTGAAGTCCCTTTTGGCCGACAAACATTGGTTGGCATTTTAATATCAAAAAGCCATACCGCCAGCTACCCCATTGAAAAGCTCAAACCGGCATATCAAGCACTCGACGCCAAGCCTGTGATTCACGGCGATATTCTTGCGCTTTGCCAGTTTGCTGCCGAGTACTACCAGCACCCACTCGGTGAAGTGATGATGGCGGCCCTGCCACAAAAGCTGCGCGCTAGCGATGGCGCCCTGCCGCAAACGGCCTACTGGCAACTAACCACTGAGGGCAAAGGGCTTAATAGTGAAAACTTTAAGCGCAGCCCAAAACAACAAACCGCATGGGAAGTGCTACTCCACTCGGCGCCACTTGCCGAAACAGCATTAACCGCTAAGCAAGTCGACAAAAGCGCCCTAAAACAACTGCAAAAAAAGAATCTAGCCGAAACCTTTTTAGCCGACGCACAAGCCTTGCCAGCCAGTCAGCAAGTACTCAATGAAACACCCAGGACGCTCAATAACGAACAACAGCATGCGCTTGATACCATTCGTTTTCACAAATTTGGCTGTTATCTGTTAGAAGGCATAACCGGCAGCGGCAAAACCGAGGTATACCTGCAAGCCATTGCGCGCGTTTTACAAGCAGGCCAACAGGCGCTGGTTTTGGTACCAGAAATTGGCTTAACACCGCAAACAGTAGCCCGCTTTGAAGAACGCTTTGCCGTACCCATTACCCAACTTCATTCCAACGTTGCCAAAGGAGCACGGCTCGAGAACTGGCACAGCGCCTTTAGCGGCCAAGCACGCATCGTCATTGGTACTCGCCTCGCCGTTTTTGCGCCACTGCCGGAGCTGGGCATTATTATCGTAGATGAAGAGCACGACCTGTCCTTCAAGCAACAAGAAGGCCTGCGCTATTCCGCACGCGACCTCGCAATTGTGCGCGCAAAAAAAAATAACATCCCCTTACTGCTTGGCTCTGCAACCCCGTCACTCGAATCGCTCCACAACGCATTACAACAACGCTACCACCACCTGCGTCTAACACAACGTGCCGCAAATGCTGCCACCCCTGCATTGCAGCTTTTAGATATGCGTAAACAACCGCAGCACGCAGGCATTGCGCAGGCCAGCATGGACGCTATTTCAGCAACGCTGGAGCGCGGCGAGCAAGCCTTAGTGTTTATTAACCGGCGGGGGTTTGCCCCGTCGTTAATCTGTCAAAGCTGTGGTTGGTCTGCGGCCTGTAAATATTGCGATGCCCGCATGACACTGCACAATAGCCCCCGCAAATTGCATTGCCACCACTGCGGCGCTATGGCCTACCCACCCAGCCAATGCCCCAGCTGCATGAATCCAGCACTTAGTGCATTAGGCCAAGGTACCGAACGAGCAGAAGAAACATTACAAGCTGCATTTAATCAGCACACCGTTATTCGCGTTGATCAAGATTCCATGCAGCGCAAAAATGCCATGGCCGAATTAACCCAACAATTGCTTGAAGGCCAACCGTGTTTGCTCGTTGGCACCCAGATGCTGGCAAAAGGGCACCACTTTCCGAATGTCACCTTAGTAGTTATTGTCGATACCGACCAAGGCTTGTTAAGCGGTGACTTTCGCGGCATAGAGCGCATGGGCCAGCAGGTTATTCAAGTGGCAGGGCGTGCAGGCAGAGCCGAAAAGCCCGGCACTGTAATTATTCAAAGCTACCGCCCAGACCACCCGCTACTGACCCAGCTGATTACAGAGGGTTACCATAACTTTGCAAAAAGCATACTCGGCGAACGCGCTAGCTGCCGCATGCCGCCGTACAATCACATGGCTTTACTAAGGGCCGAATCCAAGCGCGCCGACAATGCCAAAGCGCTACTCACTAAAGCCGCGCAAATTGCTCGACAGCTGCAGCCGCCAAGCCCAGAGTGCAGCTACCTAGGCCCAATACCCGCGTTTATGGAGCGCCGCAACGACCGCTTTCGCTACCAACTACAATTACAGTTTAGCCACCGTCAAACGCGAACACAGCTACTGCAACAACTTGTGGAAGCACTAAACAAAGAAGCCCTTAGCAAACGGGTGCGATGGTCCATCGATGTTGACCCACAAGACATGGGCTAGCCCACTCAAACACAAACCTACGCTTGACCTTGCGCAGGCACATCTCCACAATGCCGCGCTTTTTGCGGCACTTACGCGCAACACTTTTGCAACCGGCTTTACGCTCAAGAGGTGATTTTATGATTGCAGGTTTTGACTACGGCACCTCTAATTGTGCACTCGGCGTTATTAACAATAACAGCGTCACACGCGTTGCCTTAGAGCAAGACAGCCACTATCTGCCATCTGTTGTATTTGCAGAATGCCGCGAGGCCATTATCGAACATGTTGCTAAGCAGCTCCCCAGCGGACCAAAACAGCAAGAGTACCAAAGCCAGCGCGCCGCCCAATTGCGCTTAGCTGCCAACTTTCGACACGAACAAGGCATTGCCGCTAACGAAACACTGGTACATTTTGGCGCAGCCGCTATGGCTGAATACAAATTGGCGCCAGACGAAGGCTTTTTTGCCAAATCGCCAAAATCTTTTTTAGGTGCAACAGGCTTAAATATAGGCCACCTTACTTTTTTTGAAGATGTCGTAAGCGCAATGATGATGCAGGTTAACGCAACAACCGCGCAACAAACAGGCGAAGAAATTAGCAGTGTTGTTATAGGCCGCCCCGTTAATTTTTCAAGCCTCAATACCGAAGAGGGTAACCGGCAAGCTATACAAATATTAAGCCTAGCCGCTAAGCGCAGTGGTTATAAAAACATTGAATTTTTGTACGAACCCTTAGCCGCAGGTTTAGCATTTGAGCAATCTTTAACGCAAGATCAACTAGTGCTGGTGCTCGATATAGGCGGTGGTACCTCTGATTGCACCATGATGCATATGGGCCCCAGCTATAAAAACAAAACAGATCGCAGCGATGATTTTTTAGCCCACTGCGGCATTCGCACTGGCGGTAACGACTTAGATATTGCCTTAGCCGCAAAAGCCATAATGCCGTTAATGGGAATGCAATCGCACACCAAAGATGGTCTTCCGCTACCCGCTAAAATGTTTTGGAATGCCGTAAGAATTAACGATGTGAATGCGCAAACCCAGTTTTATAGCCCCGAAAATATTCGCGCAGCAGAAGATATTTTTACTCACGCTAAACAGCCCGAATTATTTCAGCGCTACCTTCATATGCTGAAATATAAAAAGAATTTTTCAATTATTAAATCGAGCGAGCAAACCAAAATTGCACTGTCAGCCAACACCCTTCACACAACAGATCTCAGTGATATAGAAACCGACTTAACAATAGATATATCGAGGGACTTACTCTCGCAAGCCATTGCCCAGCCATTATCGCAAATAGAGCAACTACTCAAAGAAAGTATTCAAAGCGCCAACGCCAAACCCGACATTATTTTTATTACCGGCGGTTCTGGCCAGTCGCCCATTATTCGCCAAGCAACCCAGCAATTATTAGGCGATATCAAAATAGTGGATGGCGACCATTTTGGCAGCGTCGTTACCGGCCTTACCCAGTGGGCCGGCACGATTTACCAATAACTTTGCATAAGCACAAAGTCGTAGATGGCTTGAGCTACGCGTAAAACGAGGACTCGATTAGCTTAGTAGGTAGGGCAAAAATAAAAAAGCCCTCGTTAACGGAGGGCTTATCGCTTGCTTTTACCACTGCTCTAACATTACCGACAACGTATCGACGCTAAGGCTATTAATTTTAATGTAGACATCTCCTCGCGGCTGCCCCACCGCTATCCAACCCTGAATATTATGAGTCACATTGGTTTCGCCACCCATAACATCAAAGTTAATAACATGGCCGCCCCAAGACCCAAACCGTAACGTATTATTATTGACTGTATACTTCAAGCAACTACCCTCAACCACCTTAGCGAAGGTTGCGGTTGTCATCGTAATTACATCACTTGCACCAGCACCGCACGTATTCCCCACATTGCTATCTGTAGGTGGTTCGGCTTCGGGGGCAGAACCACCCACATACTCAAGCTTAAACCAGTTCAAATCAAAGCCAGGGTTCTCCAAATACAAACGAATTGTTTGTTGGCCTGCCTCCAAATTAACAGTCGTCGTCAAATCATGGAACTGCCCCCACACACCCCGCCCTTCAACTGGTAATCTATTTAAGGTCGTACCCGCGGCATTTTTAAACTGAACTGCGCCCACCGAGCCAGTATGGCCACTGGCATAACGATAAGTTAACCTGTACTCACCGGACTGCGGAATATCAATTGCATAATCCAGCCACTCGCCATTCGAGCTCCAGCCCACATGGCAACCACCGCCGCTATCACCAGTCGCCGTTACATCAACACCAAACCCTTTATAAGCACAGGCGTTATTGGGCGTGCCTTTATTTTCAGAGTTCGCATCTGAAGCATTGATATAATCCTCAGCCTGATAAAGGCTCACAATTGGCCCCGCCCCCATGAACTCAAACTCAAACCAATTTAAATCAAAACCCGCATTTTCTAAATACAAACGAATTGTTTGTTGGCCTGCCTCTAAATTAACGGTCGTCGTCAAATCGTGGAATTGCCCCCACACACCCTTACCTTCAACTGGCAGCCTGTTTAAAGTCGTTCCTGCGGCATTTTTAAACTGAATTGCACCCACAGAGCCGGTATGGCCACTGGCATAGCGATAAGTCAACTTGTACTGACCAGCTTGCTGAACATCAATTACATAGTCGAGCCACTCTCCGTTTGACGTCCAACCGACATGGCAACCACCGCCACTATCACCTGTACCCGATACATCAACACCGAAGCCGCGATACACGCAGGCATTATTGGGGTTACTTTTGTTCTCTGGGGTAGTATCTGAGGCGTTCGTATAGTCCTCTGCCTGCACTTTAAAGCCGGACGCAGTGTTACTTTGCGCAATAGAACTACTAGAGCCAACACTGCTCGAACTAGAGCTAACAACAGAGCTACTGCTTTCGCTGCTAGCACTACTCACGATTTCATTATCACCGCTTTCATCACCCGCACTATCACCATCAAATTCGGCTTTCAAATCAAAATAATCTAAATTAAAGCCTTCGTTCAAGACATACATGCGAATAGTTTGAATGCCTTTAGCTAAGGTGACACGCTGACTATTTTCAGAATACGTTTGGTAATTACCCCAGCCGCCAGTATTCGATAATGCTGTTGAGGTCTCGACAGTTGATCCACTTTGAGTGCGAACCTCCACAGTTCCGGGTGAAGAATTCCCATTTGAGTAACGAAACGAAACTTCGTATTCGCCTGCTTGCGGCACATCAATAATGTAATCAAGCCACTCGCCGGTATTCACCCAGCCAACAGCACAAATATTGCCTTCAGAATGAATATCTACATCTGTACCTAAGCCTTCGTTACAGCTAGCCGTATTAGAGCCTCCGGTATTGCCCGACGATGTATCGTGGTAATTCGAATAGCTTTCTATTTCGACTCGCAGCTCTACGCTTAACGGCGCTGTTGGCTTTACTGGCTCCGCAGGAACATCGGATGGCTGGTAGTTAATCGTGACTTCTGGCGATAAAGTCGCTGTTAATCCATTGTTGTAAACCACTCGCGCATAGACTCGCTGCAAACCTGGGGTAACATTTTGTGCCGCCCATGTGGTGCTATAAGGTGCATTAGAAACCGATGCAAGCGGCATATCATTAACCACCCACTGCACCTCTTGAATACCCGTTAATGTGGTATTTAATGTGAGCGGTATATTGCCTGTTGTTACCGTTTGACCAAAGTTTAACGATGTCACCGTTACTGCATTAGCAATGGGTGCAGCTGCAGGTTCTTCACCATCAATTTGCAACAGGTACGCCACCAATTGATCGCGCTCACTGCTATTTAAACTAGCGCTGTCACCGTGCGCGGCATTATTTAATACATCAGCTAAAGTCGCAGCAGAGCCATCGTGTAAATACGGCGCCGTATCCCAAACACCTCGTAGCGTAGGCGTATCAAAACCATTTAAAACACCGTGCAAACGCAAACCGGAATCTAACGTTGTTGTACCTACATCGTGACGGTTGCCGTTAGCGCTATCAGTAAAGGCTTCACCGCCATGGCAATCGGCACAGCCTTTGTTTTGGAAAATAGTTTTCCCCGCCTGCGCAGCCGAAGTTAAGCTGCCATCAGCATTACGGTGCGGGCTAAATACAAAGCTATCTAAAGACGTCACATACGTCGCTAGCGCATCTAAATCTTCAGACAAGCCAGCTTTAGGGTTACCCAAGGTGGTATTAGCATTTGCAAAATCGTCATTATCGATTAAACCTGAGCCCAAAAAGGCAAAGCGAATATCGTGTTCGAAATCTTGAATTTCATCGAAATTGGCTGACCAATGCACGCGGCCATGGCCCGTGCCGGCACGTCCACGCAAGCTAATGGTATTGCGTAAGCCTTCGCCGCGATCGGTAAAATCATATACGCGGTGATCACTACCGCCATCGGTGTGGCAAGTCGCGCAAGCTAAGTACCCATCCATCGCAATGCGCGTATCAGAGGTATCGTAGAATAAACGCTTACCTTTCAAAACCACTTCAGGTAAAAGCTCGTTAGATACTGTAACGGTATTACTTAATTCATCAAACGCCGATAAACTACCACCGCTGCCGGTGTATAAAGTTAACCGACTAACACTGCGCGATAAAAAATTATGCGTAAATACATCGCCATTATCCGCAACGGTAATACCTTTAGGCGCAAGCCCCATATTAATAAGATCGATGCCCTGCATAGTAGAAACATCGTAAGCCGAAAGCCGATTATTCCCTTGATTAGCCACATAGGCAATTTCACCGCCGCGACTAAAAGCAATAGCACTGGCAATTTCGGCATTATCTATATCAAACTTAGAATTAGGCACTTCGGTATTCGTGGTTAAATCTATTTTAGCGATAACAGAGCGCACGGAATTCTGGAAGTTACCAAAGTTGCCATCGAGTGCCATACCACGGAAAACATTGTCTTTTTTACCGGTTATCCATGCGATATTAGTGCCTGGCTCTATAGCAATCCCCATTAAATAATTCACCACGCCTCGTGCACTAGTGCTGGTATCTAGGCTAGTGGTATCGGCTGAAATTTTAATGGTCGCCTCTTTGGTAAAATCAGATGTTCGCACGCGATAAACTTGCGCTTCGTTCTGGGGGGAAATAAAGCGGGTGGCCAACAATGTTTGGCTATCAGCAGTCATTGCCATGGCATAAGGGTATGCACCCACATTAAGCGCGCCCACCAAAGATTGATTAGCCACATTTAACTTATAAATAACACCACTGCCCTGAGCAGAAACATAACCAGCTAATTGATTGGGGGCGATTAAAATAGAAACAGGCTTAGAACCAGGGTGCAACGCGATTGTTTTTAACAAACTGCCGTTGCTGTTTAAAACAGAGACAGTGCCATCATCGTGATTAGTTACCCAAATATTACCCGCACCATCTAACGCAATACCACGTGGGTCTTTACCCACAGCACTTTCAAAAAGTTTTTCACCTGTGCTGGCATTAACGGCCGTAATCGTATTGTTATCGGGGTTTACATTTAAAACACGGTTGTTGTTGCTATCAAACACAATAGTAGATGACGACAAGTGGCGCGTTACATTGGCCGCCTCGACAACAATGCGCACAACTTTAGTCGATTTTCCGCCGTTAGCATCAAAGACCTCAACATTAACAAAATAAATACCCGATGCCGCATAAGTATGCGAAGCCTCTGGGTTACTTAAACCGCGATCAACATTATCATCGCCCCAATCAATATCGTAAGTCAGCGCATCACCATCGTCGCTGGCATCAATAGAAAGAGTCACAGAATCACCGGTAACAACGCTAGCACTACTCACATTAACGGCATTAATTACTGGCGCTTCGTTAGAGGAGATTTGATTACCCGTTGAAAAATAAAAGCTGTAGTCCTCAGCAAGGCCATTGCCTGCGACATCTTTAACACCATCGGCACGCATAAAAAATTGGTAAGTGGCATTAGGCTGTAATGGCTCACGCGGGGTCACGTTAATGGTTTGATTGCTCCACCAACTAACATCAGCAGGAACAACATCACCGGTTGATGTGCGAATTTGGAAGTTACCTTCATTGATAGTGTGAATGTCGAGAATTTCATGGATCATCACACCAACGCGCGATTTAACATGCAAATTGGTCGCGTTAGGGCGCGGGTTAGACCAGCCAACCTCGGGTGCGCGGGTATCCGGTTCGCGCTCGTTACAATAAACCCCAGCCGTATTCATTCTGTACTGACCAGCGGCAACCAACAAATTACCAATAGGCATTAAGTATTCACCATAGGCCCAAGGGAAGCTTTCAACCTCTTCAAACGTTCGCATATCGACTTTAGCTTCCCCAACATACATGTGGTCATCTTTAAAATTGGGGTAACGCAAACTTGGGCCACTGTAATCGGCCGATGAAACGTGTCGTAAATTGGTGGGGTCAGAGTAATCAATAATATCAACAGAGCGCTGAAAGCCGGTATCACCATTCATTGCGTTCACAATGTAATGCTTATACATCGGCATAGTGTCGTAGGCGCGGCCAATGGCCCACTGCCCACCAAAGGGGTAGCTACGATCGCGAATTTTATCTAAAAGCACAGGGTTGGCAGGGTCGCTAATATCGTAAACCCCCACACCAGAACCCGTAAGGTTATCGCCACGGATAATCAATAGGTTACCCACCATATTGACGCGGCCCTGAAAACCTAAATCGTCTTGCACATGAATTTCGCCAACCTTCGGGTTACCTGGCAAGCGTAAATCGTGAATCGTCATTACTGGTTTATGGTCAAATTCGTAAGCCGTCGGCACACTACCAAAACCGTAGGGGTAAAAAGAAATAAGCTCGGAATGATGGCCGCGTGATGCATCCCCCACCATAAAAGCCTTATCGGTACCATCGACTATCGAGTCGCGGTCAAAATAAGGGACATCATTTAAATCGGTTTGATTAACGCCAGCCCAGTTAAAACCAATGATGGTACCCACACCCATATAATGATGGTGGCCGGCATTACCCGGGGTTTGATCGCCGCCCACTTGGCGGGGCTGGCGAGGGTTTTCAAGATCGTAATTTTTCATCACGCCTGTACCCCAATCGTGGCTAATTAAATAGCCATTGTGGTACGCGTATGCCATGACTCGGTCATTAGAGTTCGGCAAAGTCGCTAGCTGCTCGCCGGGGTTATCACACGTAAAACTACTGAAGTCTAAAGCCGCCTGCGCCGTGAATGGCGCTGCACCAACAGCCAACACACAAATACCGGCACAACGCTGAATTACCCTAGCTAATCCCATAAGTAAGCTCCTAAGCCACACTTCTCTCAAACCAAAACACATACTTTATAACCAATACAAAAATGCATTA
Source organism: Marinagarivorans cellulosilyticus (assembly GCF_021655555.1). Lineage (NCBI taxonomy): Bacteria > Pseudomonadati > Pseudomonadota > Gammaproteobacteria > Cellvibrionales > Cellvibrionaceae > Marinagarivorans > Marinagarivorans cellulosilyticus. Next base: position 1,371,264 of record NZ_AP023086.1, on the reverse strand, counting down.
AAGCTATAAAATTAATTCCTAAAAACTATTAAAATAACGATAAAGACGCCATAAAGCCCCGATAACGCTCAAACAATAAACAAATGATGATTGCGGCGCAATGCCAATGGCGACGAATGACCCGAAGAATAGGAGAGTAACAAAAACTGAATTTAGTACTTTATAACCAAAAAAAGAAGGGTGATATAACTGATAATTATTTTTAATAACCGAACGACAGGTTAAGCCACAAAAAATGAATAGCGCGCCACCTTTTAAAGCAGTAACACCTAAAAAAGCGAAGACATATATATATAAGAAATAAAAACCAATGCGTGTTCTATACTCAAAACACTTGGCGCACAAAATAAATATAAAAAATTGATATAAGGCCTTGCCGATTAGCGGAAAGGAAGTGCTTAACGCACAAATGACTATACTCTATGAAGACTCAGCCGCGACCTACAAGCGGCCTGTCCTAGACTACGCACACTTACTGATGAGACTGTTTTTCCGGTGATGCATATTATTTCAACTGCGCCTAAAGGCCGCATAACGCAGCCCCCCCCTTTAAGCCTAAGCCAATGCTGCAAACCTTGGCTTATTGCTCTGGCACTTGGCTTACCTTGCTTTGCCACTGCGCAAACACCATCAACAGCATTAACGGCCTATGCCAGTACACAAGCGAACCAAACTAGCAGTAGTTATCACGCACGCTTGCGCTTTAAAGCTTTGGATCACTCACAAATCGACCTGATTGGCGGCCAATGGGCCACAGTGCAAGATCAGCAAGGTTTTATTTGGTTTGGTGGTGCCGGTGGTGTCGCCCGTTACGATGGCTACAACCTCGAACTCTATCGCCACAGTGCAGAAGATAAAAACAGCCTAAGCAACAATTACGTCACCGATTTACTCGTCGACAGCGACGGCCAACTATGGGTCGCCACTCTTTGGGGACTTAACCGCTACGACGCCGAAAACAACAACTTTGTAAGATTCGAACACAACGCCAGCGATGCCAGCAGCCTTAACCACAACTGGGTGTGGAATATCGCACAAGATTCCAAACAAAATTTTTGGTTAGCAACAGACGGCGGTGGGCTTGCATTTTTACCGCATAACGGCACCACTTTTACACGCTTTAAGCACGATGCAAACAACACAAACACTGTACCAAGCGATGCATTGCTCACCGTGTATGTCGATAGCCACGATAACGTTTGGCTTGGTGCCAAAGAAAAAGGCTTAAGCCGGTACAATCCAATCACTCAGCAATTCACCCACTACCCTGCAATAGCAAACGATGCTGCAAGTTTAAGCAACGGCAAAGTGAATAGCGTATTCGAAGATAACCAGGGCCGTATTTGGGTTGGTACCGACGACGGCCTTAACCTTCTTAACGCGCAAACCGGCACCTTTACACAATACCGCTACGATCCCAACAACCCACGATCGCTCAGCGGCAACCTCATTCGCAGCATCAACCAAGACAGCAACGAAAACCTTTGGATTGCCACCGATGGCGGCGGTTTGAGTATTTACCGCGGCGAGCAAGAAGGCTTTGACCGCTACACCCGCGAAGCCGGCAAAAGCGGCGGCCCAATTAACAACAAAATACGCTCTATTTTTGAAGATGCCCAAGGCGGCTTATGGTTTGGCCATTACCCCGCAGGCATTTCCCAGCTCGATCGCTACGCCAGCGCCTTTAGCAATTTCCAAAACAACCCCTTTGATGACAACAGCCTAAGCAACAGTGACATTCTAAGTGTGACCGAAGACCGCCATGGCGACCTTTGGGTTGGCACCGAAGGCGGGCTAAACCACATCGCATTAAGAACCGGCAAAGTAACCCGCTACCTCCATCAGGCCAACAACCCAACCACCGTGCCAGCCGACCCAGTAACTGCCGTAGTGGAGGACCCAAACGGAGCCATTTGGCTAGGCACCTGGGGCGGCGGCTTCGCCCGCTACCAAGCCGAAAGCAATAATTTCAAACAGTACAAGCACAACCCCAGCAAGCCCAACAGCTTGCGTGATAACGTGGTGCGCACATTACTTGTCGATAACAACGGTGACATCTGGTTGGGCGGCGGCCACGGCATTAGCCGCTACCGACCGAGTAGCGATGACTTTGAGCACTACACCCACGACGCGAAAAATCCAAACAGTATTTTAAGCTTGGGCGTGAATGCCATTTTCGAAGATAGCCGCGGCGACTTTTGGGTAGGTGGCGATTTAGGACTACACCGCATGAATCGCCGAACGGGCCGGTTTGAACGTTTCGAGCATGAACCCGACAACTTAGATAGCTTAAGCCAAGGCTATATTAGCGCCATTGGTGAAGACAGCACCGGCCATTTATGGATTGCCACCGGCGCCAACGGCCTTAACCGCTTTAATCGCGAAAGCAAAACCTTCGAGCATTTCACCACTAAAAATGGCCTACCCGACGACCGCGTTGGGGGCATCATCAGCGATGATAGCGGCTTTATTTGGTTTGGTACCGGCCGCGGTTTAAGCCGCTTTAACCCTAAAGACAATAGCTTTAAAACCTATACGCAAGAACACGGCCTACCCGGTAGTTTATACAAACGCCCCACTTGCATTAAAACGCGTAGCGGCGATTTAGTATTTGGTAGCTCTAAGGGCTTAACACTATTTAACCCCCAAAATATTGCCCAAAACACCGTTGCACCACCAGTGGAAATAACCGGCTTTGACATCTTTAACCAGCCGGTAGCTATTGCTCAAGAAGGCTCACCACTAAAGCGTGCTATCACTCAAACGCAAGCCATTACACTCAACCATCAACAATCTGTATTTTCCTTTGATTTTGCTGCACTTAATTACACCATGCCGCAAAAAAATAGATACGCCTACCAACTAGAAGGCTTTGATAAAGATTGGGTCCAAGCCGGCGATCGTCGCACTACCACTTACACCAACCTAGACGCAGGCGATTACACCTTTCGCGTGCGCGGCTCCAATAACGAAGGCGTTTGGAACAAAACCGGCGATGCAATAAGCATTACAATTTTACCGCCACCGTGGAAAACTTGGTGGGCCTATGCACTCTACGCATTGGCCGTGATAGGTGCACTTGCATTATTCGTGCGCGCGCAACAACGTAAACTGCAACGCGCCGAAGAAAAAATCGCCATGGAACAAGCAGTGGTTCAGCGTCTAGAGCACCTAGATAGCTTAAAAGACGACTTCCTCGCGAATACATCACACGAATTGCGCACCCCCATTAATGGCATTATCGGTTTAGCCGAAACACTGATGGGAGGCGCTGCAGGCCCTATTAATGATGAATTAAAATCTAATTTAAATATGATATCCATTAGCGGGCGGCGCTTAGCGCACTTGGTTAATGATATTTTAGATTTTTCCAAGCTCAAAAATAATAATATTACCATCCACCCCAAACCGATTAATGTGCGCGCAGTTGCCGATATTGTCTTAACGCTTTGCAAGCCTTCAACCAAGGCCAAGCCTGTTACCTTAAAAAACAACATAGACAAAAAAATGCCGGCAGCTTTAGCTGATGATAATCGCCTACAGCAAGTGTTTTACAACTTAATTGGCAACGCCATTAAATTTACTCAAGCAGGAACAATCGAGGTCTCTTCTAGCTTAGAAGAAGACAAAGTTTGGATTCACGTAAAAGATACAGGCATTGGCATTCCAGAAAATATGCTTGAAAAAATATTTGTCGCCTTTGAACAAGTTGAACAACACGAAAACCGCAGCCACGGAGGAACAGGTTTAGGGCTTACCGTAACGCGCCAAATTGTTGAGCTTTTAGGTGGCGAAATTCGTGTAACCTCGAAAGAAAACGAAGGCTCTACGTTTAGCTTTAGCCTACCTATTACCGATAAATATGCCGACGATAGCCTGCCCCAACAAAGTGGCGGCGTACACGAAATTGCCAAGTGCTTATCTTTTGAGCAAGACGCAGATGCAACACCACTGGTAGAACCCGCGGCGATTAACCAAAATAATAATAACACCGCATCCCAAGGCACGCTTATTAACGAAGAAAATACCAGTGATAACGCCCGCTTCAAGATATTGATTGTCGATGACGATGCCATTAACCGCAAAGTGTTGGTAAACCAGCTTTCACTGAAAAACTACAGCCTAGAAACCGCCTCTAACGGAGCAGACGCCTTAGAATATATCGAAAAGAGGGGCCCCTTCGACTTGGTGCTACTCGATATTATGATGCCCGAAATGAGCGGCTATGAAGTCTGCTCGCGCATTCGCGTTTACTACTCTATTCAAGAGCTACCGATTATATTCTTAACCGCCAAGAATTTAATCACCGACTTAGCCGATGGCTTCCAGCTTGGCGCCAACGACTTTTTAACCAAACCCATTTCTATTGGCGAGCTAACCTCGCGCGTGCGTACACATTTAGAATTACTCGACATTAACCGCAACCTCGAAGGCAAAGTAAAGCAGCGCACGCAAGAAGTAACTCTGGCTAACCGCGAATTACAAACGCTAGATACAATCGTCTCGACCATTCACCAAGAGCTTCGCTTTGACCGCTTGCTTAACGTTATATTAAAAGAGGCCATGACGTTATTCCCCACCGCAGATAGGGCCTCCTATTGGAATTACGAAAGCGAGCAAGACCTCTTCAAACTGCTATCGCCAAAAAGTTTAAGCGAGTCCAGTGAAGAATCACCATCCAATTCACAACGTAGCGAACTGTTATCGCCAGCGGCAATACAAGAGCGCTACACCCAAAATGGGAAGAACATTGCACCGCACATTTATTATTTTACCCGCAACGACATAGAGCTAATTGCGCCAACAACGCTCGATATTCTAGAGGCAAAAAGCGCCCTCGTTATGACCATGATTTTGGATGACAAAATTGTGGGTATTTTAGTACTTGCCAGTAACGCCTCTGAGGATACATTTACCACCTCAAAGGCAACTACGCTTGAGCGCTTTCGTGCACACGTGGTATCGGCGCTGTCTAAATCAAACCTTGTGGATCTGCTAGAGAAAAACTGCAACAAACTAGAACATATTAGCTCAACCGACCAACTGACCGGCCTGCGTAATCGCCACTATCTGTATAACCATATTGAAATTGATGTTAAAAACTTACTGGAACATTACCAAATAGGGGCCCGCACAAAAACCTCTATACCCGATAACGAAGATTACACCTTTTTTATTGTCGACATTGACCACTTCAAAGCCATTAACGACACTTACGGCCACGTTGCCGGCGATAAAATATTGCAGCGCATGGGCAATATTTTGATGGCACTATTTCGCGAAACCGATTATTGCATCCGCTGGGGCGGCGAAGAGTTTTTGATTATTACGCGCTTTTCCTCACGCAGCAAAGCCGCCGCTACAGCCGAAAAAATTCGCAGCGCTATCGAGCAACATACCTTTGATATCGACGATGAACTCAGTATTAAAAACACCTGCTCTATAGGCTTTGCAAGCTACCCCTTCCTACCTAGCAACCCCAGCGCACATACGTGGGAGCAAGTATTAGATATTGCCGATACTTGCCTGTATGCCGCTAAAAACAGCCAGCGTAACGCCTGGGTTGGCCTGTACGCCAGCGAAGGGGAAAACAACACCGATATAGTACCGAACTTTTTAACTAACCCCGAGCAAGCGCTTGGCAGCAATAAAGTTTTTATTAAGTCCAGTATTTCGGTCGATAAAGTCAGCGGTTGGAAAAAATAGCGCGCATAAAAAAGGCCTCTGTATGAGGCCTTTTTTACAGTATTTGATTACAACCGGTAATGCTAAAGTATTTTTCTGCGGCGCTCACGAATGCACGCGATTAGCCCCATTAGCAGCCCCAATGCCAAGCCCGATTGGCTTGCATCAATTTCTGGCACCGAATGCGCAGCCGATACACTTATACCACTTAGCTTAATATAGTCAGTACCGTAACTGCGATTTGGATTATCGCTTAGCACATCGACATTATCTAAAGACCACAATTGTGTACCTACTAACCAGCTTGTTGAAGCTAACCCTTTAGGGTTGGCAGTTGCCGTATTGCCTTGACTTGCCACATCTAAAAAGTGGCCGCCATCCCAGTCATTAGCAAGCGCTTGGTCCCATTTATTCCCAGCGAAAGTATCCGTTGCAGAGCCCGTACCGGTATAAGCCAAAATAGTCATGTCACTATCGTTACGGTGCCAACCTATCGAAGCAAAATCCAGTGAGACCGCTTGATCAAACGTTAGCAGCATCATGTCGAAGTTTGGCCAGCTGTTATCTGCCGCATGGTTAGGCGAGTTGGCTCGCTCTACTCCTAAGCCGAAACGCCCAAAGGCACCAACCGCCGAACGGTGAATATCCGAGCCAAATTCCCGCCCCATGCGATCATCATAGTAACCACCCGTATAACCAGTAACACTGAGGTTAATCCCCCCTGCCGAGTATTCACGATGCATATCGTATAAACCCGAAGTATCGGTTAAATCAAAATCAATGGCTAAAGCCAACGCCGGCATAGCGAATATGCCTGCCGCGATACATTGCAACAATTTCATAGGGGTTCCTCAACATTACATAAGCTAGGCAGTTAATACTCCGCGCTGCACGCTTGAGCAAACTGTATCTATTATTCTATAAATACTCATCAGGCCATTAGAAGTGCAGACCTTTACGTTTTGCCAAGTAGGTCTCTTCCACAGCAGTACACAAGCAACAGCAAGTTTTCCACCAACAGCTTGCAAGCACGTTGAATATTCTACTCATCGCCCGTAAGCCTTACCGTTACGCACTGTTTTACTGACCATAAAAAAGGCAGCTAAATAGCTGCCTTAAACCAGAAGGCCCATTTGTAAATGGGCTCGACAGTGTATTTTTTAAATCATTCTTAAAGGGATTCGAGGAAACGCAACATTTGTTGCTGTTGCGCAGGCGTTAACTGTTGGTAGTGATTTTTTGAGGCCTCCCCTTCACCGCCATGCCACAAAATGGCCTCTTCAATAGAGCGCGCGCGACCGTCATGCAAATAGCTGTGCGCAGGTGTGCAAACTTCATCGCCTTGATGGCCTGTTGGGTTCGCTACCCCGCCGGCAACACATGCCGATAAACCCAAGCCCCATAACGGCGTTGTTCGCCACTCGGCCCCTGTTGCATTTCCTTCTGCGAGGTTATCTGCCAAACCTTCACCCATATCGTGAACTAGCATATCGGTATAAGGCTGAATATTTTGCCCTTGTAGCTCGGCAAATGGGTGGTATTGGCTGGTTGTATAACTGGCACGGTGGCACTTCTCACAGCCGGCATCCATAAACCATTGTTTACCCGCCACAACATCAGCATTCAACACATCGCGCTGCGGCCGCACACCCAACAGTGCAATGTATTTTACTAAGTCTTGAAGATGCTCATCGCTTAATGGGTTGTCGCTTTGCGGACAAGGCGCTTGGCCAGAGCCACAATCCAAGTTTGGCAGAACACTCGTTTTAACCCCCATATCAGTATTTAATGCGCCAGCGACTTGGTGCGTAATACTGCTAGCACCTGCCTTCCAACCAAAACGCCCCAAGCGCGACTCCCCTGTTACTGGGTCTGCCACAATACGCGCCTTACCTGAGATACCATCATTGTCGCTGTCGTTAATATCTTCCCACGCTAAAATATCGCTCTCGGCAATAGCTTCTAATAAACCCATGCCCACCAATTGTGGCGCTATGCGGGCTGAAAACTGCGCGGGCTCGACCTCGCTAAAAGCGTATTGCGGTGCACGCAAACCATTAACATCATGCCAGGCCGCAATAGAAACTTGCCCTTCGCCGCTAGGGGCGCCCATTAAACTAGGCTGCAACACCGCGCCGATGCGTGGATCTGGCTCACCGTTAGCATCGCCAACTTTAAACACCCACTTATCTAAAGGTACACCAATAGCCTCGGGCAGCGCACGGCCATTGCGCTTGTGGCATCCAGTACAGCGGTCGTTCACTGCATTGCCACCAGCCAGACCCACAACATCATCAAAAATGCCATTTTCAGCGTTTTCATCATGGCTGCCATCCACAAACGAGGAGTGATGCACATGCCGCCCCAACACAAATTTTTGGCCATTATCAAAACCGAGGTTAGTTGCCATTTGCATAAAATGGTTATCCGGTTCGCCAGAATGCATATAAGGCAAGGTCGTCTCACCACCCAACCAAGCTTGCTCTGGGATTTTTACTGAATCCTTCTGATGAAAACCACCGCCTTGTACGAACGTATCACCGTCAATATCCCAAGGCACCAGCCCTTCACCCACAATGTATAGGTAAGTGGTTCCATAGTAGTTAGCGCGCCCGCGCGGTAAGTTATCGGTTAAAAACTGACTCATCTCGAATTCAATTTTATCGCCAATATGTAACGGCCTATTCTCGCGATTATTCCAGGTGCGCTCTTTGTAATAATTAAAATCATCAACCCGTACCATGGTGCCGTTATCGTAATACTCGGCTACCGTATTTAGGCCGCGGTAAAACCATCGGTTCTCGGCTTCGGTATCATCTAATCGCCACTGGGTGAGAACGTTCATGCGAATGGTATCGCCGCCTTTTGCCACCTCATCAATAATTTCAATAGCAGCCGTGCGATGCTCCCAATAAAAAGTTAAAAAATGATCATAAGCTTGAAATTGATTCTCCTTCGCGTGGCGGTCGCGACCACGGTCGGCAAAGCGAGTAACTAACGCATCACCGCGATCAAATTTCACAGGGGCTTCTAACACGGTATCGGGGCCAAAAAGTGGCTTAAGCGCAACAGTTGCGGCGCTACTATTCGAGGCACTGGAGGAGCTAAACACTGGCATGCTGCTAGAACTAACAACCGCGAAACTGGACGATTCACCAGCACTAGATTGCCCTACACCTATACCTACACCCACATCTACACCGCCACTACAACCAGAAAGAAGAGCGCAAGCCAATGTAAAAGCCAACAAACGTTGAAGAGATGTTTTTACTCCAAAACATGAAATGGGCAGAACTGAACTGCAGCGTTGAAAGGCCTGAACGATTGCCATATTAACCTCTGATTATTGTTATAGCGCCTCAGTCATAAGGCGAATGAAGTAGAGGTTAGCCTCGCATATTGTGAATCTAATTCGTCCTACAACACGACTCGGCACGTGCCACTTTACGAAAACGTGATGCACTTTGCAGCATAGCCACCCAGAGGCAGCCACTGCACTTGACAAGACAGGCAAAAATTAAAGCTCTCGTTTACGCTGATAGCTATTTCTCATTACTCGAACAGGCGCTTTGGGAGTAAGGCCAATTTATAAACCGCAGTTAGTAAAGGGGTCTGCCACTAGTCTTTGACTACCCTTTTCCAGCCTTCGCCAAGGGGCTTACAAAGGGTGTAAGTCCCATCAAGCGACTGCTCAAGTTTATTCACTATGGTTATGGAGATGCGCCGGCATACTCCCTCATCGTTTTCGACTTTTGTTAAAGGAGTATGGGAGCCAGAGTTAACTGACCTCCGGCAAAGCCGGAGGCTTATTGGATGACGCCCTCGAAGGGCTCAAATTAAGCGCCCAAGGCGCTATACCTCGAGATTCAACTGATCCCGATGGATATCATTTTTCTCTTGGTTTCTTATGTATTCCCGCGCCATCATTTCATCAAGACCTACCGTCGACACATAATAGCCTCTAGCCCAAAATGCCTCTCCATTAAAGTTACGCTGCTTACCCTTAAAGCGTCTCGCTATCGAAATTGCGCTTTTTCCTTTTATAAAACCAACGGCACTTGATACTGACATTTTCGGCGGAATACTCAAGCACATGTGGACATGGTCAGGCATCACATGGCCCTCCTCGATAACCACACCCTTCTGGCGCGCCAATTCATGAAAAATATCTCCCAAGTGGTGTCGTAACGATCCAAATAACAGCTTGCGCCTCTTCTTCGGAATAAACACAACATGGTACTTACAATCCCATCTCGTATGGGCCAAACTCTTCGGGTCTCGCATAGGTTTATCTCTTATCTTTTGGTCGAGATCAGAGACTACCTGTACCGCGGTATAGGTAGAACCTATGGGAGTCACCCCAGCAGAGCTGGGGGTTTACCTAATGATTAATTACCCGTCTTAGGATTGGACCAACTTAACTCTTCTCCGTTTACACCATTATTAAGAGATACCTCTATAGATTTTTCAAAAATTTTCCAATCTTCATCAGTAAAACTCTGTATCGGTGTTGCCTCGATGGCCCAACGACCCTCTCGTTTACAAATTTCAAATTGAAACGGCTCCTTCTTTTGGGCATTCTTGATAATGAAACGAGAGCGCCGACAGCTAACCCCTTCTGAGGAGTACGTCGACATAATCAATAGCTTGCCAGCCATATCAGATGTAGAGGATTTCCAAACGACAGGTTTAAGATCCTTAACGTCATCCAAGGTATTAGCCACGAACTGCTTAAACTCAACCGCTTCTTCTTCACTAAACTCGGCCAATATTGAGTCCTTCAAGAAATTTACATTTAGAGCGAATGCAGCATCAGCCAAAAATGATGTGAACAAATAAATAGTTAGCAATTTGATTGCCACATTTCCATAACCCATTGTTCCAACCTCTAATTAAAGTGTATTTTGTAACTATTCAGCCATCTGTGAAATTGAGTGCTAATTGATTGTTTTCTAGGCCGCTCAAGCCATCTTCGACTTTGTGCTCCTCGTCTTTGTGCTTCTCAACTTTGTGCCCAGCAAAGTCTAATCTTGCATTCCTTATGCGGTGCAAAGCCTACTTCCACACGTCCTTGCTGGGGCTGGGCACTATGCACGCGATCCCAGCGCGTGCATACCTAGAAAACAATCAATCAGCCCTCTGAGTAAGCAAGATTTTTTATGGCGGCATAGTTACTATATCTTTACCAACATAAAGCAACACCGCGCTAATTTTCGCCACGACCAAAGCGGTAAACGGCCCTAGCGCTAATTGTCTGCTCATGAGTATAAAGTTGATCGCCATAATAGTGCTGCCAATCCAGTTGAGCTGCCCAATTAGAAGATATTTTATGATGCAAACCCGCCCCCACATTCCATAATAGATATTTTTCATCGCGGTCTTTTGCGAATATATGCTCGCCAACGCCCACGCTAACATAAGGGCGGGTACTGGACTGGGCATTAAAATAAAATTGATTATCAAGACTATAGTTTTCGTAGAAAACAGTATCCGTAGTGCTAACATACTCCAATTCATTCGCACGACCATATTTTAAGCGCAAAGAATATTGTTTCGAGAAATAGAGTCCCAAACTCACCTCGGGATAAGCCACATCTTTGTACCCCCATTTTTCATCCAGCGCAATATGGCCTACACCAAGAGTTAAGCCGATAATGCCGGTATCAATAGGGTCACCCGTAGCATCGTTATACCTGCTGTAATATTTAGATTCGGGACGCCCTATGGTATAGCGGGCATTAAACCTGAGCTGCTTATCAAGCTCACCGTTACCCACATCTACATCACCATAGGATACATACCCTGTGCCAGCCGCGATAAGTTGTCGATTAAAAAGGTTGTTTATACCAACACCGATAGCATCTACAGGATCTAAAAGGAATAGGCTTATATTCCCCCAGAATCGAGACCCCCACACCAAGCCACTGCGCTTGCGAATTTCTTGTTCCTTATTAAACGCCCACTCGCCATACGCCCAGCCTAATACAGGCGTCACCACAAGGTCTTGTATGGAAGGAATTTCGGCAAATGCCTCTAAACCATATTCCCAATAGAATGTAGACATCAGGAAAGAGTACATGAACGAATCCCACTGCCGGTAACCCGACTTTCGCGCCGTTTGGTAATACAGTCCTCCAGAGTATGGGTGGCCAATTAGGTTGATATACCAAATATCCCTATCCCAAACAGCTACCTCACTAACATTTTCCCACCATTTATCCTTCAATTTTACGTCATCTTTAGTCCACCCCGTATAGTCCTCTGGCAAAACCGATAAAACGCCAGCAACACCAAAACCATAAGCAGCAACAGACCACGTCATAGAACCCAAGCGAGCCCTATCCTCGCCGTTTTGAGGTTTAAATAACGACACCTTAAATGGCTTTTCGTAAATCGCTTTGTCGACACGAAGGCTTTCCCAGTTTGAATTAGTCGGTTGATTAATGTATTTCTTGATGTCAATCTCGGTAATTCTAGGATTTTCCGCGGCAGGCGTTACCGCAGGCGGCTCCTCGGCGGCAATGCTACGAACAGCGAAAGTAGTAACAATTAAAATCGCGAATATTATTTTCATAGTTCCTCGTTTAACGGATTCATACTGGGCGCCTTTAAGCTTTTTAGGCCAGTTATATCTCTTCAATTTTATCAACTGATTAATCTGCACCCAAACTGCTCGGTCGCCAAAAAACATCAGCGCCAGCCCCAAAATATATTAGGGCTTTAACATGTGGTAACTGTGCATGCCGACACTGCCTTCAATTAATAGCCCGCCGGCAATAATGGTAAAGATAGCGACATCTGCATTGTAGGCTGGCGTCCAACTTTTACCCCACACAACAGCCGTAGCATTCGCTTGCCCGCCGAACTGGAAATCTTGCTGTTGGAACTTGGCCAGCGCGGCCTGCGTTTTGAAAAATATAATTTGACTGTAAAGCTGCCCCCCAACATCCAGCCCTGCCATAAATTGCCAATGAATAAAACGAGCAAGCACATCATCATTTTCTAGCAGCCAACCCGTGCCAAATGCACCACCAAAACCCGTGCCAGCCCTCAACACCTTTGGAATAATCGCGACCGCTACAGCCTCATCAAAATAGGGTTTTAATTCGTCGATACTTTTATAGGGTTCAAGTGCATTTTTAATTTTTGGCGACTGACTAACAGTAGCCTGCCCTTTTTGTAAGCCTGCACAACCGCTTACAGCAAGTACCAATAGCACAAAAAAATAGAATTTTATCTTTTGCATTCAATATGCCCCGCTAATACATCCGACCCACCAGATACGTTACCCAAGATATCGCTCGACGCAAAAATACCCGAGCGATGTATAATAGAAACGCCAACATAACAATCACTTACACTTTTAGACTCACTAAATAGCCTTAGTGGTACGTCAAATTGCGCTTCCAAATAATTAAGGAAATGCGAAGTATTACCGTCACGCTTGGCTTGCTTCACTTGTTCAATTATTGGGATTTTATCCGCATAGGAGAATCCAAATCCAAAACCATAACGGAACAACTCAGCGCCATCCCAACCTTTGTAACCATGCCCCATCGACATAACGTACAAATTATATTCGTTAAAGTTGTCTTGCAGGCCATTTTCAAGTCGTCGATTGACCGAGCCTTTCAACCAAAACTCGGCACGCTCTCCAGCCTTAAGTAATCTTCCCAAAGTCACCCCTGCAAGATAGGTATCAACGTCCTCCGAACCTTGAATATGTGCCCGATGCACTTTATGAAACGTTTCTTCAGCGGTGTAACCTGAATGTAAGCGCCATGACCAAAGATTGGCGGAGTCTTTTTTAGTTTCATGTATTTGAGGGTTCAAGGTGCTGCCAAAGTTATACGTAAAACCAAGGTATAGTTTTAGCAACGAATCTTTATCCACAAGTGGACTCTGGTAAATAACGTCATCTAACGCCTCAATGCTGCCATTGAGAAAAATGGTCCAATTATTGAACACTTGAATATCTGCATTAAGGCCCGCGCGATAAATAAAGGCATCGGTACCAGAATAAACAGGTATATCCTCACGCGCCTCGCTCTCATCTACACCGTAGTAATAGTCGATGAAATTCTCATTCTGGTATATCGCTGCAGCAAAAGGCGAGATATTCCATCGCCCTAAACTAAAGCGATGTTTGTAATTAAGGCTCGCTTCTTGTCCTTGATGGCGGTCGAGCGTGTCATACACCCAACTCAAACCCAACTCTCCATCATCTAGCGGTGAAAATGAAACCGCCAGCCCACTCTCGAAAGTTTGTCTGCGCTCATTTATACCTTCGTAGAAGGGGCTACTTTCAGTTTCTAATCGATCAAATCGATACTGAGAAATTAAATCTATCGAAAACGGCGCTTTCAGTAAATGAACCCCAAATTGTGTTCCACGGCTGAATAGGTAATTGCCCTCGTACAAATACAGCGGTACAAGATCAGAGACTTTTTCATTTTCTATACTAGAGACCGTATCAACATACTTATAAGGGCTCTCGCCGAAACGCCGACCTGCGCCCAGTCCAACAGAACCCGGTGGCGCTTGAGTAAATGGGATATGAGTAATCTGTGTATCCGCGAGCGCAGGGAAAGCAGCGCCAGCCAAAGAGACTGTAGTGAGTATTCGAACCAACAAACTTCGTTGCGTCATACGAGTCACTTCCGTTATAAAAAATTGAGAGAAAGATGCTTATCAGTTTAATTTGAAAACAGTTTAATTTGAAAACAGTTTAATTTGAAAACAGTTTAATTTGAAAAAAAATCTAACGCTTATTCTAAATCAAAGTGGGTGTTAGTACGTTTTAAAATCGATACCCAAGACCAAAATACAACCCTTTATAACCATACTCGATTTTTTGCGATTCGGACTTTGAGAATATTTTTACGTGAGCATCAAAATAAGTTACGCCACCCATACCGACCCAGCGCGGATTGATGTCGTAAGTCGTATTAATCCGAGTTTGCGATATCGTAGCGTTATCACCGTCATAGGACCCAGTTATCGCCGAAAACATAGTCGATATAGACCATTTCTCGGTCAATTTAGATTCAATCTGAAAGCCAATTAGCGGTAATGGAGCCGTCGCTTTTGCGACTTCCGACCTTTTTTCTAGCAGCTCACTCGAGCCACCTTCTAGCGTACCAATGGCATCAAGGCTCAAATCTATATCGAGTAGAAAAATCCCAGCAAAAGCTGATATTTTGTTATAGCCATTGTTAAACGCCGTAAATTTGTAGTGCAAATTGACAAATCGGGTTCGATCCTTCGTCTGGATATAGGCTCGCAGATATACGGCATCCGGTAATTTAAAATTTGCTAGTTGAATATCACTATCGCGACGAGCGCCAAAGTAAGAAGCACTAAATTGATGCCGAGGACTAAGCGTATACTCGGCAAAAATCGTTTGAATAGCGTTGGTCGAAGGGAGATCCAAGTTACCCTCAAGATCAATAAAAATGGGTAAGTCTGAGTCGTAAGGTTCAATTTTCATTTTCGTATCAAAGTTGACCGTCGCAAAACCGCCACCGACAGCCCAAGCCCGAAATTCTCGTTTTGAATCCCCCTCCTGAGCAAACACACATGCAGAGCAAACCAAAAGCTTAACGCACACGAACATACAGGCTGCGAAGCGTATTCTAATTTTCACAGTTTTCACCAACATTTTTAGCCTAAGGTAACCAGCCGGTATGTAATCCGAATTTGAAGGGCGCCATAGCCGATACGCCTGTCAAGCATATAACCTGAGACTATTTAGCAGGCCATTAACGCATTTTTAGAGGTACCGTTTATTTAAACTCAGTTAAGCTCGTCATCTCGCCAAAATTTGGTGCCTTTAATCGTTGCCTGCAATGCCAAACCAGTTTCCGTTAACTGATAAACAGTAATACCATTGGCTACGGCTTCTGCCCCTAGCGCGGCACCTTTATCAGACGCCTTTGCTGCAGCATCGGTTTGCGCACCAAACACCCAACCGTGGGCAACAAAATTGTCCAATGCTTTTTGGGTATCAAATACCATGACAATGCGAAAATCTTTCACTCCTGCGCCAATTCCTATTCCAACCTCACCCATTTTCATGTAGGTCTTCTTACCTTGATTATCGACTACGCCATACCCCCCGCCAAAACTAGCAAGAATGACGTTCACATTGGCATTGCTAAAAACAGCATAACCCGGTGAAGATGCTATTTGAGCTTTGGTATTGGGCTTTTCTTTATATAAACGCGCGAGTGTTTCGTTGCGCATTTTTAAAACCACTTGTCGTTTTTCGGCAACGGTATCGACTTTTGTCGTCGCACAGCCAGAAAAAAATGATATCAATGCTAGCCCAGCAAGTAATTTAATTGTCCATTGCTTTTTAAATGTATTCATAAGGGCACCTCTAAAAATAGTAATTTTTGTGTGAGAGTAAGGAAGCACCGCCCGGAGAGCGGCAGTTTACGTGGTGTAAATCATTCAGCGCATCCTTGCGCTTCACCCTTCGGGCAGCAAGCTGTGCAAATTGATCCTCCAATTTGTGAGGACTCGAGGACGGAGCTAATGTGCATGGATGGACCGAATACAGGTTTTGCAGGAGCGAAAACCTGTAAGCCGCTATCGCGGAAAAAGTGCATTTTTAGAAATGCCCATAAATTAAACCTCTTTTTTCATAAAATAAATTTATCGTACATACAACTTATGTAACTATTCAGCCATGCTCAAATAGGTCGGCAAACTGATTGTTTTCTGGGCCGCTCAAGCCATCTACGACTTGGTGGTCCTGCAAAGTCTACCCCTACGCATTCTTGCTGGGGCTGGGCGCTATGCAAGCGTTCCAGACGCTTGAATGCCCAGAAAACAATCAATTCGCCTTTGGGGTAACCATCATTTCGAACCCACCTGGATAGTTACCAACTTATTAACACTATTACGGTTACTCAACCGCCCTAAAGCTGTGATCGAATAGGCAGCAACCCAAGAATATTCAATTTGAATCTTTCCCAAGCACTTGAGCCAGGCTCTTTACTGAACTCTTTCATCTGATTACCACTCCGCTCGAGCCATTGCAGCTTATTGTCTTCACTTAATACAACCTCATATGTTGAGTCATTTAAGCTTTCCCTTATACTTTTCAGGGCCGCATCTGCGGCATTCTCAGCGTAAATAATTACGCCCAACTCTGTATTTAAATTAGCGGATCTCGGGTCGAAATTAAAACTGCCAACAAATACAGCCTTATTGTCGACGACAAACATTTTGGTATGCAAGGTTGCCCCTGAATCCCCAATTTTTAAACGCTCAGCATCATTCACTTGAGTATCAGCCTTCGCTTCGTACAATTTTGCTCCGGTTTGTATAATTCGCTTGCGATAAGGCGCATAGCCGGCGTGAACGATTGAATGGTTATTTGCTTTAAAAGAGTTAGTGATGACTGTTACAGCCACACCGCGATCGTGCAAAGCCTGTAAACGTCTAATGCCGTCTTTTAGCGGCACAAAATATGGAGAAATAATCACTAAACTATGCTCGGCTTGTGAAATAGCCTCCCCCAAAGCCGAAACAATATTCGTCGCATTCTTAGCCTCACTTTTTAGCCCCTTCTCGGGCGCATCATAAACCAAGGTATACGGTGCCCAAAAAAACTGTTGATTAATATGGAGAGAGAAGCGTTCTAAATCTTCGAGCACCGCAAGTCCGTAGTCGCTATTTTTTGCACCTTGCCAGGTTTGCGCCAGTCGCTCGTGCATTCTCTGAAGCTCTAGAGCCAGATCTTGCCCCTTGTTTGACGCAACCGCCGTTACGGGCACGGCCGGACGACTGTTCCAATATTGGTCAAACATCGCAGACACCTCGCTCACTAAAGGCCCCACAGACAAAACATCCAAATCGTGAAAATTCATAGATTCGTGGGCGGCAAAGTATTCAGTGGCAATATTACGGCCGCCGATAATGGTGAACTGATTGTCTACGGTAAAAGACTTATTGTGTAAACGGCGATTAACTTGTGCTACCCGGTGAAAATCCAAGCCCCGAAATTTACGGTTAGCAAAAGGATTAAAAAGTCGAATCTGAATATTCGGGTGCGACTCCAATGCGAGCATGCCTGCGTCGTAGCCCTGAGTAAAAATATCATCGAGAAGGATACGCACCCTAACCCCACGATCAGCGGCTTGCAGCAAGCTATGTATTAACATTTGCCCCGACAAATCATTTTTAATTAGGTAATACTGTAAGTCGATGCTCTTTTCGGCGGTTTCGGCCATGGCCAATCGCAAAGCAAATGCCTCTACCCCCTCTGTGAGAGCGTAAAACCCCGATTGATCAGCCTTTTTATTCGCGCTCAAACGTTTGGCAAGCTGCCCCAATGATGTCTGTTGGGTATTTTGAATAACGTGGCTTTCTGGGTAGCTTTGCTCTAAATCGACGGTCGAGCAAGCGCTTACCAAAATACCTATACCAAATAGCTGTAAGATCTTAGCCCCTACACTGAAAAAATAGGTATATTTAGGCAAGTCGTTTTTGACATTTCTCCAATTCCAAATAAGCGAGTTACAACTATTTATCCTATTCAATACGAGCCTCTAATTTTTCTAATTTTAAAATTACCTAGTTTGCCATGGCCCCATAAATACAGCCGACAAATAGCATTTACTGTTTCTTACATTGATCCGGATGCACAGGCTCAAGTCGCGTAGCCCAAAGTGCGTTTTTACGCTGCCAGCGGTAAAGTGTTAGTGGATCAGCCTCTTTGTGATCAACAATTTCATAGTGCCGGTTAGCTTCAACAACCCACTGAAAATAACAGATATACTCATACAAGTGCGTGCGATAAACGGCTTGAATTGTATGAACGCCAGGCTGCAACCTCAAATCTGTTTGCTCGGCAATGGCATTGCCGTCCACGGATATAACCGGATGATTGGTTCGTAAGCTGGCAAGGTCCCCCTCTAACACCGGTGCGGTGACGCAACTGGACGCAACAGCCAAAAAAAGCCCAATAAGAATCAGCTTGCAGATCATTGAAACGTCAACCCAATATTATAACCTTCTAAATTTTTATCAAATACATACCCTGCACGCAGCCCAACAGTCCGCACGCCAAACCAGTCGAAGGGCACAATATTCCACTCCCAATCTAGGCCTACACCTACTTCGAAGTAGCGAGTAAATCCAATGGCTTTCGTGGATTGATCTAAAAAATCGTTGTAATTCATGTATATCTTCCACAGCCAAGGTCGCCCCTGCGAGTGCCACCGCGTTGCTGCTGCTAATTCGCTTTTTAATATTAACGACTGGCTCCAACCCCAGGTGTCCAAATAGGCGTAATCTTCACTGTCGGTGTCATCGTAAGAAACATTATATTGACCGAGTAATCGTGCCCGATAGCGACGCTGATACCACGCGTTATAATCGACCTGCAAACTACCGGTAAGGCCATATGATTGAAAAGCCGTACTCCGTGTTCCGTCACTCGGTAATATCTCGGTATCCAATTCGGATAATATATTTTGCAATTTAGAGTGAGTCGTGGTTTCTGCCATCGACACGGACATAAATGGTCGCACTCGCAATTGCTGACTAACCGGAATACTCAGGCCAAAGCTGCCGTGCAAAGCCAGAATATCGCGATCAACGATTAAATGAAGTGGCTGGTCATTCTTATCGAGAAATACTATCACTTCATCTAGCTGACCATGGACCAAGGCTCCGCCCCAATAGCCATCGTTGCTCCAACCATCAACGTTAAAGTCGGCCGTAAAACCCAAACTCGCTCGACCAACCTGCGACTGCCTATTGGGCAGGTTAACTTCTAGATTAATACCTTCCACACCAGGAGATGTTGTCAAATTAATAAAGGCGAGCGCGGCCTCTTGAATATCGATTTCGCTGAGTTCATCTAAGTAATCCACCTGGGCGCAAACACTATTTGATACGAATAGCATCAAGCATAAAATGCAATACGGCTTTGGCCGAAAAGTGTTTTTTTTAGATAGAACATTCAATATTAAAAATATCAATAGAAGGCAGCCCACTCTATTCGCCATTAACCTTTAAAATTACTATTTGTAGAGGTGCACTAAATTCAGTTAAGATTTTTTTGGGAAAACAAAAGAGGCCACCAAACGCAGTGACATACCCTCTGGCCCACTGTCCGTTGTAGTCGCCCAGTAACGTCCAAATGCACCGAGGCTAACCGCCTGGCCACCAAAGTTAAACACTTTCGAAACACCCGCCTGCACAGGTACAGTCCACTCTTTTCCCTTCCAGTCGTAGGTGCTTTCCGTTTGCAATACATAGGAAACACCTTTGCTGTTGGTGTAATTTAGAAATGGTTGAATAAACGTTGCGCTGATATCGGCACGATCATCGTCACCGGCAAACGATTCAATATGATTGGTTAAGGCACCATAAGTCCAAGAACCCGACTGTTTTAACGCCACAGCGGTGCCCCCCCCCCCCCACTTTTTAGCGCCCAGCAAATCATCCGTTGCAGTAGGAATATAGGCCACAGGCCCTGCCCCCCAGATCCAACCGCTGGCAGTGGCCGCTTTAGGTGAAAAGAACACACTTTGCACCACATCACCTAAGCCAGTTTGACTACCGGCGCCGGGGTAAATATCTTTTTGGTTAACCAGCGGTAAAATCGTACGACTAATAATATTCCAGTCTTCATTTAGCTCAAATGGCGCTACTGGTTGAATATTTATCGTTGTCCTTGTGCCCTTATCGTCTGGGCCAATGTTGCTATCGTAGTTATATTGAACCGGCACACTAATCAGCGCCGCCACAGGGTTAGCAAGCTGTTTGGCAAGCTGCTCATCGGTCTGCGCGCAAACCCACGCTGACTGAAGCAGCAGTGCACCAAAGGCGAGTTTTTTACAAATACTATTACCACTAATCAATACGTTTTTCATTTTCGGTTTCCAATAAAACATATTATTGAGAGTTTCAATCCAAAATCACTTTAGTCAGTCGTCAAGGGTACCTCACACCTAACAACCGTTAGACTAACGTCAAAAGTCGGCCACCCGCTCAATCGTCCAGAATGCAGGTTATGCAGTTCTTTAAAAGCCCTATTAATGGTAGAATAATGTCTCAGTCGCCCGCCTCACTTAACCAGCTCGAATGCTGGGAACGTCCATTTGCCGCTCAAGATCTCTTCGCGCGGCTGATACAGGCGCACGGCGTAGCTCCAACCCGGCGTAATGGGGATGCAGTTCACGCGCTCATCATCACAGCCGCCAAGGTGAATGGTGATGGAGCCGTCGTCATTGGGCTTGGCGCTGACGTTGTTGTAGTTGTTGCGGCCCAGCTTATTGGGCTCCATGAAGCCGTCTTGGTTGTAGACGGTAATGGACCAGAATGCATCTACGGGCACATCTTTAGCTGTAACGGCATAGGGCGTTTTGCCGTCGTTCTGGTCGACAGCGTCGACAAGATAAATAGCACCTTTTGCCGGCAGACCAGCCCACCCAGCAATGCCGCCAACTAGGAATTGCACAGGGTCCACATCCTCCTTCTGTCCAAAAGCAAGGCTAGAGTCAATGCTAAGCGCCGCTGCGAGATCATTAAGTGCCTTGCGCGCCACCGCCAGTTGTTCGGTATTCCAGTCCGGTGCCTCAAACGGCCCGGTGCCTCCACCAGAGACGACAACCCCATCTTGCGCGGCATGAGCGGCTTTTACATCATCGGGGTTATTCGGGTCGATGAAAGTGCGAAAAGCCAAAGCGGCAAAGCGCGTTCCGACGCTTTCCTCAGTAAGGCGGTAGGTGCCGGGCTTGGCCTCGACAAAACTGTAGTGATCCTGGTTCATCACATGCATCGACTGATAGCGACCATCGATATCGGGCATCGTGATCTCGACCGGTTTGGACAGATCGAGCATGAGCGAGGAATAGAGGGTATCCACGTTCATCCGGATCACGGGCTGGTTGTCTAGGTCCGCCGTCTTGCGCAGATGCATAATCTTGCCCATTTCGAGGCCATAAGCCTTGATATTCTGGCGGATCATGAAGTCCGTCTCCGCGCGGACAAGGCTTCCCAAGGTGGCATCTTTGGCAAACACAAGCGTTGGTAAACAAAGTATTAGTGCTAATAGTATTTTCATCATCAATTTTCCTTATTTACTTAATTAACGGGCTCAACATCGGGAAAGGTCCAACTACCATCGAGGATTTCGGGGCCCGGCTGATAAAGGCGGACACTATAATTCCAGCCCTCTATAATTGGCAGGCAGTTCTTCCGCCCATCGTCACAACCTCCGAGATGAACCGTCATCGAGCCGTCATCGTTGCGGTCACCCATGATCGAATTGATCACGTAGCCGTCGATGTCGTTCTTCTCAAAAAATCCTTGCGCATTGTAGAGGCTGACCGACCAGAACGCGCCCACCGGTACATCAGCTGGGACTTCGATCTTGTATTCGCCGACAGGGAGGTTGGGGACGTTGGTGAGATACATCGCCTCGGTCTCGGGCAGGCCGCCCCAGCCGACGGCCGCGCCGATTAGGTGGCGGACCGGAGAGACGCTTTCCCGTGTCCCGAAGGTCCTCTCACTTCCGACGACAAAAGGCAATAGCATACTGAGCCGCTCGATTATCGCCTGATATACGTCTTTATCGTAGTCTTGCAAAACGAAGGGCTTGGAAGAGACCGCCTCGATCTTCATCTGGCCCTGGATGGCATTCACTGCGGCGACGTCGCTGGGATCGTCGGCGTCAACCAGTGTGCGCATTAAGACGATCACGTAGGGCGTATCAAAAGTAGCCATGTCGAGTGTATAAGTGCCGCCGCCCAGGAAGACCTTGTTTATGTAGTGATCCTGATTGACGATCATCGCGGCCATGTAGCGCTCGCCTACCTCTGGCAAGCTCAGTGTCGCGCCTTCGGAAATATCGACGACTGCGGCGCTGTAGAGCGTATCGCGGTTCATCCTCACTGTCGGCTGGTTGTCGACCGGTGTTGGCTCGCGGAAGTGGTAGAACTTATTCTCGCCCCCGGCAAGCTTGACGTATTTGTCGAGTTCAATATCGGTGGCCGCGCGGATGAAGTTGTCGAGGCTCACCGGAACCTCGCCGGCTTTGAGCAGCTCGCTTGTATTGCTTTCAGCCCGGCTAGGCGTGGCTGCGGTCGCGTTTTGGTTTGTCGCGCAGGCTGTGAGGTTTAGGCACAGCGCCAAAGCTGCGATGCTGGATAATTTGATTTTGGTATTCATGTTGATTCCTATGGGTTTATTGCCGATCTGCTCATAACCAACTTAACGGCAATTTAAAATACAAAAGCTTTAGAGGCTTTACTGCGCGGCTCAATTATCCGGCTCGAAATGTTAAGAATCTCCATTTCCATTGATCCAGCCTTCCGGTTTGGCAATGCAATTGACTTAATTATGATTGGAATAATTAAATTGGGCAGTTATAAAGCAATGATCAAACATGAAGACCAATAGAGCACCATATCGACAAGAGTAGTTTCGATTCATTAAAGGCTTATCTTCACAAGAAGCTGCTTATCGGAGAGAAACCCACTATATTTGGGCAAACCAATAAACCATTTGATTGATGTCAACAATAGTTGATCTTGTCATGTATTTTTTACAAAACAAATAAGTAGTCACGCGATGCCAACAAAAATTAATTCCATTCAGAATAGTACCAGTTACTTGATAAGCCGATTAGCCCGTACAATGGAGCGTGAATTTGAACAGCACATAGAAGGGATAGGGCTAACGCGAGGTGCATTTGCTGTGCTTAGCGCCATTTACAATGACCATAAAACTAAACCCGCGGAGCTTGCCGCTTTTATTGGCATAGATGGCGCCGCCGTTACGCGTCTTCTAGACCGCCTAGAAAAAACAGGTCTAATAAAACGAGAAGCCAATAAGCTTGATCGTCGCTCTACCGACATTCACATAACGGAAAAGGGGGTGTTAGCCGTACAAGAAGGTGCTGCCGGCTCTAAAGCTATTAACAAAAAGTTCACGCAGGAGCTTGAAGAAACCAACTTCAGGCGACGCTTCGTAAAATGCTGGCTAATTCGAACGCCCCCCTTAAAGACATCTAACAGCCAATGAGGCGCCCGATAATTTAAGGTTTTTGTAGTGCCGCTATTATTGCGCTTTTAATGCAACAGTAGCGGCATTTTCGGGTCCGGTCGATCCCCGCTAAAACCATTCCGTGCATCGCGAAGGCGTATCCAAACTGCACGCCATTAATGTACAAACACCGCCGCCCCCTGCTCAGTGCGCGAGCAAGTATTACACCCATCGGTCCATATCTGGCAATTGAGTGGCATTACTTTATCGCTAGCCACATTTTCAAGAACAACAAGTTGTTTGCCGTTATCAAAGCTAATTTTCTTGACCGTTTTATTCACACGATACACCAGCGCGTAATAAGCGACGTCTGCGGTACCAACCTCCGGCACTGTGCGCTCGATCTCAATAAGTAGATTATCTCCAGCGATGCTTGGCAGTTGTGGCGTTATACCGATAGAGCCTGAACCTTCCGAAAAGGGAAATATCACCAAATTGTACTGATCAAAATCGATATTAGTGCTCGTCAGTACCGACACAAAATTTGCTTTGTCATTCCAGCCGCTTTGACCAGCAACACGATCCATAAACGCATTATAGCTTTGCTGATCAGCCATAATGGCGGCGCTTAAATTACTGTAACCGTGTTCACGTAAAGGGGTCTGTAACTTTAGCGCTATATTCTCGGGCGCTATAAGCGCGTGCATTTCTGGCGGTGTTGCCGAATCACTTCCACCACCGCACGCGGTGAATCCGGTATACATAATTACTATTAATAAAATGCGATACATAGCCCTATCCTTTACTTTAGAGGTGCCCTTTAGGTTTGTTTCTAAGTATACCCTTGCTAGCTAAGAAAACTAAAGATCAAGCATCTTGAGGCATTTCTAAAAATGCACTTTCTCGTAAAGACCGCGCTACCGATATTTGAACCAAGCTATTGCCCATTACACTTTCATACCGCCAACACTAAAAAAGCTTATCAGCGTTAACTGACAAGCTTTTTTGCGTAGTAACTGCAAGTTTACAAAACTACAATTTACAAACCGCAAGCGCCTTAAAACGCTTGATTAATACTATCGGGAGTAAGCCATAATTCGTTATTAACATAAATCCCTTCAAAAGACGGCGTATCAGAAAAGAAATTTTCTACGAGTAGCTCAAACTCAGGAAAATCTGAATCATTGTAATACTCAACAATTAAACCAGATTCCCCTTGATACCACTGCAAGCCTTCGCGCACGACATTCGGTAAGAATATGCGGTTAACACCCTCGTCATCACGAATCACCATTTGGCTATAGTTACCGAAGATATAAAAATCATCGTCCCCTAGGCCACCCACGGCTTTTTGATCAACTTCGATGCCGGTCATTATCAACATGTCGTTGCCCTCACCACCTATCAAATCCGCGCCCTGTAATATGTCATCACCTGGGCCGCCATCTATGGTTATAGAATTGAGCAAGTCCACTAATATATCGTCGCCTGCGAAGCCCTGTATTTGAGTGACAGCTGTTTGAGATTGTCTGTTGCGAACGACAACATCGCTGCCTTCACTTGAAACAAAAGGAGAAAAATTATCCAGCGAAAATTCCCCAACATAACGCTGGCCGTTAACATCTTCCGCCATTAATTGAACGCGAGACTGGGTAATATTATTAAATAATAAATCAGCTAGAGACACCTCAAAGAAGCTACCCTCCCAATCTGCAGCACCGGATAACGTGAACTCATCCCCCCTGAGATACACATCAACGTTTTCTATTGACGTTTCTGGCAACTCAAAATTAACGATCACATCGTCAAATGCCGTAACCGGCAAATTACTTACACTCAAATCGATCGCTAAGGGTTTAGCTGGCTCGATTAAAGACGGCCATGCGTTTTCGATTAACTGAATAAAGTGGTTATCAAACCAATGGCTAGACGGTGTTGGATTTAACTGACCATCACGAAATTCCTCGGTACAGCTTTTTACGGGCACTTCATATTCGGCAAAAATACCTTCTCGCACGGGCGCATCGTCACCATCCGATTCGCCTGGTGGTTTAAACCAGTAAAAAGCGTGCAGGTTGGTATTTTCTGGGTCTGGGCTAGCTTGCGGGAAACTCCCCAAGCCTGCGCGCGAGTTGTTACACCAGTGCCAACGCGCACGACGCTGATCTAAACGATAACCTTGATCAGTACCCTCAAATTGCGGTCGGCGCTCGCCGCCCCAACCATTACGAGAAGAATCAATAATCATACCGAACGATGTTTGCGTTCTTTCTAATAAACTATCGTGTACCGCATTGGCATAACTTTTTGCCGTTGCGTGTGCATTCCAACTATAAAAACCAAAGTTTGGTTTTGTTTCGTCAAAGCCTTTTATGTAGGGCTCTTCATAGGGAATATATTCGGCAACGTTAGTCACGAGACCACTGATTAATTGGTAATTTGTGTCGGTCTCAAAATCCGATTGTGGATCTTGCGAAGCTAAAAATAGCCAATCAATTACTCTAGTGGCCAAGGCATCAATACGCCACCCCAACCAAGCCGCATGCCCAGCATCTAAGTAGCTATAGATATTAGACACCTGTCCTAGCGTCTTCAGTGCATAAGTCACCCCTTGCTCGTAAATGCCATCGGCAAAAGCATATTCACAGTAACTAAAGGGCACTGTGGGTTGATCGTATTCAACGGTAGAGGCTAAAGCGCCCGGTTCAATAGCGGCCACAAAGCGTAAATCAGGAAAACTCCCTGCTAGCGCCGCTACCGTATCAATATAATTTTGGTAACCTTTAAGGCCTTCTTCCGTTGCTTCAAATTCACCTGGGTGGTTACCCGAAACACAATCACGCGCCGGTAAATTAAAAATTACCGTAGAAACTACAACCGGTTTATCACCGGCAAGCGCTTGCGCATTTTCAAGGTGGTCCAGTAAATTCATACGTTCATCAGTTGGCTCGCCACACAGTTTTGCCATGCTATCCAACCAAATGCCGGTAGATTCCCCTTTCACCATTTCCATCGCCGCTAGCATTACAGGGTCATCCATTTGCTCCTGTGTTGAATTTACTCGGGCCGCGTAATCGGGGTCTGAATAAAATTCAGCATTTGCGTAGGGGTTAGATACGCGATCAGCAATACTGCTTTGATTCGGCATAATCCCTTTACAAGCGTTTGCCAGTAATAACGCCCGTGCAGCCTCGGCTTCCGAAGGTGTAATTACGGTTATTTCCATATGAGCATAACTGTATGTACCGTAATCCTCTGCCAATAAAACTATTCTGTTCGCACCCGCACGCAAATCCTCAGCTGGAATTATCAGCTCGCGTTCAAAAATACCGGCCGCATCATTTTCACTTCCAACGCGCGCAGGATACAACTTGCCGTTAACCCAAATACTAGCGATATTGTCGACCAAATAACGTAATTTCAACCTATCACCTTGCGCAACAGTGACATCCGTGTGCGCCCACAAATAGGTATTTAATGGCCAAATAATATTCGCATTAGCGGGGAATGTTGTATCGACCACCAATGGATGATCATCCGCATTAGCAAACGGCCCCTCACCACGCTCCCACTCGGTTAAGTCGGTTTCCACTGAAGAATAATCGGGTAGTGCTTGGTCTATGTAGTCTTCGGGGTCTATGATTTTGTAGGACCAGGTTGTGGGGGAGGTTTCATGTAATGTAGAAGAAGAAATAAGCTCGGCACCTGAAACCAACTCCCCATCACCAAACTGAAAGTACGGAATTCGATAAGCCGCATTCGCAAAATAATTTTCAAACGTGAGGACCGCTTCACCGCCGTCAAAATCGATTAACAGGTCATCGCCGACTTTCACTAAACGGTAAGGCCGCGAAGCAATTTCACCCTCGAATTTAAATGTATCCGTGGTTACCGTGGTACCGTGGCTATAACGCATCACATCGTTACCATCGCCTAAACGGTACAGGTAAATATCGCTGCCGCCATCACTGGTAAGAATTTCATCCCCTGGGCCGCCAATAATTAAATCATCGCCTGCACCACCGACAAGGATATCAACACCCTCGCCACCGCGTAATTCATCGTTACCTGAACCACCATCAAAGGTGTCATCACCGGCACCACCTTCCATCCAGTCAACGCCGGTATAACCCGTATGCTCACTGCCATTAGGCGAGGCTAAAGAATAAACCGGCTGACTCGCTAATAAGGCACCACTGCGAATGGCTTCCGCCTCACCAAACTGAAAGTACGGAATTTGATAAACCGCATTCGCAAAATAATTTTCAAACGTGAGGACCGCTTCACCGCCGTCAAAATCGATTAACAGGTCATCGCCGACTTTCACTAAACGGTAAGGCCGCGAAGCAATTTCACCCTCGAATTTAAATGTATCCGTGGTTACCGTGGTACCGTGGCTATAACGCATCACATCGTTACCATCGCCTAAACGGTACAGATAAATATCGCTGCCGCCATCACTGGTGAGAATTTCATCCCCAGGGCCGCCCACAATAAGATCATCGCCTGCACCACCGACAAGGATATCAACACCCTCGCCACCGCGTAATTCATCGTTACCTGAACCACCGTCAAAGGTGTCATCACCGGCACCACCTTCCATCCAGTCAACGCCGGTATAACCCGTATGCTCACTGCCATTAGGCGAGGCTAAAGAATAAACCGGCTGACTCGCTAATAAGGCACCGCTGCGAATGGCTTCCGCCTCACCAAACTGAAAGTACGGAATTTGATAAACCGCATTCGCAAAATAATTTTCAAACGTGAGGACCGCTTCACCACCGTCAAAATCGATTAACAGGTCATCGCCGACTTTCACTAAACGGTAAGGCCGCGAAGCAATTTCACCCTCGAATTTAAATGTATCCGTGGTTACCGTGGTGCCGTGGCTATAACGCATCACATCGTTACCATCGCCTAAACGGTACAGGTAAATATCGCTGCCGCCATCACTGGTAAGAATTTCATCCCCAGGGCCGCCAATAATTAAATCATCGCCTGCACCACCGACAAGGATATCAACACCCTCGCCACCGCGTAATTCATCGTTACCCGAGCCGCCATCAAAGGTGTCATCACCGGCACCACCTTCCATCCAATCGACGCCGGTATAGCCCGTATGCTCACTGCCATTAGGCGAGGCTAAAGAATAAACCGGCTGACTCGCTAATAAGGCACCGCTGCGAATGGCTTCCGCCTCACCAAACTGAAAGTACGGAATTCGATAAGCCGCATTCGCAAAATAATTTTCAAACGTGAGGACCGCTTCACCGCCGTCAAAATCGATTAACAGGTCATCGCCGACTTTCACTAAACGGTAGGGCCGCGAAGCAATTTCACCTTCGAATTTAAACGTGTCGCTGGTCACTGTGTTGCCGTGGCTATAACGCATCACATCGTTACCATCGCCTAAACGGTACAGGTAAATATCGCTGCCGCCATCACTGGTGAGAATTTCATCCCCAGGGCCGCCCACAATAAGATCATCACCAGCACCACCCACCAGTGTATCGACGCCTTCACCACCGCGTAATTCATCATTACCTGAACCACCGTCAAAGATGTCATCACCGGCACCGCCTTCCATCCAGTCAACGCCGGTATAGCCCGTATGCTCACTGCCATTAGGCGAGGCTAAAGAATAAACCGGCTGACTCGCTAATAAGGCACCGCTGCGAATGGCGTCGGCCTCACCAAACTGAAAGTACGGAATTTGATAAACCGCATTCGCAAAATAATTTTCAAACGTGAGGACCGCTTCACCGCCGTCAAAATCGATTAACAGGTCATCGCCGACTTTCACTAAACGGTAGGGCCGCGAAGCAATTTCACCTTCGAATTTAAACGTATCCGTAGTTACCGTGGTGCCGTGGCTATAACGCATCACATCGTTACCATCGCCTAAACGGTACAGGTAAATATCGCTGCCGCCATCACTGGTAAGAATTTCATCCCCAGGGCCGCCAATAATTAAATCATCGCCTGCACCACCGACAAGGATGTCAACACCCTCGCCACCGCGTAATTCATCATTACCCGAGCCGCCATCCAAAACATCACAACCACCAGCACCATTTAATAAGTCATCGCCACCGGCACCATTAATTTCTTCATCAAAATACTGTCCTAAAAACTCATCCGCCTCAGGTGTTCCATTAATCGTTTCGAAAATACCTTGGCAAGCCAAAGTATTTACACCTAAATCCTCAGCAGTCCAAACAACCTCGTCGGAAAACACCACTCGGTTTACACCGGTATAAGTGGCACTTTCAGCAGCAAGTTGACCAACAAGTGTCACGAATGACTCACTAACTTCATTGTTCAAAACTAACTGAATATTTTCACCCGAGCCAGAAGTTACGCGCTGAATAGTCACCGAGCTTGAGGGAGCATTTAACAGTAAAATATCCGTTTCACGATTACCGTAAATCAAATCGTTGCCTTCACCTAAATTAACAACGTAAGTGTTGGCACCCGCGCCACCATAAAGGGTATCGTTACCGAGGCCGCCCTCTAAGCGATCATCACCTTGTGTTGCGCTTAAGGTGTCATTCCCCGCTAGACCAATTAACGTGTCATCCGTGGCATAGTCATTCAGTGTTTCTGCCTCGGCCGTGCCGGTTAAGGCCAGCAAACGCATCTCCGCCGGCAGCATATCTTCGCCTTCCCTAAAGACAATACGACTCACACCGGTGTAGTCTCCCGCCTCGCCCAGCTGGTTATACAACACAACGGTATTTTCTTCGCCGTCGGGGCCACTCAAAATAATGTTTAAGTGAACACGATTTTGAACACTACTGGTTTGACGAAAAACACGAACCGACTCGCGCGGCACATTCAACAGTAAAATATCCGTTTCACGGTTGCCGTAAATTAAATCGTTGCCTTCACCGGCATTAACTATAAAAGTAGTAATACCGGTATTACTTGTTAGCGTATCGTTACCGGGGCCGCCATCAAGAAGACTGTTAACACCACTCGCAGAAATTGAGTCATTTCCTGCGCTGCCATAAACCGCATTCTGCTCAGCCGCTGCACTTAACGTATCAGCCTCGTCCGTGCCGGCACTCAATAATGCCGTAGCTGTGCTCTGCTGCCCAAAATCATCGGTTACGGTAAAGGTATATAAGTTTTCGCCCGCTAAGCTCTCTGGCGCAAAAACCAAACGGTAAAGACCTTCGTCTAGTTGCCCAAGAATATCGACAGTTTCGTTATTAAGATTTTCCGTTAGGCTAACAATTGGGCGGTCGCCTTCCATTACGGATACGGCAAGCACAACATTACCCGCGCCATCTACGCTGACCATTTCTGGCGTTAAAGCCAAAAATAATAGCGGTGGCGTTGGCATGGTGATAATGTCTTCCGCAGAAATCTCTAAGGGTTCGCCACCGGCTAAAAAGATATCGAATACAGGGGCGATCTCACTATCAAACCAAGCAAGCAATGTAATGCTAGAACCGGCAGCATCCCCTTCGATAATTAAATCGTCACCCAAGCGATAGAACATAAGGTTCTGCGAACTGAACGAGAAACCTAAGCGCAAAATATTGGACTGCGCCGCAGCATCGGCATCAATAGTAATCGCGCCGTGTCGCTGCTCGTAATAGTAAATATTTTGCTGATCATTACCGGTAAAAATATCGCTACCTTCGTAACCTACAAATACATTTAATTCAGCGTCAGCAACAAAAGCATCGTCAGCCTGTGAGCCTAAAAAGAAGCGAGAAGTAATGCTCTCGGACTGCTCAAAACTATTAACAGCATTAAAAGTTACCGTATTAATGTTATTGCTATCGACGTAATCACCCAAGCTAAGGCGGTTGCCATCCAATAAGCCTGCGTAATTAGTTTCATGCGTTACGTTATTAACGGTGAATGTTAGCTCATCAATTATCGCGCCGTCGGCATGCTGCAAAGTGAATTGAGCATAGGCGCTAGAAATATCAAAGCTTTCTAATTCCAACGATAAATTAAAGTCAACCAAAGGTGCTTGGCTACTAGAGCTTGCAATACTGCTAGATTCAACTGAGCTAGAGGATTCGATTTCACTAGAACTTGAATCTGCAATTAACGAGCTAGAAGTATTTACGCTTGATGATATAGAACTACTCTCAACAGAAGAAACAGCCAACGAGGAAGAGCTTTCGGCTACTAAGCTGCTTGAGCTTTCCTCAGAACTACTCACCGCAACCGAAGAGCTACTGCTAATCACTGCGCTGCGAGTCGTTACACTAAAAACGCCTGTTACACCACCCACATCCAGCGTCGCTTGTGTTGTTTCGTTAACAACCGCTGCAGACATTACACGGACAATCACTTCAGCATTCGGCGCAACCGTGCTGGGTTCAGTGGTGAAAGTTTCGCCGCCATCTAAGCTGTATTCACCGCCTAGTATTGAAATAGGCACATTGGCAGTAATACCGGTTACCGTTATAGCGCTAGATACAATGGGAGTATTTAGTTCAGCATCTAACTGGGCATTAAATGTGAAGTTGTCAGGGACTAGTGAGTGCAAGCAGTCACTTCCCTCAACCAAGTTAAATCTGGCGATAAGATCTTGTATGCCAGAACAAGGGATTAAATTATCCTGTATGGCCAAGCTTCTTAGTACGGTATTGGCTGATACATCAATGGTGGTTAGCTGATTATAAGCAAGCCCTAAGCTTGTCAACTTTGTATTGTTCGACACCTCAACCGCAGAAAGCTCATTGCCAGAAAGCCCTAAAACGGACACGTCAGGAATACCAGATAGATCGATTTCGGTAAGAGAGTTATTATTAAGTCTTATTGTTGTTAGAGTTTTACTTACAGGAAGGTTGACTTTACTTAATTGATCATTGTGTTCAACATCCAAATCACTTAACAACATGTTTGCAGACAAATCAAGCTCTGTTAAATTATTTCGATTGAGTTTTAATCTCGTCAAAGCCGTGTTCGCTGAAACATCAATTGCAGACAAAGAGTTATCAATTAGATCCAAAACAGCTAAGCGCGTGTTTGCGGATAAATCAATAGCACTTAAGCGATTATAAGAAGCAAATAGATAAACCAAGGAGTTATTGCCAGTCAGGTCAATTGAACTTATATTATTTACATCGACCATTAAATCTACAAGCTCTACGTTATTAGAGACATCTAACTCACTTAACTCATTATATTGAATCAACAGCTTTTTCAAGACTACATTCGCTGAAACATCTATTGAAAAAATTGCATTATTGCTAAGCCACAATTCCGTCAAACGTATATTTTCAGAAACATCAATAGAACGTAAATTATTATTGGCCAAACTCAGCGTGGTTAACGCAGTTAATTGCTCAATGCCTGTCGCATCGTTAATATCTAAACGCTCACAATTCAGGTCGAGCAACTCGGAAATATTAGTCACCCCCGTCGCCTCAACGCACGCCCTAAGCGCAGGATCAATAAACAAAGAAAAATCAATATCATCACTAACACTACGAGTCGTCACACTAAACGTTCCAACTACACCACCAAGATCCAACGTCGCTTGTGTTGTTTCGTTTACAACCGCCGCAGACATTACACGCACAATCACTTCAGCATTCGGCGCAACCATGCCGGGTTCAGTGGTGAAAGTTTCGCCGCCATCTAGGCTGTATTCACCGCCTATAACGGCAATAGCCACGCTTTCTGTAATGCCCGTCACTGTGATTGCGTTGGAGGTGACAGTGCTATTCAGCTCAGCTTCTGTTTTAGGGGTAAAGCTAAAAGCATCAGGGTTGTTTGCTTTAATGCAGTCCGTTGGGACTACCGACGAAAAACGAGTGATAAGGTCTTCTATTTCGGAGCAAGGGATTAGATTGTCATTTATATACAACTCCCTCAAAGCGGTATTCCCCGAAACATCAAGGGTGGTTAGTTGATTGCCACCAAGGTGCAACACCGTCAAATCCGCATTCGCGGAGATATCTATGTAGGTTAGCGTGTTGCTATCAAGGTACAACAACGTCAAAGCCGTATTCGCCGAGACATCGAGAGTACTTAGCTGGCTAAATCTAACGTCCAATAACGTCAAAGCCGTATTCGCCGAAACATCTAGAGCAGTTAGTTGATTGCGATCAAGAACCAATACCGTTAAAGCCGTAAGCTGTTCGATACCCGAAGCGTCAGAAACCCCGATAGATGAGCAGACAAGAGACGTCAATTCAGAAATCTTAGTCTCACCTGTCGCCTCGACGCACGCCCTAAGCGCCGCATCAGTAAACAAAGAAAAATCAATATCATCACTCGGCGGCTCAATACCTTCACTTGAAGAAGAAATCGCTTCACTACTACTCACACCGGTTTCGCTCGATGCCGCTACCGAACTTTCTTCAGCACTACTTACCGTATTTGCACTGCTACTAGCCGCTGCACTACTCGGTGGGCTAACAGACGAAGGTACATTAAAACCACCCTCACTCGAACTAGCCACTACCGAAGATGGCGTGATATTACTAGAACTTACCGCCGCTTCACTGCTTAGCGCCAATGCACTCGAGGCCGCTGCGGAGACTTCTTCCGCTACGGTAGCGGGAATAACAACCGTCACAACAATTGGGTCGCCGCCGTTGGGCAAGCGCATAATTATTTTGGTATAAACATCTTCCCTTCGCGCAGAGGGTAATATTTGAATGGGTAATTCGACCAAGGTGCCGTCGGTAGTCGTTACCGTCGTTGGCACCGCTGCAAAATCAACGCCTTCTACAGCGGTCCCCTCACCGACCGATACCGCCAATACAGAATTCGCAGCTATAGGCGTCGATAGGTTAACGCTAACAATATTATTTTCGGCCGTAACTACTGGGTTAATAACATCGGCACGCGAAGTTAATGGCAAGGCTACCAACGTTTGCCGCGCGACTATGGTTTCGCCATTACTGGTTGCGGTAATTTCGAAGGCCATGGCCGTGGGCTGTTCTACCCAAGGCAAAATAACCGCCGCACGCAATTGGTCGGGGTTAATTACAACCACTTCTGGGCCAGAAACCTGTCGCCAACTGGAAACTACCGGCCGGCTATTATCCGTTAAACCGGCTTGTAAATTAAGAACCACACCGCTATCGCCGTACTCTTGTTCTTTAACGGTTAACCACAGTTCTGGTGTTTGATTGCCTGTGCTTGAGCTACTTTGCGATGAGTTGACCGTTAGCGTAGGTTCGTTATCGG
This sequence comes from Marinagarivorans cellulosilyticus, assembly GCF_021655555.1. Taxonomy (NCBI): domain Bacteria; kingdom Pseudomonadati; phylum Pseudomonadota; class Gammaproteobacteria; order Cellvibrionales; family Cellvibrionaceae; genus Marinagarivorans; species Marinagarivorans cellulosilyticus. Next base: position 1,336,398 of record NZ_AP023086.1, on the reverse strand, counting down.
AATCTATTTTTTGCGCTTCCTGATTATCGTTACAAGCACTTAATAACAACGGTGCTAATAGTAAGGCCAATAGCTTTTTTGACTGTCCATCAAAGAGTGAAGTACCCATTTTATGTCTCATATTAAAGCTCCTTCCTAAAACCTAATTGCACGGTATTGCTGCTGTAGTTTTCTTGCTGCAATAAACTTTGTACGTTAAAAAATACCGCCCAACCACGCGGCAATACTAACGATGCACCGGCATCCACTAGCATGTGGTTTTTATCGATTTCACTCGCGGTTAATTCAAACGCTTGCCCGCCGGAATAACCGTTAATCCCGCGTTGGCCAGAATTAATGACTTGCTCTGCAGTAATGGCAAAACGCGGTAAAAATACGCCCCAATTAAAATTAATGGCTCGGTCGATATGTAGGCTTAAACCGCTTTGTAATGAGCGTGTTTTTTGGCTACTGAAGCTGCTAGGTGTGGGGTTAGCGCTGGACTTTTCTTCTATATAAGCCTCAACAAACTGGCTTTGGTAATTAAGCGATAAACCAGGAATAAATTGCCAACCGCCTTTACGGAAGGTGTATTGCCCTTTAACAAAGGCAAAGCGGTTATTACCCGCGCTATCGGCGTACTCAAAGCTGTAATCTAAACTAGAGTAGCCCAACTGCGCTTGTACATTAAAGGCATCGTCGCGGTAGCTGGCAAAGCCCAAAATACTCACATCGGACATATCAAAGTCGCCATTGCCTTTGCCGTCGCTGTCGGTACCCGCAAATTCAACCGAGCTGTTCGAAAAACCTAGGGCGGCACCGGCCACCCAGTTTTCCCGCCATAAAACATCGGCGCCGATGGTGGCGCCATTTAAGTTATCTTTGTAACCGCTTTGCAATTCGCCGTTATTCATATCGCCAGCATCCTGCTCGCCGCTGCGCATATTTACGCTAGCGAAGATCCCGCCGAAAGCAAAATCGCCGTCCCCTGCCGCACCACCCAATGTGCCGTTTAATCGCGCGACTTCTTTTTCATTAAGTGACGCATAACTGCCGCCATCTAAAAATAACGAAACCGCATCGCGGTGGCTGCGCATGACATTGTTTGCAGCCTTGGGCGCCGCTTGCGCAATACTGGCAGCCTCGACAACACCTTCCTCGGCAACCACTGTGATAATTACCTGCGCCGTATCGCGCTCGCCGGTACTATTTTCGATGGTGTAGGTAAAACTATCAGCACCATAAAAACCATCGTTTGGCTGGTAGCGTAAACCACCGCCCTCTGCCTGCGTTACCGCACCATGGGTGGCCGCCGTATTCCCAACAATGGTCAAACCATCTTGGTCGGTGGAATCGTTAAAAAGCACATCTATTACCACGGCGGTGTCTTGCGGCACTTGGCGATAATCATCTGCGGCATTAATGGCCGCAAAGGCTGGAGAGGCTAAAACAGTAGAAGAAACAAGGGCAAATAGCGCGCGTTGGGCGAAGGGCATAGGAAATCCGTTTAATAGATACAAATTGGTCAAAAAGTGCGCGCAGTCTAGCCAAAAGTGGCGTGCCAGACAATTGTCGAAATTTCTGCCACTCCACAAAAAACGGGCCCTAAGGCCCGTTAACTGGCGGTTTATAAGCAAGCAGCTCTAAACCCTATGTTGTAAATTTGATTACAAGTGCAACAAAACTTGATCTACATCCCACCCAGTGCCGTCTGGTAGCTCAATTAGCTGTACAGGGCTGACAGCAAAAGAGCCGTTGGTATCGGCGAAGTAGGACTGAATAGTGATTTGATCATCGTTAGTTCTATTTTGAATAATCAAATTGCGGCCCGATTGGGTAAAACGTAGATCAGCAAGCTCGATATCACCTTCTAACACCAAGCGATTGGCTTTGCCTGCGCGGTTATCGTTAACGGCTTGTATGGTATCGGCGCCGTCACCGAGCGAAAACATAAAAGTGTCATCGCCGGTATGGCCTTGCAAAATATCGTTACCCGGGCCACCGACTAGAACATCATCCCCTGCATCACCATTTAAGACGTCATTGCCAGTACCGCCATACAGTTCATCATTCTCAGTGCCACCGCTAATAGAATCGTTACCGGCATCGCCATTTAAAATATCGCTGCCAGCCTCGCCATTAATAGTGTCGTTATCGTCTCCGCCAGCCAAAGAATCCGCGCCATCGGCCCCGCGCAAAGTATCCTCACCGGCACCACCCACAATCACATCATCAACAAGTGAACCATCAATGATGTCGTTATTCGGCGTGCCCGCAAATAACGTCGACCAGATAAAGTCACTGGTCCAGACGGTCTCATCGGCAAAGAGAATTTCTTGAACGGGGTTGTTATCATTCTCGGTATCATCGGAAAGGAAGTAGTACTGAATCGTCATACGCTCGCCGGAGATAAACTGCAACACCAGCTCATTGCCCGAGCGCCAAAACGTCGTTTCGCTGGGCAGAATCCCATCACCCAAAATCAGACGATTGTTTTTGCCTTCTCGACGATCGCTAGTCGCATTAATCCGATCACTGCCATCACCCAGCTGATAGACAAACGTATCGTCACCAACGCCGCCTTCTAGCGTATCGTTACCTAAACCACCGGTAAGGATATCATCGCCGTTACCGCCTGATAGGTTGTCAGCGCCCTCCTCACCGTTCAGAACATCATTGTCATTACCGCCCGTTAAGGTGTCTTTGCCGATGCCCCCATTGAGCGTATCCGCACCGTCCTCGCCACTTAACGTATCATTCCCGGCATCACCATGGAGCGCATCATCTCCTGCGCCGCCGCGCAGAGTATCGTCCCCGCTTGCGCCGTTAATCACATCATCATCTAACGAGCCGTCAATCGTATTGTTCCCCTCGGTTCCCGCTAAAAGCACCGACCAAATAAAGTCGCTGGTCCAGATGGTCTCATCAGGAAAGTGAATACCTTGCACGGGGTTGTAATCATTGGCCGTATCGTCAGAAAGGAAATAGAACTGAATCGTCATACGCTCGCCAGAAACAAACTGCAGCACCAATTCATTCCCCGAGCGCCAAAACGTCGTTTCACTTGGCAAGATACCCTCACCCAAAATCAGACGGTTGTTTTTACCGCCGCGCACATCGCTAACTGCATTAATACGGTCACTGCCGTCGCCGAGGCTATAGATAAAGGTATCGTCACCACTTCCGCCTTCTAGCGTATCGTTACCTAAACCACCGGTAAGGATATCATCGCCGTTACCGCCTGATAGGTTGTCAGCGCCCTCCTCACCGTTCAGAACATCATTGTCATTACCGCCCGTTAAGGTGTCTTTGCCGATGCCCCCATTGAGCGTATCCGCACCGTCCTCGCCACTTAACGTATCATTCCCGGCATCACCATGGAGCGCATCATCTCCTGCGCCGCCGCGCAGAGTATCGTCCCCGCTTGCGCCGTTAATCACATCATCATCTAACGAGCCGTCAATCGTATTGTTCCCCTCGGTTCCCGCTAAAAGCATCGACCAAATAAAGTCGCTGGTCCAGATGGTCTCATCAGGAAAGTGAATACCTTGCACGGGGTTGTAATCATTGGCCGTATCGTCAGAAAGGAAATAGAGCTGAATCGTCATACGCTCGCCAGAAACAAACTGCAGCACCAATTCATTCCCCGAGCGCCAGAAAGTCGTTTCGCTCGGCAATATACCCTCACCCAACATCAGGCGATTGTTTTTACCGTCGCGCGCGTCGCTGATCGCATTAATACGGTCACTGCCGTCGCCGAGGCTATAGATAAAGGTATCGTCACCACTTCCGCCTTCTAGCGTATCGTTACCTAAGCCACCGGTGAGGATATCGTCCCCGTTGCCGCCCGACAGGTTGTCCGCGCCCTCACCACCATTCAGCACATCGCTATCACTGCCACCAGTCAAGGTATCTTTACCCATACCGCCATTGAGCGTATCCGCACCCGCTTCGCCACTCAGCGTATCATTACCGGCATCACCATTGAGCACATCGTCGCCGGCACCGCCGCGCAAACTATCATCCCCATTCCCGCCGTTAATCACATCATCATTTAACGAGCCTGCAATCGTATTATTACCCTCGGCTCCCGCTAAAAGGGTCAACCAGATAAAGTCGCTGGTCCAGACCGTCTCGTCGGCAAAGTGGATGCCTTGCACGGGATTGGCAACATTGGCCGTATCGTCAGAAAGGAAATAGAGCTGAATCGTCATACGCTCGCCAGAAACAAACTGCAGCACCAATTCATTCCCCGAGCGCCAGAAAGTCGTTTCGCTCGGCAATATACCCTCACCCAACATCAGGCGATTGTTTTTACCTTCGCGCGCGTCGCTGATCGCATTAATACGGTCACTGCCGTCGCCGAGGCTATAGATAAAGGTATCGTCACCACTTCCGCCTTCTAGCGTATCGTTACCTAAGCCACCGGTGAGAATATCGTCCCCGTTGCCGCCCGACAGGTTGTCCGCGCCCTCACCACCATTCAGCACATCGCTATCACTGCCACCAGTCAAGGTATCTTTACCCATACCGCCATTGAGCGTATCCGCACCCGCTTCGCCACTCAGCGTATCATTACCGGCATCACCATTGAGTACATCGTCGCCGGCGCCGCCGCGCAAACTATCATCCCCATTCCCGCCGTTAATCACATCATCATTTAACGAGCCTGCAATCGTATTATTACCCTCGGCTCCCGCTAAAAGGGTCAACCAGATAAAGTCGCTGGTCCAGACCGTCTCGTCGGCAAAGTGGATGCCTTGCACGGGATTGGCAACATTGGCCGTATCGTCAGAAAGGAAATAGAGCTGAATCGTCATACGCTCGCCAGAAACAAACTGCAGCACCAATTCATTCCCCGAGCGCCAGAAAGTCGTTTCGCTCGGCAATATACCCTCACCCAACATCAGGCGATTGTTTTTACCTTCGCGCGCGTCGCTGATCGCATTAATACGGTCACTGCCATCACCCAACTGATAGATAAACGTATCGTCGCCGCGGCCACCTTCTAACGTATCGTTACCTAAACCACCGGTAAGAATGTCGTCGCCGTTGCCGCCCGACAGGTTGTCACTGCCTTCGCCTCCCACAAGAACATCATTCTCCAGCGTACCGCTCAAAGATAGACCGTCTATGGGAGTGATATCCCCAAGACTTTCAATCATTTGAGCAACCTGATCAACATCCCACGCAGTACTTTCAGCATCGCTAAAGCGAATAAATTGAACGGGATTGGATAAATTATGGGTATTATCTTCGTCAAAATAATCATCAATCGTCACACGATCAAAGCCGTTTATCGCCAGTACCAATTTATTCGCATCGCGCCAATAGGTAATATCGCTGGGTAAAATACCGTCCCCGAAAATAAGTACATTGGCTTTGCCTTCTCGGTTTTCGTAGCTTCCCTCAATCGTGTCCCTGCCGTCGCCCAGATTAAAGTAGAAAATATCGTCGCCTTGGTTACCTTGCAAGCTGTCGTTATCAGGGCCACCGGTTAATTGATCATTACCGGCGCCACCGGCCAGCACATCATTGCCTGCACCACCGGATAACTGATCGTCATCAGCGCCGCCGCTTAAGTTATCTTGACCATCGCCACCGTTCAGAACGTCCGCGCCGGCCGCGCCGGTGAGCTTATCGTTGCCCGCACCACCGTCTATCTCGTCATTACCCGCTTTGCCATCTAGGGTGTCTTCTCCTAAGCCGCCCGCCATAACATCATCGACTAACGAGCCGTCTACTGTTTGATCCGCATCGGTCGCTAGAAATAATTGCGGGTAAAAATAATCTACGTCCCATTCCGTCCGAGCTTCATCGCTAAAGCGAATAAATTGAACGGGATTGGATAAATTATGGGTATTATCTTCGTCAAAATAATCATCAATCGTCACACGATCAAAGCCGTTTATCGCCAGTACCAATTTATTCGCATCGCGCCAATAGGTAATATCGCTGGGTAAAATACCGTCCCCGAAAATAAGTACATTGGCTTTGCCTTCTCGGTTTTCGTAGCTTCCCTCAATCGTGTCCCTGCCGTCGCCCAGATTAAAATAAAACGTATCGTCACCCGCACCACCTTGCAAGGTATCGTTACCGGCACCGCCGGTTAATTCATCATTACCGGTTCCACCTGTGAGCGTGTCGTTACCGTCACCACCAAACAAGCTATCGTCACCCACCCCACCATTTAAACTATCTTGACCGACGCCACCGTTAAGTGTATCCGCGCCGGCATCACCATTTAATGAGTCGTTGCCGTTACCGCCGAACAATTCATCATCACCGGCCGCACCATTAATACTGTCATTCCCTAAACCACCCGAAATCATATCAGCATCAAATGATCCGCGAATAGAATCATCAAACTCGGTGCCGGCTAAAAAGGTATCCCAAAAGTAAACGGTATCCCAAACAACACCATTCGAAAAAATAATTTGCTGCACTGGATTCCACATGTTTTCAGTGTCGTCATTATAGAAATAATTATTAATTGTGACGCTATCGACATCATTTACATGGCGCAGAATTAAATTACTATTGCTTCGACTAAAGCGGATATCTTCAGGACTAATGCCATCTAAAAATATTAATTGATTGTTTTTATCCGCTCGGGACTCGGAGATGGCATTAACAACATCACTACCGTCGTCCAAGGCATAAATAAAGGTGTCATCACCTGCACCACCTTGTAATGTGTCGCGACCCAATCCGCCGCGTAAAACATCGTTTCCGCCACTACCGTTTAGGCTATCATCCCCTGGACCAGCAATAATCAAGTCATCACTACTCGATCCCGCTATAGCCTCGCCCTCAACGCTGCCAATGAAAACAGCGGCATTTCGCTGTGTTTGGTAACCCAAACTATCTTCCACTTCAAACTGTAAACGGGTTCGACCATCAATAAAATCTTCAGGCGTAATTAGCGCGCTGTAGCTATCACCATCAAATTGCGACAGCACATCATCCGTTGTTTCTGTTTCTACTCGTGTCTCTGTCACGCTAACCAAATAACCGCCACCCTCTCTCGCGGCGACATGCAGGCTTGTACCTTGCGTATTAATTTCCTCAAAAGAAGGGCTATCAAAAGTAAACTGAACCGACGGCGCAACAGCCATTTCAACATTGCTTAAATCTGTAAGATCAAGCGATATACCATCATTGAACTCTATGGCAGAAAAGATAAGATTCTCATCGGCTAAAAACCAATCCACCAATCGAACCTGACGATAACTTTCACCAACCGATAGGATTAAATCGTTGCCGTCCAATAAAAACCGTACATCATCGGCAGTAGCGCCATTCGTGATAATCAAACGATTATCAGCTTGCGCCAACGCTTGTATTGCTAATGTCTCATTCTGACCATTAAGCACAAACACATTACTTTGAGCGTTGCCGACTAAAAGGTCATGGCCAACATCCGGTAAGAAAATATCGAGATTATCAGACGCTGTTAAATTATCGTCCCTCTCACTACCGCGTAAAATGGCCAGCGATGCACTGATCATTTGCCCTTGATTATTAGCGGCAATAACTTGGACCACATTATCTTCAGCTAATAACTGCGCCACTGAAAAACCAATCGTAGCCACATTGCCCATTAATAAAGAGGCAAAGTTAGCCTCTTGCGCTACCTCGTTAATAAAAACGGTAATATCATCAACCAAGGCCATTTCAGAAAAAGACAGCTGAATATTTACGCTCTCCGTTTCAATATCAAAACCCGCAAAACTCGCCGTCATATTAAGAGGATTCAGCATTTCTGACGAAGAGCTGCTTGATTCAGCTTCGCTAGAACTTGACGATACAGCTAATGAACTTGATTCGCTGCGAACAGAAGACGACGTTGCTGTTATTGAGCTGCTGGACTCAGGTACTGAGGTTGCGGCACTCGAACTAGCCTCAACAGACGAAGAAGCAATCACACTTGAACTGCTTGAGGCCATAATTGAGGCGCTACTAACTGCCGAGGAACCAATGACAACAGAAGACGAAGTATTAACCGCAGGCGCACTCGAGGAAGCTTCACTGCTTACAGTAACTTCAGGTGCACTGCTAGCGCTGTCTAGACTGCTCTCGGTCGTCACACTACTAATTGCAGCGGCGCTACTTTCTACACCAATACTACTGGGCTGGTTAAATCCACCGTCAGAACTAGCCGCTTCACTACTAAACGCCAATTCACTCGACGCGGCCGCAGCCACTTCCAGCGCCACACTCGCCGGAATAACAACAGTTAAAACAATTGGCTCACTGCCATCTTGGGGGCGCAGCATAATTTTTGTAAAAACATCGACTTGCCGCATTGAAGGCAGCACCGCCATGGGGAGTTCTACACGCTGCCCGCCAGCGACAGTTATTGATGCAGGTAGCTCAGAAAAATCAGTTCCCTCAATGGCGCTGCCACCACGATTAGATACCTCAAATACCGTATTGGCAGGTACCGCTTGCAACAAATCAATCGCCACTGCGGTATCCGTTGCTGAAAGAATAGGATTCGCAACCGTCGCCCGCAAAGGCAAGGGTAAAGCTGTAACTGTCTGTATCGACGTTAGCGTTTGATTATTCGCAACGGCGGTAATTCGAAAGGTAAGTTCGCTAACACTCTGTACAAAAGGTAATACAACACTGGTATTTAATTGGTCAGGGTTAACTACAATAGCGCTTGGGCCACTGATTTGCTCCCACATAACACTAGGCGCTATGGCGCCATCGGTTACGCTCGCCGATAACGCAACAACAACGCCGCTATCGCCATATTCTTTTTCTTTAACCACCAACCATTGTGTTGTGTTTATGCCGACACTAGCCGCTGCACCATTTGATGCTGCACCACCAACTGCCGATGCTGAGCCACCAATTTTTTCGGCGGGCTGATGCTCATTACAGGCGGTTAAGGCAACTGTACCCAACAATAACGGTAATAATATTTTTGGCTGCCCCTTAAGAAATAGCCCTTTAAATAACAGCCTTTTAAATATTGACGTACCCATTTTATGGCTCATATTAAAGCTCCTTCCTAAAACCTAATTGCACGGTATTGCTGCTGTAGTTTTCTTGCTGCAATAAACTTTGTACGTTAAAAAATACCGCCCAACCACGCGGTAATACTAACGATGCGCCGGCATCCACCAGCATGTGGTTTTTATCGATTTCACTCGCGCTTAATTCAAACGCTTGCCCACCGGAATAACCGTTAATACCGCGTTGGCCAGAATTAATGACTTGCTCTGCAGTAATGGCAAAACGCGGTAAAAATACGCCCCAATTAAAATTAATGGCTCGGTCGATATGTAGGCTTAAACCGCTTTGTAATGAGCGTGTTTTTTGGCTACTGAAGCTGCTAGGTGTGGGGTTAGCGCTGGACTTTTCTTCTATATAAGCCTCAACAAACTGGCTTTGGTAATTAAGCGATAAACCAGGAATAAATTGCCAACCGCCTTTACGGAAGGTGTATTGCCCTTTAACAAAGGCAAAGCGGTTATTACCCGCGCTATCGGCGTACTCAAAGCTGTAATCTAAACTGGAGTAGCCCAACTGCGCTTGTACATTAAAGGCATCGTCGCGGTAGCTGGCAAAGCCCAAAATACTCACATCGGACATATCAAAGTCGCCATTGCCTTTGCCGTCGCTGTCGGTACCCGCAAATTCAACCGAGCTGTTCGAAAAACCTAGGGCGGCACCGGCCACCCAATTTTCGCGCCATAAAACATCGGCGCCGATGGTGGCGCCATTTAAGTTATCTTTGTAACCGCTTTGCAATTCGCCGTTATTCATATCGCCGGCATCCTGCTCGCCGCTGCGCATATTTACGCTAGCGAAGATCCCGCCGAAAGCAAAATCGCCATCCCCTGCCGCACCGCCCAATGTGCCGTTTAATCGCGCGACTTCTTTTTCATTAAGTGATGCATAACTGCCGCCATCTAAAAATAACGAAACCGCATCGCGGTGGCTGCGCATGACATTGTTTGCAGCCTTGGGCGCCGCTTGCGCAATACTGGCAGCCTCGACAACACCTTCCTCGGCAACCACTGTAATAATTACCTGCGCCGTATCCCGCTCGCCGGCACTATTTTCAATGGTGTAGGTAAAACTGTCGGCACCATAAAAACCATCGTTTGGCTGGTAGCGTAAACCACCGCCCTCTGCCGGCGTTACAGCACCATGGGTGGCCGCCGTATTCCCAACAATGGTCAAACCATCTTGGTCGGTGGAATCGTTAAAAAGCACATCTATTACCACGGCCGTGTCTTGCGGCACTTGACGATAATCATCTGCGGCATTAATGGCCGCAAAAGCTGGATAGGCTAAAACAGTGGAGGAAACAAGGGCAAATAGCGCGCGTTGGGCGAAAGGCATAGCGAAGTCCATTTAAAAAAATCGATTGATCAAAATTTGTGCGCATTCTAACCAACACTGGCGCTTCGAACAATTGTCGATATTTCTGCCAATGCACTTTCACAGCATGGCAAATGGCACCGAAAGACATTTTCAGGTGATGACTCGGCAAGTCATTGCAGTGACTCTAAAACCCTTATTTTTCGCATACTCCAGCCACTTTAAGGTGGGAGATCTGGGTCGCACTTTTGCGAAAAAATCACCAAATAAGATGAATTCAAGACCACCCAAACAGTTTTTGTGACGAAGTTAAAACTAACGCAAAAAATTACCCGCTATGCTCACTTAAACGGTAAAAAAGCATTCTTATTTTGAATAAAAATCATCAGCAAGAATGATTGAACACGCGCGCAGGTTGCAGCCACTAGCCCCGCCTGTGCACACAATAAATGCACCAACCATTAAGGAAACCATCATGATAACCATTAAAAGGCTTATCGGCCCGCTGGGGCGTCTGGCAGTTTCTGCAACATTACTCTCAGCGGCACCTAGCTTTGCCGAAACTGCGATGCAATGCAGCCAGAAATTACACAGCACGCTTTACGGTCGCTCAGCAACAGCGCAAGAGCTCAATATTGCAGACCCGATGTCAACGGTGGACGCAATGATGAGCAACGACGAATTCATTGAAAAGTTTTCAATGTACGTTAACGCACACATGAACTGGTTACCCGGTGATGGTAAGCGCAACAACCCCGTTTACATGGCCATGAAGTTCTACATATTTAAAGACAACCAAGAAAAACCGTGGAAAGAGCTTTTTACCGGTGGCTATGACCTTTACGACAATGGCTACAACCCCAGAGCAGAAAACTCCGGTTACTTTTCCGACCGCAATTGGAAAAAAGTGTATAAAGGCAATGAAGAGTTCGGCTACAAACTACGCACAGCCTATTTAATTTTAAATAACCAAATAGGTTTGAACCTTGAGGCCTTAACCGTAAACAGCACTGGTGGCAGCGGTCGCAACGCTCGTCAAGACCCAAACAACGTCTGCGTTGCCTGCCACTTTAATTCAGACTTCGCTTTAGATCGTATCGCACAAATCCTACCGCTAGTAGATCGACAATCTAGCGACGCGCAAAACTTGATCGAAATTGCAGCGCCAGGCCCGTTTAACCAACAAATTTACGGTCAACCTGTCAGCAACCTTAAAGAACTCACAGAAGTTCTTGCCAGCCTCGATTCGTTTAATACCAACGCGTGCAACATTGCTTTTCAATTTGTTTTTGGCCGCGAGCATCGCGGCGCAGATAAAGCCTTATTTGAGCAGTGTATTGAAGAGTTTAAAAACGACGGCCACATTACCGCATCCGTTAAGCATTTTGTGGAATCTGACATTTTCTGTAAAAGCGAGGAGGGCTAACCATGAAATTAGACACCCCAACAACCCTCACCTCTTTGACACACTTTGGCGGAATCAAACTTATGCCTTATTTTTCTCGCACCGCCAAACTATGGGCCTTTGCAGGCCTCGCCTTGGCGCTCTCCGCCTGTGTTGGGCCAGTTGAAACAAACTCATCCAGCAGTGAAGCAACGCCATCATCACAAGCTAGTATCAGCTCATCGAGCATGGATGCTGTTTCTTCATTAAGCTCTTCGGTTACTATCAGTTCGAGCTCGATTATTCAATCGTCCTCAGAATCACCTGAGAGTTCTAGCTCAGAAGCTAATTCTAACGAGCCAGATCTAGTCGCAGGCCAAGCCTTTTACAAAAGCACCGAGATATTTACACTTAGCTGTGAGGCTTGCCATGGCGCTAACGGTGAAGGTGCCGCAAGCACCCCGATTCTTTTAGTGGCCTCCGGCAGAGACACCCAAGAAGGCCTTACCCAATACATTGCCGGCGCCATGCCAAAAAATAGCGCCGGCAATTGCACAGGCCCATGCGCGAGAGACACCGCGGCTTATATTTTAAATGGCTACGCCACAACCACCGGAGGCGACTCAAGCAGCGTAACCGTAAGCTCATCAAGCGCTGCCAGCAGCATCCCAACAACCGGCGAAGTAGAGAATGCCGTTAGCGAAGAGGTGCGCAACGAGCGAGTTACCAAAGGTTTAGCCTTTTACCAAAAAGCCACAAACACCTGTGTGGTATGCCACGGCGGCGTGGGCCAAGGCGGCATTGGCGGCAGCCTTGAAAACTGTGATGCCTGTGGCACATGGGAAGGTCTGCGCGCTTACATTGAAGTGGCCATGCCAGACGGCGGCAGCAATGAAGATGGCGTAGGCCCAGACGACTGTGTTGGCGAATGCGCACAAGGCATTACCGACTGGATTTGGAATGTGGTAAACGGCTGGGCATTAACTGAAGTTAACGGTGTTGCAGGCGGCGTTAAAGTCGTCACCGAGGACCGTTACGGCCAAGACACCGCGCGCATTAAAACCTACAGCATGCTAACTGACGATTTCACGCGTATTTTTGGTGAAGTACCTTCTGTTTTAGCCGGCTCACGCAATGCGTTTAAATCAGAACCCGAGTTCTGGCATACCGAAGGTGAAATTGGCGCAGTATCGTTGAATGTTCTCGTTAACTCGGCACTACAAGCCTGCGCCAACGAAAACCTTCCTGCACTCACAGAATCAGCTTTGCGCAGCAGCTGTGCAGACTGGGCAACCCGCATGTGGCTACGCCCTGCTACCGAAGACGAACTGCAATCTTGTATAGATGTAGCCCTAGTTGACGCTGCAGCACTAAATAACGCGAAGGAGCAAGCTAAGTACGCTTGCGTATCTATGATGATCTCACTACCAGCCATCACCTACTAATTGGAGAGTTACCATGATTAAAAGACGACAATTTATACAAGGCACTGCTGCCCTGGGTGTCGCTGGCGTAGCTGGTCTCCCCAATATTGCCAGCGCGCAAAACCAAGCGATGGTTAACGGCAAACCTTCACGCTTATTATTAGTGATGATGAACGGCGGTTACGCCCCCATCATGACCTCGGCTGCCTCGTTTTTAGATAATGAACCGGAAGAAATGAGCTTTGGTTTTAGCCAAAAAGAATTTGCAGCACCCAAACCATTCACGACCATTGGCGACATTAGTTACGACACCGAATCTTGGGGAGCTTTACCACAAAAAGTCTGGGACCGATTTGCCTGCTTAGGCACAGTAGGCGCCTCCAACCACAACTCTGCACACCACTTTTGGAAAAGCCCTGAAGGCGGCTTAGCCCAAGCATTAGCGTCAAAAATGGGTGGCAACGCCGCGATTAAAGCGGCACGCGTAGGCGGTGTAATTGGTGCCAATGATGGCGAGGATGTCGGCGGCGTATCTCTTGAGCCGGTATCTAGCTTAGAGTCTGCATTGGCAACACTGAACGGTGTTGGCGATGTACTCGAAAAAGAAAACCGCCCAATTATGGGAAAAGTTGTCACCAGCACCCAACAACGCTTCGCAGAGCAAGGTTTCCAAAACCGCGAAAACCTCAGCAGTGTGCTGGCCGGTTACCAAGGCTTAGCCGCTTCGATGACAACACCAGCAGCAGAAGTGAGCGCTGCCGAAATCAATGCCGCCTACACTGGCGTCCCCGGGATTGGGCAAAAGTTAAAAGTAGCTGAAGGCTTATTCCGCAGCGGCGTTAATGTAGTGTGCGTTGGTGAAGGCTCTGGCACTTACTGGGACACTCACGACGATAATGACGGTTCACGTTCGCGCGGGTACTTTAAGTTAATGGAGCCAGGCCTTGCGACTTTTTGCGACCGTATGCTCGGCCGCGATGATATGAATGTGACGATTGTGTTTGTCTCTGAACACTCACGCATTCCTTTAATCAATAACCACGGCCCGCATCTCAGTACCATTGTAATTAGCGACAACGTGATTGCTGGTGCCTCTACTGGCGTCACCGATCGCGGCGGATTAATTCCCGATGCAGAAACAGACAAACCCATTAAAGCCTGGAAAGCCGCCATCGGCGAAATTGTAGGCCTTAAAGGCGCCGATAATCCTTGGGGCTCTGCCGCGCAGCATCGAAGTATTATGAAATATGCCTAAACACAAACTGTAATAAAAAAACCGGCTTTTTAGCCGGTTTTTTTGTGCACGACAATCAAGCAGCATTCATATTTTGTTAAGTTTCGCCCCCTATAATTGCGAGCTCAGCTTTAGTAACCGAATATAATTTAACTCAATATGGACTCTTTATGAACAAGTTATTATTACCGCTACTCGCCACAACCTTGCTCAGCGCGCCGTCTTTCGCAGACAACTCAGGCTTTGGAGTCTTTGGGGCGATAGGCCAAGCCAAGCACGACATTGAAATCACAAATGATAGCGACACAAGCTTTGCAATAGGTGGCCAATACCGTTTTAACAGTAACTTCGCAATTGAAGTTCGCTATGATGATTATGGTAATTTCACCACCGTCTCCACAGAAGAAAACATAATAGGCGACAATAAGATATCGACAGATTCTTTAAGCGCGGGGGTTAAAGGAGCCATACCTCTATCTGACCAGTTTTCTATTTTCGCGAAAATAGGTTTTTCCAGCTGGGATATAAATACTAACTATAGCTATAGCTCTTTAGACTCAAGCTTTAGCGGATCAGGGTCGCTCTCGGAATCTGGAACAGACTTATATTACGGCTTTGGCGGCGAATACTCTATCAACGAGAATATTGTTATCGGCTTAGATTACACAATGCTAACGATGGATATCGACAACGACTCTCCAGATTACGACATCGGTAATTTTTCTTTATCGCTAGGTTATAACTTCTAAGGACTACGACTTTTCATATAAATACGGCCCTCACAAGAGGGCCGTATTTATATTCGGTGAGGTTAGTAAAGCCACTATTTAAATATGCTCGACATCCGTACTGGCTGCGCCACTCATATTATTGTAGATATCCTCCAGTGCACGTTCAAAGAACGGTTTAGAGCTACCTGAAACAATATTAGCGGTTTTGGCGATCATTTTACGAGCAAGCTCCAAGCCCGTGAGCATGGCTTCTTTTTTCCCTACCTGATTCACCAACATGTAATGCATAGTGCGCGCGTTATACCAAGCTACTTTAAGACGGCGACCGCCTTCAAATTCAAACCAAGTCCCAAACTCAATTTGTTTTAAGCCGTCAATTACCCGCTGCTCTTCGTCAGAGACATGGTCTGGTTCCAATAATGGAGCCGCGCTCTTTTTCTCTGCGATGACTTTTTCGGCTTCCTCACGCACTGGCTCTGGCTCTGGCTCCGGCGCCTTTTGCGCAATGGCTGCACGTAAAATATCGGTGATGGATTCAATCAGTTTTTCGCCTTTATCGGCGTCATAACCAATCACATCAAACCCGGCCTGCATTTCTGATTGTAAGCGATAAATCAATTCTTTCTGAATTTGAATGTCATTATTATTTGACTTAACATCAACAGCCCACAAGAGGTCGTCCACTAAAGAAAGCGCGCCACTCCACTGTTCCGAATCATCACCATAACGCAACATACAAAAAGATAAATAATCAAACCAAGGCTGCAACAAAAAGAGCAACACAGACGAAGGTAAGTCTTTATCTTCTGTTCGTGTCATTACTTCTTTATTTACGCGGTGCTTCACTTCACGTAGTTTTTCTTCGCCTTGAGCTTTTTCCGCGGCGCGCTTTTCCATTAACTCTTGGCGGCGAACAATATTTTTTGTGTAGGCGTTAAAATCCAACAATATGGAGGTAATCACTTTCACATCGTTGGTGAATTCATTCAGCAAACGGTCAACCGTTTCCCGTATTTTCTCCAACATGTTGTGCTGTATCGTACCGTCATTCCCAATCCAGCGAATGCCTGCTTCGGCAAGGTTATTCAATAGCACTCGCGCTGGGTGGTCTGGATTTTCAAAAAAACCAGGATCAATAAACGCCAATTTTAAAAACGGTGTGTGCAAGTAGCTTAACGCGGCTTTTACAGAGTCTGGCAAGTTACCATCGCGCAGCATGTATTCAAAAACACGACCAACAAGGTCAATAGCGTGTAAGTCGTTATCACCAACACGCCCCTGTCCACCTAACTGCGCACGCAACTGTTGTTGCATTACGCCGACATTCATAGGCGCAGCTATTTGGCCGCCAGCCATGGGGACACCCATCATGCCAAGCGATTGCAACTGAATGGTTTGCAACGCATCGATTAATTGCTGGCTATTCAATGCGGGGCCGGCCCCGCCACCAAATGCTTGCTGCGGGGCTTTAGACATTTCACTTAAGGTTTGCTGTAAGCCGCGAATCGCATCCAACAAAGAGCTTTGATAAGTCGATGAATCTTCACCATCGCCAGCTAATGCTTCTGCCTCACCTTCGATCGATTCACGCTTGGCGACTTTGGGCTTAGATTTACGGTACTGTAAATCTTGCATTAAGCCTTGGTCGCTCAAGTACTGATTAGTATCTGCAACAACATCCGCTGCGATAGCGTGCAATTGCTCACCATAGGTATTTAGTACCGTTTTTGCCGCAGCAATACTCATTGGAATTAATTTACAAGCCTTACGCAAAGATTCGCAAAAC
This sequence comes from Marinagarivorans cellulosilyticus, assembly GCF_021655555.1. Classification (NCBI taxonomy): domain Bacteria; kingdom Pseudomonadati; phylum Pseudomonadota; class Gammaproteobacteria; order Cellvibrionales; family Cellvibrionaceae; genus Marinagarivorans; species Marinagarivorans cellulosilyticus. The sequence continues at coordinate 1,319,519 of NZ_AP023086.1, read as the reverse complement.
TGCACTGGCGCCGAAGGGTTGCTTGCCTCACGAACTGGCTCACCACTATTCAGTAATGCCATACGCTGGTTAAGCGCCCACAATGGCTCGGCTAATTCGTTATCTACAGCCTGTGATATGCCCGATAAAACAAGAGACTCTTCCAACTCAAGATTATCAACAATAGATAACTCGTTACCGCCCGATGCATTAAGTTCTGTGCACAAGGCTTTTTGTTTGAATTTTACAAAACCTTCAGCAACATAACCGGCGTAGTACTCTTCGAGTTCGCTGCGGTTTTTTTGAAATAAGCGCTGAATACCACTAAGCTCTGCAACTTCCTGATTCGACTTTGCCGCATCAATTTGCAAATCGAAGGCATGGCTTAATGCCTTCATGAAGGGCGCAAAACTGCTGTGCGCATGTTTAACTGCAATGGCTTGGCACTTTTTTAAATGCTCAAGAGCTTGCTCTGGCGAAAGCGGCGCCTGCCTTGAAGCGGCACTGCCTGCACTTCCATGAGAACCAGGATTCTCGGAAGATAATTCATCATTGATAAGCCTAGACATAACCTTGCCTCAACATCTCTCTATTCTTACTGCTCGTCGTTGTGAATTTATCAAAGGGCTATACATTAATAGCAGCCCACAATAATCACCCATAACAGAAGCCCACTTGCACTTCCGGCTTACGCCATCCAAACTAGCGGGCTGTCCTCATTTACTTTTTAATAACTACATAACCTATGCTATGCGTTTATACCTCTGCAAGTTAGGTAAAGACGTTAAATTTTGTACAAAACGCCTTACATAACAGCGGTTTATATAACTTAAGTTAAGCCGTGCGACATACGTCACACATGATTGCTTATACTTGCCTGCATTGCAACGACAAAGAGCACAAAAAATGAACAACTACGGCATCTACGCCATTGGCGCTGCGCTAGTCGACACCGAAATCCAAGTTGTCGATTCCGACCTACAAGCACTCAATATAGACAAAGGTGTTATGACACTTGTTGACGAAAAGCGTCAACAACACCTACTTGAGCACCTGCATGACAAATTAGTGGCATCTGAGCTTGCTTGTGGCGGCTCAGCCGCTAACAGCGTTATTGCCGCGCAACACTTTGGCAGCCAAACTTTCTTTAGTTGCCAAGTTGCTACCGATAAGCATGGCAAGTTTTATGCCGATGATCTTATTCGCACTGGCGTGAGCACCCAAGCGCGCGATCACGCCAAAGATGGCACTACCGGCAAATGCCTAGTGATGATTACACCCGACGCCGAACGCACCATGAACACCCATCTTGGCATTAGCGAAACCCTTAGCGTGGACAATATCGACGAGCCAGCATTGCAAGCTAGCAAGTTTGTTTACATCGAAGGTTATCTTGTCACCTCCGCAACGGGAAAACCTGCCGCCATCAAAACGCGTGAACTCGCCAAAGCCGCTGGCGCGCAAATTGCCATTAGTTTATCCGATCCAGCGATTGTAGAATACTTCCGCGACGGATTATTAGAGATTATTGGTAGTGGGGTCGACATAATCTTCTGCAATGAGGGAGAAGCCCTCAATTTCACCCAAGCCCCTACCATAGAAGCTGCAGTCGAAGTACTCAAAAGCTACTGCAAAAGCTTTGTGATTACTCGCGGCGCCGAGCCTACATGGGTTTTTGATGGTGAGGCGCTGCACCAAGTCCACGCTCAACCGGTAAAAGCAGTGGATACTAACGGTGCTGGCGACATGTTTGCAGGTGCTTTTTTAGCCGCCTTAGATCAAGGTAAAACGTATATGGATGCAGCCGCTTTTGCTAACCGTGCGGCGGCCGTAGTCGTTAGCCAATTTGGCCCCAGATTACGTGAAGGACAATACGCGGAGCTTAAAAACGCGCTTTAGCGTGCCCCTTAAAAGACTCAAGCGGCGCACAGTCCATGCGCCGCTTGCCCCGCTAGTAAATATGGTTTTCGAGTCGTAAGCAGCTAAAATTTAATCACTGTTTATTTTTATCACGCCCAGCGTTTGAAGATCAGCGATGTATTAATGCCGCCAAATGCAAAATTATTCGACATCACATAGCTACACGACTTGTCACGGCCATCAGCCATAACGTAATCCAGCTCACCGCACGCCTCATCAGGATTGTGCAAGTTAAGAGTAGGCGCCAACCAGCCACTGTTCATCATCTCAATACTCGCCCAAGCTTCAATGCCACCGCAGGCTCCTAGCGTATGGCCAATATGACCCTTAAGCGTCGATACTGGAACCGCGTTGGGGCCAAAAAGGCTTTCAGTCGCTAAAGACTCTGCAATATCGCCACGCTCGGTTGCGGTCCCGTGGGCGTTCACATAATCGATCGCACTCTTTTCGAGGCTTGCATCCTCTAATGCCATTTCCATGGCAATTTTCATCGTACGCTTATCGGGCTGAGTAACATGGCCACCATCGGAGTTCGTACCAAAGCCGACAATTTCGGCATAAATCGTAGCGCCTCGCGCTTTGGCGTGCTCTAACTCTTCTAATACCAGCGTGCCGGCTCCCTCGCCAATCACCAAACCATCACGATCACGATCAAAAGGACTTGGCGTTAGGGACGGAGTATTGTTTTTAGTGCTTGTGGCGTATAACGAATCAAATACCGCGGCCTCTGATGGGCACAGCTCTTCAGCGCCGCCTGCCACCATCAACGTTTGCCTACCGTATTTGATGGCCTCGTAAGCATAACCAATACCTTGGCTGCCCGATGTACATGCTGAGGAGGTTGGTATCACGCGCCCTTTTAAACCAAAAAACACACCAATGTTTACAGGTGCGGTATGGCTCATCATTCGAATATAGGTCGTTGCTGTTGCACCACCAACATCGAGGCTTTCCAGCATAAGGGCAAAATTACGGGTATCTTCTGTGCTTCCTGTACATGATCCATAAGACACCCCCATCGCACCGCTTTGTATTTCTGGGTCGTCTAACAAACCAGCGTTATCAAGCGCGATTTCAGTGGCGCGGGTCGCCATTAATGAGACGCGGCTCATAGAGCGAATTTTTTTACGCGCATATTTTGGGGTAACGAAGTCCGTTATCGGGCCTGCAAGGTTGGTATTAAAATCCTTAAACTTGGCCCACTCTTCCATTCGCACAATGGCGCTAGTCTGCGAACGCAGCGCTTGCTCAAAGCTAGCCCAATTATCACCAAGCGCAGTAATTGCGCCCATACCAGTTACCACTACGCGCTTCATTAAAACATCCCGCCATTAACAGAAATAACTTGGCGGGTGATATAACTCGCCTGCTCAGAGACCAAATAACTGACCAATGAGGCAACCTCTTGAGGCTCTCCGGCTCGGCGCATGGGTATCATCTTTAGCGCTTCTTCTACCGGCGCTTCGTCGAGCATTTCGGTATTAATCATGCCAGGCGCAACACAGTTCACCGTGATATTGCGTTTCGCCAGTTCAATGGCCAAGGCTTTTGTGGCACCTATAATGCCAGCCTTAGCCGCGCTGTAATTCACTTGACCACGATTTCCCATCATGCCCGAAACAGACGATAAAGTAACAATACGGCCCGCTTTGCGCCGGCGCACCATCGGCATGACAATCGGGTTAAGCACGTTGTAAAAAGCGTCAAGATTAGTGTGTATAACATCATCCCAATCGCTTTCAGACATTGCAGGAAAAGCATTATCGCGTGCGATACCAGCATTGCACACAACACCATAATAAGTGCCATGCGCTTCCATATCCTGCTCTATACATGCCCGCGCAGCGGCGCGATCAGCAACATCAAACTGCAATATAGAGGCTCGCCCGCCCGCCGCCTCAATGGCCGCCAAAGCCTCTTGCGCCTGCGCAATGCGGCTGCGACAGTGTAATACCACCTCAAAGCCATCTAGCGCTAAACGCTCGGCAATTGCTCGGCCAATACCTCGGCCAGAGCCCGTCACTAATACGCGATGAACTGAACTCATGTATACCTCTTTTATTATTGTCGCTTACTTAGCGTCAAGCTGTGCTAACACTGTTTGAATATCATCCGGTTGAATCGCTTTGATTTCAGCGCAAGCAATACTTTTTTCGCCGCGATATATATGGCAATCAAATAGCACCAAATTATTTTCATCACGCATTAATTGCACAACTTTTACGCTTAAGGGAACCGCAAGAGAAAAGCTATGCTCTACCGCGCTATAGCGTCGCGTACCCAATAAAAAACCGACCTCGAGCTTACGCCCCTGACGCCAAGCCTTAACGCCCGCCAGCGCCGATATCGCCTGCGCCATATATTCCAAACCAACCCAAGATGGCACATCACCTTGCTCAGACACAAACAAAGAAGAAGCCGCAACATCCACACTCGCTTCTAACCAATCATCCCCGCAGCTTGTGATTTCTTTGATAAGCAACATGCTTTTGCGATGCAAAAGAAAGGTTTCAATGGGTAATTCTGTAGGGAGCAATGTAGCCATAACACAACTAAAAACGGTCAATTCTAAACGAGGTGCGGGCGCTACAACTCGTGGCGACGAATCGCCACATTAAACTCACTTGCCGTATAAACAATCGGGCTTGAGCCTGCACTCCCTACGGGGTAGCTAATTTCGGCGCGCAATATACCAGAAAACCGTATTTGTCGCTTCCCTCCCCGCTCAACAAACGACCAGCCTTGCGCGCTTTGCGCTTCCAGTGTTGCTATATCAAACTGAATAAACTGCCAAGCTTCGACCAGCTTAGGCACCAGCGCCTTTACAGGGTGCGGCACTGAATAATCAATATTAACTTGCCCACCATTATTGTAGGCAGTCGCGATGCGCTGCCCCAATTGATTTAACAACAGCCATTGCCAGCGCCCCCCTTCAGGCGTTTGCTCGCAGTGCGCTATAACCATCATACGAGTCTGCTGGCCCCGCCATGAAACCATCCACTGTTGCTGCGAAGCCGCAGGACACACTTGCGGAGTAATAGCAGGTAGCAATGCAGGAGTTTGGAACACTGAGCAGCCTAATGCGCTAACCAGCAAAAGCATTAGCGCAACAAAAACACTGTTTTTTTTCACTCTAGGGCAACCCATTTTTACCTCAGCTAGACTTTTGACTTTTCGCGAGCACAGTAATTAGCGGCGCGAACAATAAATTAAAACTGCTGCCCAATAATAGCGTTACACCAAAAGCTTGAATCATTGGCGTTGCACTTAATGCTAATAGCCCAAACGACAAAATACTGGTAATAGCCGATAAGAAAACGGCGCGTTGAGTACTTGCACCCCGACCACCGGAATAGGCAAAAATGCTGTAATCCATTCCTAGGCCAAGCAACAAAAAACTCGCCAAAATATGGAATAAATTGAGTGGTACAGAAAAACAACTTAATAGTGCAACAACAAACAAGCTGCTTGCCAACGGCAATAGCACCATAAATACCGCCCGCCAACGGCGATACAATAACAATAGCGATAACGCAATCAAACCATAAGCCACGCATAACAGCTGCAATGCTGCATGCATTAAAGCGTCAAGTTTATCCGACATTTGCGCCACGCGATCAACCCAAGTCACGCCCTCTATAAATTCACTGCGCGCAATAACAGGTAATTGATGAATGGCCTGTAAAGTAATAAGGCTAACGTAAGAGTTTAATGCTGAGTTATCACCATTGGGCACCTTACCCAGCCACAACATTTTTTGCTCTGGACTAGCTACAGCCAACCACTCACTCAACGGCAAACGCGCCCGCTCGGATAATAAAAAATCAGACCGAATAGATTCCACCGCATCAATAGGAAATCCAACCGATAACATAAAGCGCTCGACGGTTCCCTCTGCTGAATAAAGCTTGTTTTTTTGCAAAGCATAATAGCGATTCTGAGTAGCCAACGACGGAACCCATCGGCTGGTTGCCGAGTAGCCGTCAATAACACCCTCGTGAACCCAGCGCTCCAAATGCTCATCTCGAAAACGCTCCTCAAGTTGCAATAGTTGCTCGGCGGATGATGCGCGTAATAGGAAGTATTGGTTCGACGCTACCGCTTGTAAATGATGCTGCAATCGTTTTTCTGCCGCCATTAATGCATCAGAAGGTTTATACAAAGTACGCGCATCGCTACTTAAGCTAGATTGCGCCCCCCCCCACAAACTAAAAGCGATACAAATACAGGCAATGGCAAACAAAACAAAACGCGGAGCTTTAAACCACAGCTGCCAAAGCGTATACGTAATGCCGGTAAGCCATGCACCACTGGCCGCAAGATTTTGCTTAACAAAATAAGGCAATACCACCGTAACAAATAACCAAGCACTGGCTAAACCTACCATCGAGAATACTGCCACTTGCTGCAACCCTGGCAATTGGGCTTGTAGTAAACAGCTATAGCCCAAGCTCGAGGTAAATAAGCCTAAGCTTAAACTTGGCAAAATATTTTTAAGTGTTTGGTAACTCGAACCGTGTGTATCCCCACCTTTAGATAATTGGCATTTACATAAAAAGTGCAAAGCATAATCAATGGCAACGCCAATTAAACTCGCCCCAAAAACCAAAGTTAATAAATGTATTTCTGCAAATATTGTATGTGTTACCACCACAGCACAAAAACAACCAAAAGCAACAGACGACAAACTCAACAACAACGGCTTAAAACTGCGGAAGGCAAACCAAAACAACAGCAGCACACCTAAACACGAGCCCAATCCAATAGTGCTTATTTCTCGATTAGCATTTGCGGACGCTTCTGCAGCATGAAAAACAATGCCAGAAACTAACAACTTAGCCGCTCCACCTGCCGACACGCTATGCGCTAAGCTTTGCTTCCAAGCTTTAATGCGCCGCTGCGTATCAAGCTTAAAAGAAGCTTGCGTCAACTGCGCTAGTAACATCGCTACAACTGTATTGTTGTCGTGGAACACCAAAAAGTTATCGACAAGTTCAGCATTTAAGGGCGGCTGCAATTGCGCCATTAAGCCAGCCGTTAAGGCTAATGGATCTTCCAGCGGTGATAAAGAAGAACCCATCCCCCCAAAACCCAACAAAGCTTGCTGCGCACGAGCAGTAATAGCATCGGTGTTATTTTCGGTAAGTTCGCGAGCTTGGTTGGACGTTAACAAGGAATAACGATATTTAGCCAATAGCTGTTGCTGTTGCGAAAGGCGCTCGGCATCGGCATTAATATCGTCTACCATCTGTAAATCGGCACTGGCATCAACAGCTTTAATAACCTTCTGCATTGCCAGCAAAGCGGCGCTTTTATTTTCGGCCTCTACAGCTAAAACAATATTATTACCAAAAGTTTGTTGCAGCTGATCATTCACCTGCAAAACAACCCGATCATGTGTAGATGGAGGAAACAGATCGGTTAAATCAGTTGCCAATAAAAACCCTGAATGATGCAAGCGTATCGAAAACAACAGGATAAAAAAACACCACAAGGCGAATAAGGTGCGCAATAAGTTAGTCAGCCTCATGAGAAGTCTATCGCTTAGGTGGGCATAGCAACAAATTTGCTATGCCCATTTTACTGAGCAAAATCACAGAAATTGTCATCCAAAGAGAACCAACGACACTGCTCAGCCTTTAGTACTTCCTTGACGGGAACACCGCGGGAGGCGACTGACTGATTTAAAAACTCGATGCGGGTATGATCGCCGTTGCCTGCCGTTAACTGCACCATTTGTAGTTCAGCTTTAGCCGCTGCATTGCTGCCATCAATAACAACCTGCTGCAAACTTTCCAGCATCACCGCCAGCTTCGGCGTTAAAATCAACTGCCAAGTCTCTTTATTGATCAACCAGCGCGCCTCAAAGCGCGATTCAATTAAAGCAATATCGGCACTTAATATAGCAAATAGAGTTTTATTAATTTCGCGCTGAACAATGCCTTGGTGCTCGGCAGCAATATCGCCACGACCATCGGCTTGCCACGTAATTAACTGATCTTGCGTTATTGTAAATGCATTAAAAAAAGGCTTTTCCGCCTTTAAGTATAGGCCTTGTTTTTGCCAAAAAATAAAATGGCCAGAAGACTTCAAGGTATAAGCAAGGCCGCTTAATGTTTTCTCCTGCTGAAAATCGCCCGTAACAAGCACTCGCTGCTTTAAACTTTCTATAATCGATTGAACGGCAGCATCGGTATTACTGTGTTTACTCGCATCGGCAAATGATTTACCACACAAGCCTAAGCACAAGACTAGCGTATAAAATATCAAGCATCCTGTACTGATTTTACGTTTGATCACACCACATCCTCGGCTTGCGCCTGCGCGTTATTGTTATCTAAAAACTATTCCAAGGGACCCACTTTATGCGCTAATAGCTCACGAAACGCTTTAGGTGTTTCGAAGCACATCTGTGCGGTATTTTTATCCACAGCCACCTGAATGGTATAGCCTTTTGTTAAGCGCTCGCCATTCGCATTTTCAATAACATAGTCAAGTTTTAAGCGGTACTCCCACTCTTTTAAACTACAACGCACAAGCACCGTCTGACCAAACTGTAGCGGCTTCACATACTTGATACGCATATCAACCACCGGCCACGAATAGCCAGACGCCGCCATTTTTTTATAGCCATAGTTAAAGCTGTCTAAAAAATCACAGCGCGCCACTTCAAAATATTTTACATAATGCCCATGCCATACAATATCCATGGAATCGACATCATGAAATGGAATTAATATTTCTGTCTCGGTGCTATAGCGCATCACAATAACCTCAAGCGAATATGAAATAACCTGTGAATATACGGGCCGCTCACAACCCACAGCATGCTTAATGGATTACGTGCGTTTATTCGGAGCTTTTCGTAACCATAAAGAAAAAAAGCGAGGCAACATGCCAAAAAATAAGCGCGTATGCATCCACGTTATACGCACATTATCCTGAACAATATCAAAATGAGAGGGTATATCGTCTTGGTAACGTATATTTGTTTCAATATTGATCACATCTAGCCCCTGCCAATACAACCGAACCAATATATCGGTATCAAAGTCCATGCGTGCGCCAATGCGCTTTCGGTTAAGCAGCACTAGGGTTTCGGCAAGAGGGTACAAGCGATAACCGCACATCGAATCCTTTATTGACTTAGACACCGTATTTACACAAACCCAAAAATCGGTCAGTTTTCGGCCACTGCGCCGCGAAGGCGGCATATCCTGATAACGCCGGCACCCAGACACTACGGCCTGTGGGGCTGCTGCGGCCTCGGTTAAAAACTTGGGAATATCAGTTAAATCGTGCTGGCCATCGGCATCTACCTGCAATGCGTGGCTAAAGCCTAAATCGTGGGCGTATTTAAGCCCTTTACACACAGCGGCCCCCTTACCACGGTTCTCGTCCATACGCAGCAAATAAACCGCATCATCACTATGACTAATATTCACCAATACTGCAGCACAATTGGGCTCGCTACCATCATCCACCAACACACACGGCAACCCCTTTTGCCGAATAGCATCCACAACCGCCCATATTTTTGAGGGGTGATTATAGACGGGAATAATTACGCAAGGGTTAATCGCTAGGGCTTTCATAGACTACACGCCCTTTTGAATAGCTTCGGTCTGCACAAAAAAACTGAAAATCGAGCCATTGCTTATCCCGATTAAAAATCAGCCTAATAACGACGGTGTTATTTGGCTGTATGGGGCTTGTAAATTTTAGGCGATCTACACGTAAAACGGGCCAATCGATATGCAGCAACAAGCTAGCATAGTGCGCAACCCAATCGAGTTGAACAACGCCAGGAACGACAGGGAAATGCTCAAAGTGCCCTTCAAGGCAGGGCAGCGAGGGCGTGACATCAATTGTTAGTTCCACGCCGTCGGTAGCAATAGGCGTTATACCGCGCGCAACGGGGCGGTTGAGCGCTTGCAGGCTTGAAACAACTCCTTGATTCTGTGTCGCGCTCCGTTCGCCTCTGGGGTTTGAGCTAGGCATTACTGAGTGGGTTCTGAGGAATCACCGCTGTCTTCGGGCCGATTAAGTAAATCAAAAACAGCATCAACCACGTCTTGTACGGTGCGTACCTGTTTGAAGTCCGATGGCTGTATGCGACGGCCAGTGAATTCCTTGAGCTTTACCGTCAAGTCGACGGCATCAATACTGTCGATATCCAAGTCTTCATACAGACTGGCTTCTGGTGTTATTTCTTCGCGATCAATCTCAAACAGTGTTTCAAGACTATCTTGAAGAAACGCATATATTTGTTCTTTTGAATACATAACCCACTTCCATCATTATCAATGCATACCTTAGGCAAGAGCGGTTATTGCTCTACCAAAAAGCGGCGCAAGTCTACCAGAGCCTATACCAAAAAGCTTCGCTTTAGCGCTTTGATGGCTTAATGGGGCTACCGGTAAATTCACTGAAGTAAGCGGTTAATTCGCGTGTGAGCTGGCGCGCTGCAGTGCTTTGAAACTGCTCATTTTCTAAATAATGTGATACAGGCATTTTAGGCATAACAGTAATCGTGTAGTGCGCGGGTTCATCAGAAACCTCGTACCACCGCTTATGTTTAAGCAGTGTCGCCGGCTCGCACAAAATGACCACTGGCGTTATAGGCAAGCCGCTACTCAGCGCCAAATTAGAAGGGCCGCGATGAAAGCTAAGCGGCTCACCTGGCCGGCTACGCGTTCCTTCGGGGAAAACGATCAGCGATTGCCCCGCGGCTAGCATATCTAGGCAGCGCGAAAATAGGTTGTTCTCTTCATTATTAACATAATTCGCCGCGCGAACGGCCAGGCCAGTAAAAGGGTTGCGCCACAAGGCTGCCTTTACAATACAGCTGGCATCGCCGGTTAAACCAATCACAAACACCACATCAAGTAACGATGGGTGGTTAGCAATAATCAGTTGGTTGGGCTCGGTTAACGCCTCAACATTATGAAACTCGTAACTAATTAAGCCCAGCGCACGCAATATAGCCACATAACCACGCCAAACTTTTGAAATGGTCAAGCGTGAAATGCGCTCTTTCTTGCGGGCCGATATCGGCAGTATGTACATTAACGGAAACACAGTTAACGACAACGCCACGCCACCAGCCCCAAACAGGCCAAAACCCAACCCTGTTGCAGGAATGCGCCAAGCTTTTGAGCGCATAAAGCGCCGCAGCATGGAATAACGTTTTACTGGTTGAGTTGCCATATGCCGTCGATCTCTAGTAATAAATCGGAACGACACACATCCGCCGCCAAAAATACACAAGGCACGCCAGCATAAGCTTGGGCAACCAATGGTTGAATGGTCGAAATATCTTGTGGGTTGCGAATATACACTTTCAATATACTCGCCTGCCAACGGCCAACAGGAATACGCTGCTGCAGTGCAATATGGCCAATAAGTTGGGCTAAATTTTCTAACGTTGTTCGCGTTTGCGCCTGCACATCATCAATATGCAAAGTTTTATGCCCAACCACACTTGCCGTACCCGAAACGTAAAGTGTACGCCCCAGTACCGTCGCGCGCGCAAACGAAGGGCTGCGCGGGCCATACTGCTCGGGGTAGTGATAAGCCGCCTGCTGCTTGGGGTTCTCGAAATGCTGCGGCGCCTGTTTACTGGCTAAGGCATAAACCAACACATTGCCACCGTGATGCCCTAAAGCACACGCCGATGGATAATTTCCTTCGGCCAAACCGGCGCATTCGAACGCCTGATAACGCCCTAAACAAAACTGGCGGTAACGCTCTAGGCCTTGGGGCTCGGCATTAATATCTGCAAAGTAATTCCACACCCGCACAAGGTGCGAAAAGCCATTATTAGCTATTGTTTGAAATAGTGTTTGGTAAAGCTCGAAAGCAATCGTTTCTAATGTTGCCGAGGGATTGGCTTGCTCATTCGCCCACACGGCCACCACTAAATGCTCGCCATCTTCTGCCCAAAGCACGCCGTCACCCTGCCCGCGCTTCACCTGGCCAGAAGAAACAATGTGCTCCTTCACGCTAGCCCCGGCGATTAGGGGCAACCCTGTACTAATTGCCGCGTCTTGTGTACGCCCAATACAGGTATCATCAAAGGCCACTGCCGCTAACACACCGCTTGGCGACACCTCAGAATGATCTGACGGGACATATTGACAACGTATCACTGACCTCTCCATCTCGCCGCCAACAATAAATACATTAACATCTCGTGGCGCCCGATTAATTTAGCCGGCGATTATAAAGACAATCTCATGCCATAGCACGCAACAAGCACGAAAAGCGCGGTATTCTATCACCTGCAACTTGCCACATTTTCACCACTCCCTTAAAGTACGCGCCTTGATTTTTAGGAGTAAATGCCATGGCCAATGGTGACAGCAACCGTATAGCCCCTCATCCCGTTCTTGAAGAGTATTACGAATCGCCCGAAGCTAGACGCGAGCGCGTAGACGATATGTTTGACTCTTCTGCCGAGCACTACGACTGGATCACCAGCGTTATGAGCTTTGGTTCTGGCCGCTGGTACCGCCGGCAAGCTTTAGTGCGCGCAGGTGTATCGCAAGGCGACAAAGTTCTTGATGTTGGTGCAGGCACTGGTGTGGTTTCATTATTGGCGCAAGAAATTGTCGGCGATAAAGGCTTGGTTGTCTCCCTAGATCCAAGCAAAGGCATGTTAGGCGAAGCCGTAAAATCAGGCGTTAAAAATGCCACCTTGGGCCTAGGCGAAGCTTTACCCTTCCCCGATAATACCTTTGACTACCTCACCATGGGTTATGCCCTACGCCATGTAGCGGATTTAAAAAGTGCTTTCGAGGAATACCAGCGCATTTTAAAACCTGGCGGCAAGATTTTATTGCTGGAAATCACTCGCCCTGAAGGCAAATTTTCAACGGCATTTTTAAAGTTTTACCTAAAAGGCATTATTCCTAATTTGGCAAAAATTTTCCGACGCAGTGCCGACAGCAAAGTATTGATGCGTTACTACTGGGATACGATCGAACAATGCGTGCCGCCAGCAACAATTGTACAAGCATTAAAAGATACCGGCCTACAAGATACTCATCGCGCGGTTGTGATGGGCATTTTCAGCGAATACACCGGCGTTAAGCCCAACAAAGCTTAAGGAGCCAGCAATGAGTGAGCAAACAGAACAAGAACGCGAATTGGCCGAAGTTTTAATTGAAGCGCTAGAATTAGAAGACATTAGTGCCGAAGAGATTATTGCCCAAGCACCGCTGTTTGATATTAACGCACCCGATAGCTTAGGCCTAGACTCTATCGACGCCCTAGAGATTTCGTTAGCTATTGCAAAAAAATACCAAGTGCAATTAAAAGCAGACGACGAGAATAATAAATCCATATTCTATAGCTTGCGTTCGCTCAACCAGTATATTCAAGATCAAAACGGGTAATTTTTAGCGCTACCCAATATACTGAGCCACGGTGTAGCCTACTTTTTCTTCCTGATAAAGGCACCGAGTTGCAACATTAAACTCGGCGTCATTAAACAGCGCTACCTGGCCAACCGCAATGACAAACTTCAATATTAAACCTAGTGTCATCGCCACCATACTATTAATTGCGATGTACCCAGCACTGACCCATAGCGCCTACCTTTTTGAAATTCCCGCTTTGCGTTTCGCGGCAATATTAGGGGTACTTACCGGTGTGTTTTTATCGAACCTGCTACGCCCCTCGATTAAAGCTTGGGCCATTTACACCTGTGCCAATGTAGGTTTAATACTGCTTGCCATAAAACAATCTGACATTTACCTAACTTACATCCCCCCTATTGCTATTCCGCTGTCCTTACTCATTATTTTTGGCAAAACACTAATGCCTGGCAAAGAAGCGCTGATTACAGCAATAGGCGAGGCATCACGCGGCCCATTAAGTTTAGCCATGCGCCGCTACACCTACGGTTTAACGGCTGCATGGTGTGCATTATTTATAACAATGGCTGCATTACCCACATTATTTTTACTGACCGACAAGCAAGCGCTATGGTTTTGGTTTACCAATGTTTTTAATTATCTCATTGTCGGATTTTTATTTATTGGCGAGTTTTATCTGCGTAAAAAAATATTCCCAAACCATAACCATCCAGGTTTTTTAGAATATTTGAAAATTATTTACCTCGCGAACATACGACGTTAATACCATGACAACATATTCGACATCACGCTTAGCCAGCGACAACAACACCCCGCAGGCGACGACCCCGCTCATTGCCGACTATATGCCGAACGCACCCATCGCCTTGCAACCCACTAAAGGCGGTGTCTTAACCATTACACAAAATGAGTTTTTACAACGCGTTAATGCACTAAGCCAAAAGTTACCCAGCGCTGATTTCGCTCTTAATCTTTGTGAGGATCGCTTTCAATTCTTAGTCGTTTTCTGCGCCCTACTTCTTAAAGGCACAACGAATTTACTGCCGCCAAACAGACAACCATTAACACTAAAAGATATTGCCAAGGAATATGGCGACACCTGCTACTGTATTTTCGATAGCCCCAACAAGTGCGACATTGCCCATATTGATGTCAGCCAGCTAGCGCTCGACATAACGCTCGAAGAAATTGCTACTGCGCCCAACATTAGCAACACACAAATGGCGGCCATCGCCTTCACCTCAGGCAGTACCGGCAAACCTAAAGCCATCAACAAACGCTGGCAAACACTCGCCACCACCGCTCAGCTATTAAGCCAACGTTTACTCAAAGCCCCCACAGCGTTGGTTGCTACCGTGCCGCCACAACACATGTATGGCCTCGAAACCTCGCTACTTATGGTTTTGCAAGGCAATGGCATTATGCATAATTCGCATCCTTTTTTTCCTGCCGATATAACAAATGCACTCTGCAATACAGGTATGCCAAGCATTTTAATTAGCACCCCTATTCACTTGAGAGCACTGATTAAATCTGGCGCAATTAATTCAGACACCAAGCCATTGCCACTGCAAGGGGTTATCTCAGCTACAGCTCCACTTCCAGCCTCCTTGGCCGAAGCCTACGAAAATATGCTGGCCTGCCCCTTATGGGAAATTTATGGCTGTACCGAGGCCGGTAGTATGGCTACGCGACAAACACACGCCAACATGCAATGGGCGTTGCTCGAAGGCTTCAAGCTGCACCACAGCACAACCGACAACACGCACCCGCAAGTAACAGCTAGTGCACCTCACTTATTTGAACCTGCACCGCTAGGCGATACCATAGAACAGCTTGACGAAAATCATTTTCTATTAGGTTCAAGGCACCAAGATATTATCAATGTAGGAGGTAAGCGCGCCTCCGTTGCAGACCTTAATCGCCAGTTATTGGATATACCCGGCATCGAAGATGGCGCTATATTTTTACCACCAAATGGCAAAATAGAAAGCCGGCCGGCAGCTTTTGTCGTATCAGCACTCAGCGAGCACGAAGTAAGAGCGGCATTATCAAAACGTATTGATGCCACACTGGTTCCAAGGCCAATTATTTCTGTGCCGAATCTGCCGCGCAATAGCACGGGCAAACTAACGCAGCAAGCATTGCAACAACTTTGGAAAACGCAGCAACGCGATAAAGCCACACAATGATCCTGCAACTAAATTTGAACAAGTAAGATAAACCGCACCGCAGTTACCCTAAAGAGCCCACCGCCATGGAACATTCCAATACTACAAACGCACCGAAATGCGACCACTTGGAAATACAGGTACCGCCATCCCACCCATGTTTTGATGGTCACTTCCCCAGCGCGCCCCTAGTGCCCGGTGCATTACTCTTAAAATGGCTTGCTCAAGCGCTTTTTCAACAGTATGGCGAACCCGTCTCGCGCATTAAGCAAATTAAATTTTATGCACCGATCACGCCCGGCATGCTGTTATATATCGAAAGTACACTGGCAAAGAACACCGTAAAATTAACGGTCAGCTCAGCAGGTAAAGTACTTTTAGCCGCAGGGCAGTTCACCCTCAGCGCCCCCAAAACGCAAGAGCCCGCATAAACTATGAGTAAAGCATGGCAACAACAAAAAGAGCGGGGATCGTCGCGCTTAATTCGCTTTCTCGCATGGATTGCATTAACACTGGGGCGGCGCGCTATTCATTTAGTGCTTTGTTTTATTATTTTTTATTATGTGGTTTTTGCCAAAACAGCTCGCCAAGCCTCTAAGCAATTTATGCTTCGCGCCCTTAAGAAAAAAGCCTCGTATATAGATGTGTATTTACACCTGCTCACCTTTGCGACCGTCGCGATTGATCGCATCTATTTTCTCGCAGGTAAAAACGCCCAGTTCGACATCCACATTACAGGCAAAGAACTTTTCGAAAAATATGCCGGGCAAGGCTGTATTTTATTGACGGCCCACATTGGCAGCTTTGATGTTATGCGCGTGTTAGCCGCCCAACAAAAACAACTAAAGCTGCGCATACTGCTTGATATTGCACATAACAGCCAAGCCCTGGAGCTAATACAAGCACTGGACCCGGTATTAGCACAAGGTGTTATCGACGCAAAAACCCCAGCACCGGAGCTGGCCTTAAAACTCAACGAAGCCTTAGCCAATAACGAAATGGTAGGCATTATGGCCGACCGCTGTACGCAAGGTGATAGGCGACGCACCGTCGAATTTCTAGGCGAACACGCAGAATTCCCAGAAGGCCCTTGGCAATTGGCCGCTGTACTTAAAGCACCTGTTATTGCTTGCTTTGGCGTATACCGCGGCAATAAGCGTTATGATATTCACTTTGAGGTAATTGCAGACCGGCTTGGCAGCTCCCGTAAAGATCGAGGCCCTGCAATCGATAAAGCCATTCAACACTACGTAACCAGACTAGAGCACTTTGCGCAACACTACCCCCGCAACTGGTTTAACTTCTATAATTTTTGGGGTTCATAAAAACGTCCACGCAAAAAATTAAAAACATTTTTTATTTTAGAATTACATAATATGCAACCATTACTGATCACAGACTATACCTACACAAGCTGCCTAGCCGCCGGCCGCGAGCAGAACTGGCAAGCCATTAAAACAGGTGATTCCAAATTAAAACCTTGTGACTTTTATGGCATTAACGATTTAAGCACTTGGGTCGGCGAAGTCAGTGACCTAGACACTCCATTACCACAACCATTATCGCATTTTGACTGCCGCAATAATCGGCTTGCATGGTTAGCGCTGCAGCAAGATAACTTTTTAGCTCAAGCTAAAATGGCAGTACAACGTTATGGAGCCAGCCGTGTTGCGGTATTTGTAGGAACAAGCACCTCGGGAATCCACGAAACAGAAAAAGCTTACTTTGAATCACACCATAAAAACGCTCCGCTACCTGAGTGGTACAACTACCAAACCACCCACAACATATACTCTTCAGCTAGCTTTACCGCTTTTGCTACCGGTGCAACAGGCCCGGCCAGTGCAATATCCACAGCGTGCTCATCAAGCGCTAAGGTTTTTGCTACCGCACAACGTGCAATCGCAAGCGGCCTGTGCGATGCCGCCATTGTAGGAGGCGTTGACTCATTATGTTTAACAACATTGTACGGGTTTCATGCTTTACAACTGATTTCCGCCAACCCTTGCAAACCTTTCGATACCCATCGTGATGGCATTAATATTGGAGAAGGCGCGGGCTTTGCTATTTTAGAAAAAATCGATGCTCCACACCTAGCAGGTTCACAACATCCACAACTATTAGGTTACGGAGAAAGCAGTGATGCATACCATATGTCTTCCCCGCACCCCGACGGCCGCGGCGCTTTTCAAGCGATGACGATGGCGCTACATAAAGCAGGGCTCGATAGCGCAAACATTGATTATATTAACTTGCACGGAACAGGCACGCCTGCGAACGATCGCGCAGAATCGGCGGCCGTTGCCAAGCTATTTAAAAACAGCTGCCCCGCAAGCTCCACCAAAGGTTGGACGGGGCATACTCTTGGTGCCGCAGGCATAATCGAAATAGCCATATGCCTGCAAGCCTTACAACACAATATTGCCCCCAAAAATAAAAATTTAGAAGAACAAGATCCTAACAGCCAAATTCATATCCTTAAAAATAATTATTCAGGACTATTGCAATACGCGCTGAGTAATTCATTTGGCTTTGGTGGTAGTAATTGCAGTTTAGTGGTAGGAGTAAAGTAAATGCTATCTGTCAGCATCGAAAGTATTGGCATTGCAGCCCCAGGATTAAACGGCTGGAAAGAAAGTACCAAAGTATTAAACGGCACTAAAGATTATTGCCCAACCCCTTTGGAGAAATATAAACCCTCACTACTACCGCCCAACGAAAGACGTCGCGCGACCGAATTAGTACGAATGGCGTTTCGCGTTTGCGAGGACGCATTCGCACAACGCCCAGACGAAAATGCCGCGCAATACGCAACGGTATTTGCATCGTCCGGAGGGGACTACCCAATTATCGATCAAATTTGTCGATCGCTATGCGAACCCGAACGCTTAGTATCGCCCACGCGTTTTCACAACTCTGTTCACAACTCTGCGGCTGGCTATTGGAGCATCGCCGTTGGTGGGCAGCGTGCATCAACCAGCCTTTCAGCACATGATGCCAGTTTTGCCGCCGGCCTCTTAGAGGCAATGACTTACTGCCAACTTGAACAACAACCCTGCTTGCTTGCCGTGTACGATATTTGCCCACCAGAACCATTACAAGCAAAACGCACTATTCCCGTAGAATTTGGTACGGCCTTATTATTAAAACCCACTGCCACCGAGCAAAGCTTAGCCACCATCCGCCTGCAAGGATTCTGCAATAACGACATAACACCACTAGCCTCTCCGCCCCTTGAAGCGCTACGTCAACAAAACCCTGCCGCGTGCAGCTTGACACTACTTACCTGTATTGCACAACAAAAAAGCTCAACCGTTATTTTTGAAAATGGCTTTCAAAATATTGCTCTAGAGGTAACCCTTTAATGCAAACTCCTATTTGCTCAAAAGATATCGCCAAACTAATTCCCCACACGGGCAATATGGTTTTGCTCGATGAAATAAGCCAATGGGATAACAACAGCATTACTGCCACAGCGCTTAGCAAAACACTGCATGATAACCCGCTACTTGAAGAGTCTGACAATTATCGTTTTGATAGCATTCTGCTAATTGAATATGCCGCGCAAGCTGCCGCTGTACATGCAGCCCTACTTGCCAGCGGTTTAGGCGAACAGCGCCCAGCCTATATTGGCGCAGTAAAAAATGTGGCCATTATGCAGCCAAGCCTAGACCCAAGATTAACGACAACCATTAAAGCCAGCATGCTATTAGCCAATGCAAGCGGCGCAATTTATGATTTTGAATGCCAACAAAATCAAACAACCGTGATTAGCGCAAAGTTAATATTAAACCAACCCGCTTAGTACAAATTACTTTTACAACGCACTTTTAAAAGGCCCTCTATGATTAATCAAGAACTACTCGACATACTTGTATGCCCCAAAAGCAAAGCTCCGCTCACACTCGACCAATCCGCTCAAGAATTAGTTTGTGAAACCAGTGGGCTAGCCTATCCAATTCGCGACGGCATTCCTGTAATGCTCGTCACTGAAGCACGAGAAATTGGCGCAGCAGCGCGGGCACAAGAGAAACTCTAAGTCTTTAGAGTTTAGGGGGCAGTCATCTTAGCCCCCTGATCAATCCTGCTTAACGACTAAACGGTTATTCACATCTCGGCTCGTTTTAATACGATGGGCGTGATCAATCGACTCGTTCTTTTTGGCAAGGCGATCATACAAAACCACATTCACCGTAGCCGCCAAGTTCATGCACCCAATAGTGGGAATATAAACAACCGCATCAGCAACATCCACAAGCGTCTGGTCGATAGAACCATCTTCTGGCCCAAAGATATAAACAGCACTTTCTGGATGCTTAAACTCAGGCAGCGCAACAGCCCCTTCCACTAGCTCAACACAGACAATTTTTGTACCGCTAGGCAAACCCTCAACCAATGATTCAACCTGTACTAGTGGTATCTTTGTGCTTACTGACTTTGTGTCTGTATGGTACTTTGCAGCGCGAGCAAAGCGCTTGCCCGTATAGCGCACAGCACTCACACCATAACAACCCGCAGCCCTCATTACAGAGCCTACATTAGATGGGCTTTTGGGGTTAGATAACCCTACAACAACTGCTTCAAGATTATTCATCGGCGCAAGCTTACTCAATTATTTCCCGCATATTTTATCATCAAAGGGCTAAACCAACCGGATAATACACCTACTAATCTTATATCAATCCAATATATTCCACCTTGAATAAAAGTTTGATATTGTGGGGCGCCGAAAATCAAAACCACTCCCCAAAACGACTTAAACAGGATTTTATTATGGTCACATTAAAACGCTCAAGTCTTACTGCAATCGCTATTAGTAGCCTATTGGTTAGCCTCAACACCAATGCTGGCGAAAAAATAATAATCCCAGAAGCTGTACCATTTGGTAAAACAAGCAATGCAACTGCAGCCGTAAAGGAAAAGTGTGAACTAGGCGAAAAAGTATCCGCTTACATCGACAAATACTCAAAGCTTGTAGAGGTTGGGGATGGGACAACAGCCAAACATATCGACATGGAGATTAGCGAAGTTTTCGCGCCCGGCGGCGGAGCTTGGTCTGGACCTAAGTGGCTAGAAGTTACCGGCACATTAAAAGATGGCACTAAAGAAATTGCCAGCTTTCGCGCCAAACGCTTTAGCACTGGCGGCGCGTTTGGCGGCTTTAAAGGAACATGTGGCATACTAGCTCGATGCACAAAAGCACTAGGTAAGGATATAGCTACCTGGCTAAAAGAACCTACCGATAATGCAGAGCTTGGCGATGCCAAATAGCGATTAAGGCCAAGGTAATTCAGTCATAGGTTAATAACCTATGACTGCAAGGCAAGCCTAAAATCGCCCACTACGCTTTAACTTCAAATACTCTTGCACAAGTTTTATATGCAATTGAGAAGGTAAAGCATCAGTTATAAGAGCGCCCATTGTTTTAATTTTAGCTAATACCAAACTGCGTGATTTTAGATAATCGGTTATTGCACAACAAGATAGCGCCGAACTCAAATTAGCTACTGGTTCCTCTATTTTTTCATCAAAATAGTTATCACGCAAACTGGCAATCATTACCATGTGCTGACGAGATAATAGTTTAATAGCTTCCTGTAAGTCACTTGCGTCTTCTTCTCGCACACTGGTAATAATAACAACCAGAGCACGCTTTTTACGCTTACTCAAAAATGCTTGCGCAACCTCCAAATAATCGCTTGCTTTAGTTGTACTTTGAAGGTCATACAACTGGTTCATTACAGCATTAATTCTTGCTGGGTGCTTAAGGGGAGTAAGCCATCGCTGCTGATCAGCACTGAAACTCATCAAGCCAACGCCATCACCCTGCCGCAACGCAATATAGCTGGTAAGTAATACGGCATTTAAAGCGTGGTCAAAAAAACTTAAATCAGCGTCTTTTCCCCTAAGTCTTCTGCCGCAATCTAATAAAAAGAAAACGTCTTGATCTTTTTCATCCTGATAATCCCGCGCAATAGGCTTGTGGTGGCGCGATGTTGCATTCCAATCAATCTGTCGCATAGCATCGCCTTCACGAAACTCGCGCAACTGATGAAAATCACTACCTGCGCCACGGCGTTGCTGCAGATGAATACCCATCCGAGCGATTTGATGCTCCAGCGTTACACTAGCCGATTGAGCTATGGGGGCAAAATTAGGGTAAACCTTCACAACTTCAGCATTTTCAATAAAGTGATTATGCCGCCAAAACCCCCATCGACTGGTAATACGAAACCACGTTTTATTAAACTGAGCTGCACCGCGGTCCTTAGGATAAATAGTGTACTTAAGCACTTTAGTGCTGTTGGCGGATATAGAAAATTTTAGGGGCAAACCCTTGCTATCAACCGCGTCACAATGTAATTCGGTCAATTCAATCACTAAATCGCGACGGCTAGAATTTTCTATATCAATTTGCACTTGCGCATATACACCAAGCGATAAACTATGGGGCAACTTGCGTTGCACACGAATAGCGCTATCCCCTCGAGAAACCAGCCAATCGATAACAACCAATATGCCCGCAGCGGCCAATGCAAGCCACCATAAAGAAAATATTGTATTGCTACTCTCTACACCACTTAGGGGCTCTCTATAAATATCGACACTCGTAAAAAGCCGCCATAAAAATATAACCGCCGCGGCAACGCATAGAGCACTAACTAGCTGAAGTAATTTAACCGTCGGCTTCATAGCCTAGGAGCATCCACGCTATCAATAACTTTAACGAGCACTGAATCTACCGTTAGGCCATCTATTTCCATCTCGGCAGATAAGGAAACCCGATGACGCAATACAGGTAGGGACATAGTTTTAACATCGTCAGGTAAGACGAACGAAGCACCACGCAATAAAGCATGAGCACGCGCAGCACGCACAAGTGCCAAACAGGCCCTAGTACCCGCACCACGAAAAAAGAAAGCCGCATCACGTGTCGCGCGCACTAAACGCACGGCATATTCACTAACCTGCTCATCCAAAACAATGTTCGATACTGTTTTCTGTAAGCGCTCCACATCTGAAGGGCTAAGAAATGCAGCTTGCGAGCGACTCACTTCTGTATCATCAACCGTACCAGCAGTAATTAATTTTGTTAATGCTAGCTCAGCGGCTTCTGTGGGGTAATCTAAAAGAACTTTAAATAAAAAGCGATCCAATTGCGCTTCCGGTAAAGGGTAAGTACCTTCTTGCTCTATAGGGTTTTGTGTTGCCAACACCATAAAGGGTTTCGGTAATGCCTTGGGGTTACCCTCCAGCGTTACTTGCCTTTCTTGCATAACCTCTAAAAGCGCAGCCTGTGTTTTTGCTGGAGCGCGATTGATCTCATCGGCCAATAACAAGTTAGTAAATACCGGCCCTCTACGAACGCGAAATTTACTCTCATTCATATCGAATAAGACATGCCCAGTAATATCTGCCGGCATCAAATCTGGCGTAAACTGAATACGCTTAAATTCTCCACCAAAGCAATTAGCTAGCGTACGTACCAACAATGTTTTACCAAGCCCGGGAACCCCCTCAAGCAACACATGACCATTACACAACAACGCCATCAACACTTGATCGACAACGGCACCCTGCCCTATCACTTGGCTATTGATAAATTCACGAACATTTTTTATAACCTGCAATGCGTCATCAATTGCTGAATTTTCTGTACTATTCGGCACTTCATTGTTTGCGTCGTCCAATGCCATCATAAGCCCCCTCTTAATTTTTGTAGTATTTGTACGGTTTTTGTAAAGCCATCATCATTTAGCTTTTCGTCTTGATATAGCGCATTCTGGATAAGCACCACACTAATCCCACTGTGATTTGACAACATATTAATGCGGTCATCCTGTGATGCCGACTCGAACCCAGACATCCCTTTTTTCGCAGCCGAAACAATGTCTTCTCTGAGTGGTTTTAACAGTTTTACTTGCCACTTATTTCGCCAATAAAAACCGGCACTTGCAGCTAGATGCTCATGAAATGCTCTGCGCGAAGTCGCTTTAAATTCGCGCTTTGCCCCAAAATAACCTGCCACATACCAAAGGCTGCATACAAGAAGTAACAAAAGCGAGAGTAATAGCTCGGGCATTATGTTCTTTAGAATACGCCACAATGAAGGCATTGTTGAGCCATATAAAACAGCAGAATATTCGCCATTGCTAAGTACATCCCACAAATAGGCGTGATCAAAATGAGCGACATTGTGGTTATCTAGTAGCACCTCGCCTGCCGACAACGAAATAAGGCCCGCGCCGACCTCCAATTGCGCAAAATGAACACCATACTCTGTGCCAGCCCAATAAATCAGGCGTTGCTCGGAATCAAACCATTCCTCGTCATTCATTGCAGGGTGATAAATATCAACAATGGAATCCAATTCTGCTTTAAGCTCAGCATCAACCCCTTCAAAAGATAGTAACGTTAAGTAGTCTTGCCCAACATCACTTTCATACTGCTCGATAAATTCAGCTTCGCTCAATGGGTTGTTACTTTCCTCAATCAAACGACCTTCGTCATTTAAACTTTCGTTATACCGCCTTAATTCTTCGCCCACTTGTTCAGCGACTTCTTGGGGGGAGTCTTTTTCGCCCTTGCCGGATAAGTCATCATCATTTTCAGAATCTGACCAGTAATCTGCTTCATACAAAGAAACGTTTAGCTTTTTAAGCAGGTAATCATTTTCCGCGCCATCAAGCGTTAGACCAACAAATAACATCCCGCCACTTTTGACCCAAGCCATTAAATCCAAAATTCGCGCTTCAGAAAGCAAAAGATCACTATTCGCTATATATATAAACTGATATGTGTCTAGATCACCAAGATCAAAATAAGAATCAGCCGTTTTGATACTACCGCCATTTTTTTGCGCATAGAGTTCTAGCGCTAAATAAGGGTTTTTACGCGCGTCACTCCCCCAGCCTATATCTTTATTCTCCTCATAATATTCAAAGGTGGAATAAAAGAGATAGACCAAAACAGCACATAGGATAACAAATAAAAAGATAACGATACGATTAAGCACGGGGGAAAACCTCCGTCCACGAGGAGCAAAGACTTTCTATTTCTGCCGTTAAAGGTAATTGATGTCCGTACGCTAATTGTTGCCAAAGGCTTGTCATTTTTTGTACGTAATCGCTTAATTCGTCATTCCCACGAACTTTAACAATTGATACACATTCATTTTCAGTATCACTCGCTGAAAACTCAAACTGATGATGGTGTATTAAAGCGCCTAACAAAGAGCGATACAACAAACTGACAGCCTCACGATATAACTCTTGCTGCCATAATTTAAGCACCTCAAGAGGAACATCTTCAGGCAAACTTTCTTTGCGAACATCCAAGCCAAAAAGGGAGTCGGGGGCCTCTACTTCAATTTTACCTTTTCGCGTTTGGCGAACATAAAAGCGTATCGATTCGCGATAGCGAAATATTACTATAGCGATCACTAAAAAGAACAAACCCCATAAAACATACTCAACATAGAGCATCGGGTTCTGCCACACACCATCAGGGCCATCAAATCCAGCAAACAATTTAATCAATTTCTCGATTAATGTTATCAACCATTCGGGAATTTCTTCTTCACGTTTTTGCTCTATATTTTTTAATCGCCAGCCGCTCACCGTTTCTATTTGATGAAACTCTTCGCCCGCCAAAATTTCAACAATATGCTTTTTTGCGTTAACAGCTAAAACCGAGCGGGGTGAGGCTTCCGTTACTTCAGGCATCCCCCCTGCTGCAGCCGGGTAGGCTGTATCCTGAGCATAGGCCGGCTGTGGCACCAAATAGAGCCAACCCGTCAGGCATAGGCATAACACAACAGGCAGCACTTTAGCATTAGGGGTTGTTAAACTTTGCCTCTTTTGAAATTCTGCAGACAAGTGCCTAAAGCGGATTTCAATATCCCAAGCTTCCAAATCGATCCGCCTGCTTATATACAGACAAAAACCGCATACGGTATAGAAAGGAGCCACCAAGCACATCATCAAAAAAGCAAATACGTTGTAAAGCCAGGATGCCGCATCTTGCTTTGTTAACATTAATTGCCAATAATCTAGCTCGATATTTTCCGGCACCATCAAAACAATAAAACTCACAACGCCAATAATCAAAAACATTTCGATATGAAGGCAGATAATTGATAACCAGTAAGCCACCCCACCATACTGACGATGCAGCACACTTAACCTTGAACCCCTCGCCTTACCTCGTAACTGTTCAAGCAAGGTTAAAGGCATGTCAAATGATCGAGTTAAGCTGAACCGTCTAAACGTCAACCAAGCTAATACATCATGGCGATATAGTGACGGTAACCGCGTAAATGCGGCCCAAAAGCCTATAGGCTCATTAAATAGGCGCCTACTGGCGATATATAGAGGACCGCGATCAAGCAAGGGCTTTAACCACCAAACAAGCAAATATGCCACCCAATTATAATCAGGAAAAATTGCACTTACAGAAAAAAATATAATAAAAGCGGGCACAAACCAGATCAAAAATAGAGGTAGCCACCAAGCTCTAGCTAGCACAACGCCTAGATCAATTGCTTCCCACGGAGACCGAGTTCGGGCATTAATACAAATTTTACTAAGATCCATTGCGTCGGCCACTGTAACTGAAATAAAGGCCATGCATTAGCCAAAAAGTGCCACCGACCACATACTTTACGATAGACGGTACACCCGTGGTCGAAGACCAAAATGCCTCCACAAATGCAGCTATTAATAACATCAATATAACGCCATACATAATAGTGATGGCGTCTTTGCCAGCAAATTTCAATGAATTTTTTATCGAATAAACACCGGGTCTAATTAAGGCATAGCCCAGTTTAAGCCCAGCTGCACCACTAAAAACTATCGCCGTTAACTCAAACGAGCCGTGCCCTGCAATAAATGGATAAAACGTAGCGCCAAAACCTAGCTGGGTAAGGTGCCCCGCTACAGCACCAATAAAGACGCCATTAAACACAAGAAAAAAAACAGACCCTGCGCCATATAAAATACCTCCAGCAAAGGTGCGAAAACCAATACCAATATTATTTTGAATATAGTGACCAAACATCAATATATCAGTATCAGAGCTACGCTCCCGCCCGATCTTTTCATTGTCCGCACCGTACATAGCCTCCATGGCGCCAACATTACTCACATCCATCACACTATAAATAAACTCGGGGTTTATATAACAAGCCGTACCCATCGCCAATAAGGGCAACATAAATAGTGCCGCGGCGATAGTCACAAAAATCCAATTTCGCCGAATAGCATTAGGAAAATCAAAGACTAAGAATTCTAACCATTGAAAGTGATAACGGTAGTTATGCTGATAGAAAAAGTGATGACCTTTCGTTACAAGATCATTAAGATAATCGATAAGCTGCGGGCTATACCTGCGATGCTTAGCTAAGGCTAACTGATGACATAACTCCCTGTAATACTGAGGATAGCGCTCGTCCGCTGCCACAGTCTTATCGATGAGTAATTGCTCTAGGTAATCCCAACTTTGCTTATATTTTTGCTCAAAGCTATTTTGCTTCATTCTCGCTTCCCTAGTAACCAAGCGCCAATGCCCTGCAAATAATAAACGCCTTCTCGCTGTTTTTTACCTGTTAGCGGCTCGAGTATATCCGCCAATTCCTGCTGACGAGATTCAGATATCTGATCATGCCTTCGAGTAAAGCTAGCAATAGCCATCTGATCCTCTAGCGTTAGCGGCATAGCCGCTGGTTGAGGTTTTACCTGCGGCACACTAAAGGCTTTTGATGTCGCCCTGCGATGCACCACTATTGATCCCGCCGCAAGATCACCTAAACGCTGAAAATGCTGCGTGCACGTCATGCTCACTAACCCAAGAACGTAAGCAAATGGCAGCATATCAACCGCGCGCAATAAGTTGCGAATAATGGAGGTACTCCAAGTAACAGGCGTAAGGTCATCATTAACAACAGCAATTTGAAGCATTTTTTTACCTGGCGTTTGACCTCCACGCAACACTTCAAATAACACAGGGTAAAACCACTCAAATAAAAAGCTGAATATCATAAATAATCCCCAACCTGCCTCTCCTAAAAAGGCAAACAGCGCCGTCAGCAGCATTAAAACAACTAATCGAATCGCCAAATCAATTGAATAAGCCAACACCCTAGGAACGGGGCCAACCATTTGAGCACTAAGGTCTATTGCCTCGGGGGTTTCAACGTCGTACGACGTATCGTAATCGTTATTCATTATCGATAATTTTATTAATCTTATATTGTAAATAAAGAGGGCCAAAAATTGTCAAAAAGGCATTAGCCCAACTATAAGAGCCTTTCTCAGCATTGACATACATATGTATCGCACTACGTATTTTATAGCACCATATAAAATACATAATAAGATAACCTAAACTACCAACCGCAAGAATACCGGCTACAATTGGCGGTAGAAAATCACCCGCATTCGCTATTAGTGAGATCGCCCACAAAAAAACAGTGATATTGACGAAAAGCGGACTTATTTGATAAGTCATACGTTCATTTATCCGCTGCGTTCTATTGTACTGCCAATATATGGAGTAAATTCCAAAAGTAATAATAGATAATCCAAAGACACCCCAAGCAGAAAAGCGATCAAAAACTTCACTAAGCTTACCCGTCGGGGTATTTTCCACCTCAGCCTCAGGTGCTTTATATGGATTTTGTTCTGATCCGCTCATACATCCTCCTTTCGTACTTTTAAGACAATATGCCGCCTTCAAAACCTGCGACCAAGAAGCTTAGCTCTACACCCAGACCTCGCTGATTACTTAAAAAGTAACCCCTACAGAAACCTCCGGCGTGACTTCTGTGCAATGCTTTTTCCAGCTAGAAGCACATTCTTGGTAGCTTACAATAGTAGCCCCTACTCGAAAGTTAAAACCATTAGCTGAATCCAAGACAACCCCTGCTCTAGCCCCAATCGCTGACAAATTATCATAGGTTTCAACAAAGGTTTCTCGATATAAAACGCCAACATAAGGCTGAATTGCATCAAGCTGAGTAAAAATATAGGTCATCGATGGCGATATTTCATATATATCATAATCCCCACCGAGCCAAAGGTTTACTTCAGCACCAAGTTCTAGCCCATCTACAGGGTAAAAACCGGCGCCTATGCCAAGAACCGTATAATTATCACTTAAGGCAGACCCAGAACCCACAACGAAGCTGAAGCGCCGACTACCAGCATCGAAGTCTTCACTTGCTATAGCTGGGCCGCTCATACTAATTAGCATGAATATACAAGCAAAAATTCCCACTCTTACATAATTCATATATACCTCCTTATTAACTATCCAGATGGACCTAAAATGATACTCGCCCAAAAGGCAAGCCAATGGTTTGCTGAGTGCCTATTCACCTAGAGCACCCAGCTAGCAAAGAGCAATAATAACAGGTTATTAGGCAGCGAAAGCGGCAGAATCGCTGGACATAAGGGCTAACTTCCTCTATCGCCGGAAAACAATGAGAAGGCCCAAAAGACCGGAGCCGCGCCCACTTGCGAAGAGCGTACAGAGCTTGTTCGGCTGCGAAAATAAGTTAAAGAGTTGCGAATGGAGAAAGAAATTTTAACAAAGCCGTTGCGGAATCTTAAACCTAGAAACCGCAGTTGAGAGTCAAAAAGATGCGTATTCCGTT
Source organism: Marinagarivorans cellulosilyticus (assembly GCF_021655555.1). Classification (NCBI taxonomy): domain Bacteria; kingdom Pseudomonadati; phylum Pseudomonadota; class Gammaproteobacteria; order Cellvibrionales; family Cellvibrionaceae; genus Marinagarivorans; species Marinagarivorans cellulosilyticus. The sequence continues at coordinate 1,290,411 of NZ_AP023086.1, read as the reverse complement.
GGTGTGCATGGCGTGTAGTAAAAATATGTAGTCACCTTATTGGTGATGAATCATTTTTATCACGCGTCAGGTGCACCAAGGGGATGCGTAGACTTTGATGGTTCAACTGCGGTTTTTAGGTTAAAGAGGGCACCTCTAAAAATAGTAATTTTTGTGTGAGAGCAACGACAGGCAAGTGCTCCTGCTTTGCCTGCATACATGCCATCCTTGCAATAAAGCACCGCCCAGACGACTGAATGGATTCAGGAGATAGAGCGACGCATCGGTGCAGGAAGCACCTTATTAGAACGGCGCAGGAGCTTGCCGTCGAGGAAGCCAAAGCCGAGAGCCGCAGTTTACGTGGTGTAAATCATTCAGCGCATCCATACGCTTCACCCTGCGGGCAGCATGCTGTGCAAATTGATCCTCCAATTTGTGAGGACCCGAGGACGGAGCTAATGTCCATGGATGGACTGAATACAGGTTTTGCATCGGTGCAGGAAGCACCTTATTAGACATGGTACCGCCACATGGAAGTGGCTGACTAGAATAACGCAGGAGCAGTTATCGAGGAGCCGAATGTCGAGGAGCAAAAACCTGTAAGCCGCTATCGCGGAAAAAGTGCATTTTTAGAGATGCCCAAGAGTTATTATCGTCAAACAACTGGCTGACCTAGACACACCTAAACATTTAGGATACAACTAACTAACGAAATATAAAGTAGAACACCAATGACAAGTTATATCGTTTTTAAATGGAGCGCGCTTTGCTTGGGAATCGCACTCACTGGGTTAGCGCTTACCATTTTAATTGGCATGATATTTTTTGGTACAGATGACGGTGCTGATAAGATCCGTCAAAAACCAATTATCAAAGCGTTAACGCCAATAGGTAACTTTTTACTCACCGGATCCATTTTTGTCATGATTATTTCCGGTCTTATTCATTATGTATTTAGCCCGCTAAGCGCTATTTCATGGTCAGCCAAAACAGTATCGATTGGACTGATCTGTTTTGGCTTATCACCGGTATTTTTTATGATTATCGGCGCACTAGCTAAATCGCAGAGGCTAATGACAAATGGAGCTTACATTTTCTTTACTGTACCCATAGCCATTGCAGGGCTTATAGGCACTGGAATATGGGCTCTTTTTAATTAGCTCGCCAAGTTATTCCAAGGCTACAAAGCGCGTCCATCTGCAAGTGCGTGGCTTAAAGCTTGCTTCGCCATTGTTTGCGCCTTTACTTGCAGCTTACGTAATAAATCCCGAATTACAGCCTCACTCCAATTATCACTATCTGCTAACTTCTTTGCCAACCCTAAAAATTGAGCAATTTTTTTCATTAGAAGTGTAATCCAAGTCGATAACGACCCTTCAACCAGTGAATTCTTTGCCAGAACAAAGGCCAAGCGATCCATCAATGTCGTGTAAGTTGACTGGGCAAAGGAAGCCATATTCCCAACCACACTCAAACACTTTTTAATCACAAATTTAAAAGCGTGCTCAATTTTCTGAAAATTTGAAAGTGAATAAACGCACTGCCCTCGATCAGTAAGCCAAGCGGAAACATTTACATCTGAATAATCAGTTTTACGGTTTGAATAAAGTTTTTCCCATGAAAGGCTTTTCCCGCTAGAACCATTTGTAACCGATGTCACGTACTCGCCCATATCATGCCATTTACCGCCTGGCAACAGTCCCGGCGAGAACAAAAGGTAATCTCGACCTTCGTTCGGTGTATGTGTAAATGGCCAAATAGGAATGCAGGGAACCACATCCGTTTTATGATAAGCACGAAAAACGTGATCACAGCCAATTAAACTAGTACAACCCGCCGAAAAATCATCAAGGCCGACTCTCGGGCTACCAAACGAATATAAAAACACCTCAAAACTTGTTGTTTGTTTGATCCATTCAGCCGCTAATGTTGCCAAAGCTCCACCAAGACTATGCCCCAAGCAATGCACCTTTGTACCTGGTGGCAATCCTTGAATAAAAGGGGCTATTTGAGGCTTCATTGATTTAAAAGAAGAATTAAACCCGTCATGCACCCGATTGCCACACTCTGAACGACCAAAAAGCATGTTGAAATTTGTCAGCCAATCAGCTAAATATTGTGTCCCACGAAATAATACAAATGCATGACCAGCCAACTGATTCTGCCCAACCAAAACAAACCCAAAAGCAGTTTTCACTTTAACAAAAGCTGGACCTCCGGTTTTACCAACCAACATATTGTTATCAGCAAACTGAAGATTACCTTGATACCGTGTATTTAATACTTTTTTGGCTTCGTCAAGCGTGTCAATTTTAGTCAGTGCATATACATCTTTACACAGTCCAGCAACCACTTTAGGGGTAAATGGATTCGCCACAACATTCTCCTTTTTTAATCATCATCAGTTGTAAAAAAATCATCGGCTGTAACTGGCGTATCGGGCACAACATTCCACTCGCACAATGTCACGAACGGCTGACCGTCTACACTCACTACACTCTCCTCTCTAGCGAGATCACAATTTATTATTAACTTCTGGCCTTTTGCTTCAGAGTTCTCACTTTTATCCATCTTTACACCAGACCAAAATTTTATGGCCTGCCCATCAACATCAACTGTCAGTAATTGTTTTGCTGCAAATTGAGACGGCAAAACACCTATAGTCTTCCGCTCATAGATAGCAGGCATCTGAAAGTAACCTTCGGCATCGGTAATCACACTATCGACCACCTCACCCTGCCAATCTGCAACCCTCGTTATTTTTGAGTTACCAAGCGGCTCACCATCTTTTAAAAGGTAACCCGAAACCTCTGAAAATGTGCATGCCTTTCCTGCGTCAACAATTGTCACTGCTTCCCCCTTACACGAAGAAATAAATAAAATAGCTATAAGTAAAAGAAAACTGATTTTTAATACTTTCATTTTTTTAATACTTTCATTAAATCCACTTTTAGTTTATCCCCCAATCAACACAGTAGGACAGCCCACCACAATTTTGCCGCCATGCGCGGTGCTATCGCCCATACGCGCGGCGGGCTTTTTACAGATCATTACTGTGGTACTGCCCATCACCACCACATCGGGCGGCCCAACGCAGACGCAAGTACTGCCAAGTGTGGCAGAGGGCAATTTACCAATTAATACCGTCGGGCCGCCCGGCGAGACGATGGGGCCGCCCACATGCGGGACTGGCCCCGAACTGAGTGGGCATACGTGCATGTCGGTAATGCGTGATGCGGGCTTTCCCATGGGTGTTCCTCAGGGTAGGTTCGTTGTGTTAATTAACAAGCGGTTGTACTTGACCACTGCCACCGCGCGCTAAGTCGAAGCCTTGCGCAAAATACGTCGGGTAGCGATTTTTAGCCTGCTCGGCATCGCCTTCGACAGCCGCTAAATTAACCGCACCACCAACGGCATGGGCATAAAGGTATTCCGGCGGTGCGACTTCAGGGTCGTCTTGCGGCGCTAAGCTGCCTGTGGACCACGCGGCCGCCATAGCCGCCCAACTTGCCGGTGTTTTGTGTTTGAGTTTTTCGGCTAACTCGCGGCACAGCAAGCGCAGCTCTTCTGTCGGCGTGCGTACCCAAGCTTCGGTAGCCGTAATGGCTTGCGCTTCTAGTGAGTTTTCTTCAATGGGGTTTTGCCGTACCGCTAAGCACGACCACCAAACGGCCTCGCGCTTGGGTAAGGCGTGCGCCAATAAACGCACGGCATCTAAATTGAACTCCGCTTTCATTAATTGCTCGACGACTGTGGCAGGATGCTGAGTGGCATCAATATGTTGCTCGGCCTCGTCTTCACTTAAGTCCATATGCTGAAGTAAATCGCCCGCGACAGGGACTGCGATTTTCACAAAATCATTCATGGTGTTAACTCTTGCATTAAACCCTTTTTATTAAGGGTTTTAATCGTCGAAAAATATTTTTCTGTTTTCTGTTTTCTGTTTTCTATTTTTTACAACAATTAGTTAATCATTGTTATGCCGCCTTTCAGCGTTAACATACCGCCAGCCTTAACTTCGGCCATCGCATCGCCTTTACACGTTAGCATCATGCCTTTGATGGTGATGCCTGCCGGCGTCATTTTGATACTGCTTGAACCACACTTAAATTCTATCGAAGCCAGCGATTCCACTTTAACACCGCCTTTCGCATTGACCGTGTATTTACCTACATTGGCTTTAACCACGTGATCACCCTTACCCAAAGTCACCTTGCGATCGCCCATGTTAATGCCGAGAATGTCATCGCCTTTGCTGATCGTGGCCTTTTGATCCCCTTTGCTGACGGTAGTGATTTTATCGCCTTTCGATATAGTATTTTTCTGGTCGCCTTTACTCACTGTCGTGGTGTGGTCGCCTTTACCTACAGTGGTATCGTAGTCACCTTCATCTACTGCGACTGTGCGATTGCCTTTTTTGACCGTGATGCTTTCGTCACCTTCGGTGACGGTGATGGTGCGGTTTTGCAGCACCTCTAAAGTTTGATCATTTTCCACCAAACCGGTTTGGTCGTTATGCACCACCCAGTTATGGTCTTTACCCGCTTCCATGTATACCTCTTCGGAGTCGGGCTTATCATCAAAGCGGAATTCATTAATTTGGCTGCTATCGTATTGGGTTTTCCAGCCGCTTTGGGTGGCGGTGTAATTGGGGCCTTCGTTGGTACCGTTATACACCGCGCCCGTAATAATGGGCCGGCAAGGGTCGCCATTGATATAGGTGACTATCACTTCTTGGCCAATGCGCGGGACAAAGTTAGCCCCCCAGTTTTTACCCGCAAATGCTTGCGCAACGCGTACCCAGCAAGAGCTTTGTTCACTGTGCCATGGGAATTTTACTTTTAGCTGAGTGTACACATCAGACGAGCTATCGGATTCGGTCGCTTTTACTTCTTCGACAGTGGCGACTTGTGGCGCATCGATGGTTTTGGGCGCACGCCGCCATAATGGGCGCACTAATTTGGTTGAGGGTACACACTCAAAATCATTTTCAAAAAAGGTATCGCGACCATTGCCTTCGCGCGCCGTCACGGTCATGCGGGTAATGGTATAAGTACCCTGCTCGCTTTCCAGTGGGTGTTCAATAGTAAAGCGTCCGCCGGCGGCTAACTGGCCACAATCGCTGGTGCCATTGGCTAAATCAAATTGCCCTTCTTCGGCTTCGATAATACTGGTTGCGCGGGCGGTGTTGTCGCCGCTGTCAAAGGCGTGCTTTGAGTCGCCGTCGGTTTGAAAGCGATAAATACCGAAATGACGCATGGTATAAGGCGATGCGCCGTTTAAGTCACTGGTGGTATTGACCTTACTTTTATATTGGTTGGTCGTGGCGAATTCGTTGTAATCGGTGGTTTCGACGGCGTTGGTGTGGAAGCTGTAGCTACGCTCCCACCGGTGCACGCTGTTTTGGGTGGGCTGACTGCCGCCACCGTCGTAATCTAAGGCATCAACATCGCAATCAAAAAAGCCTTGCGCGTCATCCACAAAAATCAGTTTATGCTCACCGTCTTGGTGCTTAAAATAATAACTAATGCCTTCTTCGGCGAGTAAACGGTGAACAAATTCATAATCGGTTTCATCAAACTGTACGCAATATTCACGCGTAAGCGGTTTGCCGTTTAATGAGAAATCGAATTTTAAAACGCTGGAATAATGCCCCAGCACTTCATCGATAATATCTTTTGCGCTTTTATCTTGGAAGATACGGTTATTGGAATTAAGGCTTGTAAACCATAAACCCGGCACCACGCTCATATGGTAACCGCGCAAGCCGTCGTCGTTCACATCTAACATGCGTAAGCCATTCACATAACCGTGAATGTAACGACACTTTTCTTCACCCTCGGTATAAATACTCAGCGTGACGGCTTTGCCAAGCAAGTCGGTATGGGCGACGGTGTGGTTATTGGAGAGCAAACCCAGGTCGTATTGAAAATTACCGGAAATACGCTCTTCGCCATCTAAGGCAGAAACAATAAAGGTATCGGTCGCTAAAGGCGTTTTTATCCGAACTAAACGACTATTCTGGCTAAGCTGAGACATGACAAACCAACAATAAGAAGTGTGAAAACTTAGCCTCTGACATTGCGCAATTCAAAGGCACAAATTAAATGGGCCGACGCACCCGCTATATAACGAATACTCGGCCCAAGGTGATCGAGGCGACTGCAGCTTTCATCCACATACCCTCCCTGATAAGGCTACTGATAAACAACATCCTACGCTTATCAATCTTCCCTGCAGAAATTCAGTATTCCATGAATCTCTGTGTGTTTTCCCTAACAATAAACTCCACCCCTGGTGCCCATCCCTTAGGCTATACATATCCTGTGTGTTGAATCATTCAACACGTTCCTCTCGTAAAAACATCCCAGTCTATTCCGTGAACCTACCGTGGTTCGTGTATTCCTTATCACAACAGCCTGTTGTTTATCGCTATCCTAGCGTTCCCTGTTTGTTGCACGCCACTCATGCATCTTGCATGAATCACTCTTTTTAAATAAGGGCTATTCAGTGTTAATCCCTCACAGAAGACCACATCCGTGTGAGGAGAACTGACTAGCAAGATGGCGCCCGAGAAACGCTCAGGCCGCCATCGCATCACCCGACTTAGATAGGTGTTGCAGTAGTAAGGTCGTAGCCAGACAAACCAAGATCGCTGTTGATGTTGGTTTTGTCAGCGTGACGCAAGTCAGCTTCGATTTTAGCAAAGCTCAAAGAAATGGTTTCTTGAGGTGCTGAACCGGCGGCTGCAGAGATGTTGTAAGAAGAGATGATGCACTCTTCCAAAGTGATAATAGCGAAAGTTTCAACCGCCGTTGCGCCCGTTTGAACAACGTGGAACTTAACAGTCACACCCGTATCACCGGTTACAGATTGCTTAAACAAGCCACCAGAAGCTGCATCTAATGATTTAGTGATAGTGACTTCGCTCAAGCTTGGGCGAGTCGCTTCACGGTTAGACATTGCACCGGCTTCCATGGTGATGGCACGACCTACACCGAAGTTGAAGCTGTCCACTTCAATCCAGCCTTCGAAACCTTGTGCGGTTACGTTGCCAGCAGGAGTGTTCTCGTTGTAGTTCATGTAAATAGCCATGATTGAATTCCTCTTTCCAGATAATGAATGTTGTTTGTTAAAGGTTTTGTTGTGCTGCTCATCAGCAACTGGAGGCCATTTAAACAGAGCCATTTACGGATGAAAACCCCCTAATTTTCACTTTATTACCCACTCTGACACCTTTTATTCAACCGACACTGGCACCCTTTTTTTGCCCACTCTGACACCTTTTTTATACGTCTAAAAAATGTACAGCTTTGACTCTGACACTCTTTTTTAATACACGTAACAACCGCCTCAAAGCCACGGAATTCAAGGTCTGTCGGGACGATTTACACCTACAAGGGAAACAAATATTGGGACGAGTCGCTCACCGTGACTCTGACACTATTTATTGGAAATTAATTTCGATTTATTTTTCAAGCGTGAAGAAAGCGGCAGGATTAACAGCTAAAACAGAGATTCACCCCCTGGATTTAACTCTAAAGAGCCGCCGATATATGCTTTTTAACCGTGCGCCTATCTAAGCCAGTAATGGCCGCTACTTTTTCGTAGGTCCCTTCTTTACGATAAAGGCTACTGCAATAAGCCGACAGTAATTCATTCGCGGTCAAGCCGCCCGCCATGGTAGATTCCACCCACACAGGAAGCTTTTCTCGCGGAATATATTCACCGGTATATTCACGCCCCAAGACAGTTCTACGCACAGCCTGCTCCAATTCCCGCACATTGCCCGGCCAGCTGTAGTCTGGCGGTATGCTGCGCTGTAGCTTTTCCAAAACATCACTAGCCATAGCCGGCGACGGCTGCCCAGTTAAACGCTCCATTAAACTTTCTATTAATAAACCCAACTCTTTTGGATCTTGCTCTAGCCGCTCGCGCAGTGTTGGCAATTCAATAACATCCGATGATAAGCGATAATAAAAATCATGCCTAAATTCACCCGCTTCACGTAATTCGTTAAGGTTGCGATTAGTAGCCGCTATAACACGACCCGAAAAACGACAAATATCGTGTGCACCCACCGGCGAAAAACGGCGCTCCTGTAACACTTTGAGCAACTTTATTTGTATAGAGATATTTATATCGCCAATTTCATCTAGAAATAGCGCACCATGAGCATTACACCGCTTGAACAAACCATCGTATTGACTAATAGCGCCGGTAAATGCCCCTTTTGTATGACCAAACAATTCAGATTCCAGCAGCCCTTCGGGGTACTCTAATAAATTTATGGCTACGAACGACTCTGTAAACTTCGCTTTGAATGTTTGACTTTCTACATCAAAAGGGATTAAGCCCGAGCACCCAATGGCCTTAGCAGCAGCGCCTTTACCAGTACCGGTTTCGCCCAACAAAAGCGTAGAAAAATCTTCCATGCGGCTCCATAAGTTATTTACATACAACAAGGCATCTGATGTAAAGACGTTATTCCATAAGTCTCGCCGCAAACGCTTAATACACGCCGCATTTCCGGTTAGCTCGCGATTAATGAATAAATAGGCTCTGCGCAACTGATAAAACAAAGCGAAATATTTTTCGCTCTGCGTATTGTCTAACCCCAATTGAGCCAAATCCTGAAAAGCACTTTTCGAAAATTTTACTTTCAAACGGCGCTCAGGCTCTTTAATTTGCTGAGCAATAAGAGCATCTAAGTCATCAATATAACGATCGTAAATAAGAAACAAATTGGCCGCCATATATAAGTGGCGATCATCGCTGCTAGCTAAATCAGAAAGGCCATTAACCCCTTGCTGCGCCAAAGTAGTCATAACACTCTCAAGCTTCGGCTTTAACAAGACATAAAAATGCTCTGTACTACCCTCACCTAAACTTAGCCCAGTTAAAGCTTCTATTTCGGAGACCTCATGATCAAAAGGGTTGGAAAACATAAGATCTGCGACAGTTTGCAAAAACGGACGCTGAGCACTAGGAAGTGTTTTATTCATAATATCACCAGACAAAACCAAGCAAGCCACAGTAAACACTGTGGCTTTGTTTAATTAATAATCCCAACTCTGAAAATATTGACGCATCTTTCCGATACCCACTTTAATCGCACCGCCGTGTTTTTCAATCAATGAGCCGAATACAATTGCTAACACTCCCAGCCCTGCTAATGAAAACCAGTTATGAAATGCAAAACCATCAATTAGAGATATTACCCCAAAAGCCATACTTGCCAACACAGTGATGCTACCAAAAGCTAACACGTAACGTCGTTCAGAAAAAACAGCAAATCCGACTAAACCCGCACCACTTAAAAAACAATAAATAGACGATGTTACATCTAAAGAAAATAGAAGATTCGCACAGGCCAATACCGTTATCAAAACAGCCGCAATACTGCCGTAAATATGCTTAGCACTCGAAGCCCGCAAAGACAATTCAAACAACAACGCTCCGGCAACAATAGAAAAAACAAAAGCACCTGTTGATAAAGATGCATGTAATTCACTACCAATTAACGAGGAAACACTTGCAGACACGCCAACAATGGGCAATATCGATATCGATTCAAGGAGCGATCGAAATGCGCTTTTTGCCGGTAAAGAGCTTGAGCATTGACGTGCAGCTAACAACAGGCTTACCGCAATAATCAATGGCACAATTGCACCAAGGCTGTGAAACATATTGCGCCCCAACAAGATCATTAACGGCACAAATAAAATTGTTTTCGCAATAAATCCCTCCCGATTTCTAAGGGTCACATCTAACGTACTCGCTTTGACAACATGGTAAATCACCCCAACCAACAGCGACAAAGCCAAAAAGCCGATAAACATCTCATTACGCGACGGCAGCAATAGCAGCAAATTACCCAGCAAAAACACGATAGTGAAACGCATAGCAGAGCGACGCGCGATGACTTTAAAACCAAAAATTATTAAAGGCACCAGAACTAGCAAAGCACTCGAAAACAAAAAAATCGTTTTTGCTGAGTAGCTCGCCACCCAAGTCATCGAACCATGTAAATTCGTTATAGGATCGCCCGCAATTGAATAGATAAATGCCGCAATAATTGCAAAATTAGCTGATATAAAAACGAGCGTCAACATCAGCAATAAACGCGCACCTTTTTGCTCCTTTAACCATCGACTACAAACAAGCCCCACCCCAGCCAAACCAACTGTGTGCGCCAACAATATTAAATAACGACTAATATCACTACCTTGCCCAAACCCTTGGTACAGATAAATAGAAACAGAAGCCAATAACGTAATGGCACCTAAGCCGCGCAATAATCGAGGTAAAGAGTAGCGACTGTGCTCGGTCATGGCGGAGTTGTGTTTTTGCTCAGGGGGTATTACAGGTTCTGCAACACACCCCACTACAGAGGTATTATTCATGATTTTTACCCTCTATATCTTGTAGTTCACCCGTTAAAGCCGCCAGCTCTAAGCGCAAAGCATGCTCCTCTTCTTCACTTACAAACTCTTGCTCTAACGTACTGGGCGATTGAATATAACCCTCGTTACCACTTAATATTTCTGTTTGCGCCACCTTAACTTCCCAGCGCTCAAAAGTCGTCGTTAAATCGTCGGCCATATTTTGCTCTACCGCATTCATGCTTCGCAAAGCATCAGCCGCCGATTCACGGGTACGCATTAAATGTTGTTTATTGAGCATATCGGTTACACGCACTTCGGCCTGCTTCACGTCAAATGCGAGCCGCTTACTGACTCCTTCGTGCTGGGCTATTCGCTCAAGAAGTGACGTTTTTTGTGCTAATGCAGCCTTGCGTTGGCGCAAACACTCCAACGCCTTAGCCTGATCGTTTTGCCCTATGCGCTGCGCCCTTTGCGTCCAACTGTCTATCGCTGCCTCTATACCTGCAAGCTCTTGCTGCATGGCACGGCCGTCCTGCTCCACACGCGCCAAGCGCACTTTGGATTTCGCCAGTGCTTGGCGCGCCTCTTTTAAGATGGCGTCAACTACGGCATCCTGATTTTCTATCTGGCTAATCGCCTGATCCAAGCTGCCGGTTAATGTAGCCTGTAAACGTTTGAAAATTGACATAGGGTATTCCTCGTATTGCTGTTGATGATGACAACTAGCTATATCAAAGGCCGTACCAGCCAGACAAAATTTATTTTTGCCTTAAAAAACAGAAACTTAAAATATACCCAATGCAGCCACTAGAATCTAAAACAAAAAATAATACATAAAATGATCATAGCGACATACATAATGGGTACACCATTGACACTCCATAGTTAAGGCGAAAAAAAACCAGCGACTTAGCGCTGGCTTTAACAAAAGGTTTAGGGCTTGTTTGCAGAGGTTATTCCCACTCAATAGTCGCGGGCGGCTTACTGGATACATCGTATGCTACGCGGGAAATACCACTGATTTCATTAATGATTCTATTAGAGACAGTCTCCAGCAACTCGTAAGGCAAATGCGCCCAACGCGCCGTCATAAAATCGATGGTTTCTACTGCGCGCAGCGATACAACCCACTCATAACGACGGCCGTCACCAACAACCCCAACCGATTTAACGGGCAAGAAGACCACAAAAGCTTGACTCGTTTTGTGGTACCAGCCCGCATTGTGCAGTTCCTCCAAAAATATAGCATCTGCCCCACGCAAGATGTCGGCATACTCTTTTTTCACTTCACCAAGAATACGCACCCCCAAGCCAGGCCCTGGGAACGGATGGCGATACACCATATCGTAAGGCAAACCAAGCTCTAAACCCAGCTTGCGCACCTCATCTTTAAATAACTCGCGCAAAGGCTCAACCAAACCTAGCTTCATATCTTCTGGCAAGCCACCCACATTATGGTGCGATTTAATCACATGCGCCTTGCCTGTTTTAGAGGCCGCAGACTCAATCACATCAGGGTAAATAGTCCCCTGCGCCAACCACTGAACGTTGTCAATTTTTGATGATTCTTCATCAAAAACATCAATAAAGGTATTACCAATAATTTTGCGTTTTTTCTCGGGATCGCTCTCGCCGGCCAAGCGGCTTAAAAAGGCCTCTTCGGCATCAACGCGAATCACTTTAACACCCATGTTTTTAGCAAACATGTCCATTACCTGATCACCTTCATTTTTGCGCAACAGACCATTATCGACAAAAACACACGTTAGCTGATCACCAATGGCGCGATGCAACAAAGCAGCAACAACAGAAGAATCAACTCCGCCAGATAAGCCCAACAACACATGATCGGAACCTACCTGCTCACGTACACGCAATATTGCATCTTCCGCAATATTGGAAGGCGTCCACAAGGCTTCGCAGCCACATATCTCAAGCATGAAATGCTCAAATAACGCGCGACCTTGCGTGGTGTGCGTTACTTCTGGGTGAAACTGTACACCATAGAATTTCTTAGCTTCATCGAACATACCAGCAATAGGGCACGATGCGGTACTTGCCATCACTTCGAAGCCCTCTGGCATTGTCGTCACTTTATCGCCATGGCTCATCCAAACATCAAGCAGGCCGTTACCATCATGATCGACGTGATCTTTAGTTTCTTTAATAAAAGCATTAACGCCTTTTAAAGTAATTTGAGCATAACCAAATTCACGCTCATTGGAGCCTTGCACACTACCACCTAGCTGCTCGGCCATCGTTTGCATACCGTAGCAAATGCCCAACACTGGCACCCCCATGGTAAAAACGCATTCAGGCGCGCGCGGAGAATTCAACTCCGTTACCGACTCGGGACCACCGGCTAAAATAATCCCTTTAGGGGCATAAGCCAGTATTTCAGACTCAGCCATATCGAACGCGCGAATTTCACAGTAAACCCCTATTTCACGCACGCGGCGCGCAATAAGCTGCGTGTACTGAGAACCAAAATCTAAAATCAAAATGCGGTGCGAATGAATATCAGGGAGGTGCGTATCGGTAACCATAAATATGCCTGGCAAATAAATCAGAGAAAGCGAAATTAAAATAAAGGAAATATAAAAACAAAAACCCGCACTCGGCGGGTTTCATTAAAAGCAGCCGAACACTTAACGCCCGCTAATGGGGTAGTTAGGGGCTTCTTTTGTAATACTAACGTCGTGCACATGGCTCTCCCCCATGCCAGCTGAAGTCACTCGGACAAATTCTGGCTTGGTGCGCATAGTTTTCATATCTATGCTGCCGGTATAACCCATAGCGGCTCGCAATCCACCCATTAACTGATGAGTAATAGCTGCCAGCGGCCCCTTGTAAGGCACTCGTCCTTCAATGCCTTCAGGCACAAGCTTTTCCATACCTTGGCTAGAGTCCTGAAAGTAGCGATCTGATGAACCTTGGGTTTGAGTCATTGCGCCCAAAGACCCCATTCCACGGTACGATTTGTAAGTACGCCCTTGATACAACTCAACCTCACCAGGCGCCTCTTCTGTACCGGCAAACATAGACCCCATCATTACGACACTGGCACCAGCAACAATGGCCTTAGCCAAATCACCGGAAAAGCGAATACCACCATCGGCAATAACAGGAACGTCAGTGTCTTTAAGGGCTTCTGCAACATTGGCAATAGCGCTAATTTGCGGAACACCAACACCCGTCACAATGCGTGTGGTGCAAATTGAACCGGGGCCAATTCCCACTTTCACAGCATCGGCGCCAGCCTCTACCAAGGCTAAAGCCGCCGCAGCAGTTGCAATGTTGCCGCCAATCACTTGAACCTGCGGGTAATCTTTTTTGATTTTGGCTACGCGGTCTAATACGTTTTTGGAGTGACCGTGCGCGGTATCAACCACCAACACATCTACGCCAGCCTCAACAAGCGCCTTAACACGGGCATCGGTATCAGGGCTTGTGCCCACGCTCGCGCCTACACGCAAGCTGCCATCGGCATCCTTACAGGCATTAGGGTAGGCTTCAGCTTTATTGATATCTTTAACAGTAATAATGCCCGTCAGGTTGAAGTTGCCATCAACCACCAACACTTTCTCAATACGGTTTTTGTGCAGTAAAGCGCGAACCTCATCAGGCCTTGCACCTTCCTGAACGGTAACAAGCTTCTCTTTGGGTGTCATAATACTTGCCACACTGGCATCCAAATTTGGCTCAAAACGCACATCGCGCCCTGTCACAATCCCCACCAAATCGCCGCCATCTAAAACAGGTACGCCCGAAATTGAGTGATGCTTGGTCAACGCGATTAGCTCGCTAATGGTTGCAGAGGAATCAATTGTGATTGGGTCTTTTACTACGCCGGCTTCAAACTTTTTTACCAAGCGCACTTGGCGAGCCTGATCTTCGATGGTCATGCTTTTATGAATAATCCCTACCCCGCCCTCTTGGGCAATAGCAATTGCCAAGCGCGACTCGGTCACAGTATCCATAGCGGCCGACACCAACGGCATATTCAGTGTAATGCCCCGCGTCAGCTGAGTTTTTATGCTTACATCTTTGGCTGTAACACTGGAATAACCAGGCACCAACAAAATATCATCGAAGGTCAGCGCTTCTTGAGCAATCCGCAACATAGGGGTAACCACCTTAATTTGGGCAAAAAAAAATGACCTACGCTACTTTCGGCTCACACCACGGCAAACAACGCAAAGTAAACAGTAGGCATTTAGGCCACGTCAAAATTTAACGGCGCATTATAGGCGTTTCGTTAGGCAGGGTAAATGTTTCGCGCAATATGTCGACCAATAGCTAGCGGCAAGAGCAAATTGCACCCTGCCAGGCCTCTAGCAAAACAAAAAGGGTCGACTAGACTTAAGAGCATTATTGACCAGACACAAGAAGGAACTCGGTTAATGCTATCTGCATTTCGCCACGCCATAAAAGCTTTTGCACCGCGCACCGCCGTTCAAGCATTGCTACTTGCCCCTTTAGCCTGCACAACACCTTCAATACTGGCAGACACCATCACCATACATTCACGCGATGACGCCACAGCCCGCTATGCGCTCAACATTTTTGAAATGGCAATGAACAAAGCGCAAGCCCCCTACACCCTCAATATTCAAAAAAGCAAAAAATCAGCGATTACCTTGCGCCGAATGCTCGAAGCCGGCAAAACCGATGTGATCTGGGCCACCACATCACAAGCACTAGAAGACAAATTTATTGCTGTGCGCATCCCTTTATATAAAGGGCTAATGGGATACCGTACACTGCTTATTCAATCCGGCTCTCAGCCGATTTTTGATGACATAAACAACCTAACCGACCTGCAAAAAGTCAGCTTAGGGCAAGTACACTCATGGGCCGATACCACCATATTGGAAAAGAACGGGCTCAACATTGTAAAAGTCACCAAACATAAAAGCCTGTTTAACAAACTGAAAAAAGGCGACTTTGATGCAGCGCCAAGAGCCATTCACGAAACAATCCAGGAGGCGCAAGTTTACGATGGCTTTGCGGCCGAGCAGCGCCTGCTACTGCACTATCCACAACCCATGTACTTATTTGTAAGTGCACACAAACCCGAGCTGGCCCACCAGCTCATATACGGCTTAAGCAAAGCCGTACGCGATGGCAGCCTAGATGTTTTGCTGTACCGCGAGAGCAATGTAAAGCAGGCCATTCAAGAACTTAAGCGCAACAAACGAACCCTCATTGAATTGGCAAACCCTGACCTACCCTCCAAAACACCCCTCGGCAACAAGCAGCTTTGGTTGTCGCTTTAAAACAAAGTAACTATTCGGGTGGGTGCGAAACAATGGTCAGCCTAAAGGCGAATTGATTGCTTTCTGAGCATTCAAGCGGCTGGAACGCTTGCATAGCGACCAGCACCAGCAAGGATGCGTGGGGGTAGACTTTACAGGAACACAAAGTCGTAGATGGCTTGAGCGGACTAGAAAACGATCAGTTTGCAGACCTATTTGAGCATGGCTGAATAGTTACAAAACAAAAAAAAGCCCAGCTTGTTATCAAGCTGGGTTTTTTAAGGTGCGACATTGAAGCCGCTAAACCTAAATTACACTAAAAGCACTATCTTTTCTTTTTATCGTTAAAGGGTACTAACGATACGCCGCCAGCCTTAGCCGCATAAGCCGCATCGGCAATGCCAACATAAGTCTCTGCACTAGAATCCTCGTGTGCGCGAACAACAACACTAGACTCAGGGCTTTCGGCTTTTTTCTGCGCAACCAAGGAACGAACAGCGCGCAAATCTACACGACGACCGTCAATGGTAATTTCATCCTGCGCATTCACCATAATGAGAATGCTCTCAGGCGAATCAGGGTTAGGAGGCGTTTCGGCCTGATTAGGATCAGGAACGTTAACGTTGATCGTCTGCTCTTTCACAAAAGAGGCAGTAACGATGAAGAAAATTAGCATGATGAACACAACGTCCAACATGGGGGTTAGATCGATATCGGCCTTATCGGCCTCTTCCTGGCGATTACGCTTTCTACGACTCACTAGTTAGTCTCCACAGAAGCCTAATGCGATGATGGCAGCAACTGCAGCATCTCGCTTTTTTTATTTTGACGCTAGCGCTGCTAGGCCTACTTTTTGGAACAGTAACACTTTAACTACCTGCTAACAGTAGTATAACGCTGTTACGTAACATCGGCGAAAAATTCAACGCCCATTGCCCTCGAGCGGGCCATTCTACATGAAGTTTTTAAGCTTGTGGATGATTTTTAGAAGCGCAGCAATTGTCAGAATAACGCCAATTGCACCCCAACCGAATCGCCAACCACCTTAACACCTACCCCTAGCAAGCGAATTTTTAATGATGAACGCGCCATCGCCTGCTTTAGCAGCTCGACATAACCCGCATCATCCAGCACCGTACAGCGCCGCTCCACAGTCGTAGAAACGAAGTCTGAAAATTTCACCTTTACAAACAACTTCGTTATTTTTGCGCTCGCCTGTGCCTTGGTAATCCGGCCGCGCAACTCCCCCAACAATGCCGGCAACTGAGCAATACAGGCACCACTAGGCAAGTCGTGATCATATGTATGCTCCACCCCTATAGATAGCCGTTCGCGACTGGGGAGCACAGGGCGATCATCGCGGCCATATGCTCGCTCGTGCAACCTCACACCAAACTTACCAAAGCGCTTAAGCAATACCTCCAAACCACATTCACGCACATCGGCACAGCTATACAGCCCCATGCTTGCCAATTTAGCGGCCGTTACCTTACCTACCCCACTGAGCTTAGCCACCGGCAAAGCACGACTAAACGCATCGTTTTGTTCTGGCGTAATTACCGTAATGCCATTGGGCTTTTGCCAATCGCTCGCCACTTTGGCCAAAAACTTGTTGTTAGCCACACCAGCAGAACAGGTAATACCTACCTCAGAGAAAACCCGCGCGCGAATCTCTTCAGCAATGCGCGTCGCGCTACCATCGCAACGGCTAACAGCCGAAACATCGAGAAAGGCCTCGTCCAGTGAGAGCGGCTCGACCAAGTCGGTGTAATCATAGAATATTGCTTTCATTGCCTTCGACGCTTGGCGATAAACCTCAAATCGATGGGGTCGCAAGATCAGGTCTGGGCAAAGCCGCAAAGCGTGAGCAGCCGCCATTGCCGAGCGGATGCCAAATTTACGCGCAGGATAATTACACGTTGAAATAACACCGCGGCCATTGCTACTGCCGCCCACAGCAATGGGGAGGTCGCGCAAATGCGGCGCATCTCGCATTTCCAGTGCAGCAAAAAAGCAGTCTGCATCAATATGAATAATCTTGCGCACAACCCCACCAAAACTGTACATTCAAACAGTATATTAGCGGAACAATTCTTTAGCGTCGAGCGCTTATGGTGACCTTGGGTACGCCATCATCGGCAACGCATACCGCGGTATAATGCAAAGCATCGCCATCCAGTGATTTAGCATCAAAATCCCACTGATAGCGCTCTTCACCCTCAGAACCACCAGCGAGCGACTTAGGTTTACCTTCAAGCCAAGAGATATCTATCATTTGCTGCGTTTTTTCAAGCAGCAGTTTATGACACGCCATTGCAGAGTTTTTTTCTGGCGTTAGCGACACGTAACCATCGCCGTCAATCATTTCGGTGTAAGTTTTGCCAGACTCCTGTAAACACAAAACGCGATAAATGGATTTTTCTGGTGTACTTTGACGAAGGTCGAGCGTTGCTTGCTTCACTTCTATACAACGGGGTAGATCAAGCGCTGCCTGTGCCGCGCTAACAAGCTCGATGTAATGCCCTTGATATTTCGCGGGCAACCATAAGGCCTTTTCATTTAAGGGGGTATCGAGCGCCCACGACGCATTAGCAAAAACCAGCAGCAAGCATAAACACGTACAGCCAACACCTTCCTTAATGGATAGCATCAACCGTCCCCGTTAACATTGCATTGAATATAAAGCCCATTAAAAAAATAAGCTTATCCTCGTCTTGCTCAACAAATTGCACACCGTACTCTTTACCATCCTTCTTCCGAATACAGGCATCTACAGTAAGTAAGCGGGAAATACCATGAACCTGAAATTTGCCTTTTATAACTATATGGTCTCCCACCTCACCCAAGTCATCGAACATCTTCACCCGACCGCCACCAGTGCTCACATCAAGCAGCTTACCTGCGACACCGACGATCGATTTATTATCAACGTTGCTAACCAAAACCGGCTGCGCCACCACCACCCGCTTGGCTGCGCGCAAACGCTTAAACTGGATAACCGAAGGGAAGTCTAGATAGATCATTAAGGCAGGAATATCGCTGATATACAGCACAGTCGTTGGAAAGAGCGCCACACCACTATCAAGAAACACGCGAATCACAACCTTCTGCCCCTCCTCTAAGGCGGGGAACACCCCCTGTGAAGGAGGCCCGACGATTAGGCTTTCATCCGCCAAACAGCCAATCAGCGTGCAGCTGAACACCATTGTTTTGTCACTAGGGTTCGGGTGCATTAACAACTGCTGACCAAAAGTAATTTCTAGTGCCTGAAAATCAATCTTTTCGTCTGCCATAGTATATTCACTGACTCACTTTTTATAATAGTGACAAAGAACACAGTCACCCGCTCCAAACCCCGTATGCCGACACTGCATTTAGCTTAATAATTTACACGCTCAAATTAAGAGTATCGGCCATCATCTAAATAAGTTTAGCTAAAGAACACCAGATTGAAGCAAAGCGGAGGAAATTGGTCTATGTTTTTGATACGAAACCAGATAGAAGAAACAGAAAAAATAAATACATTTGGTAGTAATTAACACAAAAAGAACATGAAGACATACAGGCAGCGAGCCACCAGCAGGCCTATGAACCGTTTGTAACAGGCAGCCCCCTTGCTTACATTTTTTATTTATGGCATTACTATGGGGCACTTCTATAAATAGTAATTTTTTTGTGAGAGCAAGGAAGCACCGCCCGGACGACTGAATGGATTCAGAAGGTAGAGCGACGCATCGGTGCAGGAAGCACCTTATTAGAACGGCGCAGGAGCTTGCCGTCGAGGAAGCCGAGAGCCGCAGTTTACGCGGTGTAATGAGGGCTCGAGGACGGAGCTGACGCCGCTATCACGGAAAATGTGCATTTTTAGAGATGCCCTATGGACAAACAGCCGCATAATGAATACACACGGAAGCGCCTCAATACGGTAAAATTGGAGGCCGTTGCACACAATTACCATCATTAAATACCAATAAAAACAATAACGATAAAAACGAGACTAGTATGTATTTGTTAACTACCGTCAGGCGTTACGCGACTTGCACCCTTGCAGTAGCTTGTCTATTTGTTTGCCACAAGGCTTCGGCCGCATTAGACCTAAACGGAATAGCCTCCCACAGTGAATTTGGAAAAGACCAATACATGGCGGCTCTGTACCTAGAAGATCTTAGCGCAGACGCGAAACAAATACTCCTCAGCAACCAGCGCAAGCGGATGGAAATTAAAGTGGTGGCAGACCGCTTATTTTCCCGAAAATTTAAGCGCCAGTGGATTGAAGGCGTAGCGATTAACGCCGGCAATTTTGACCTCAAGAAGCACGCTCAAAACCTAGCAGACTTCAGCAACATGCTGAAAATAAAACTAGTAAAAGACGATACACTCACCATTGAGCGTACATTTCGCCGCGGCGTTGAAGTTGCGGTAAACGGCGTGATGCTAGGCACCATCGAAGATGTAGAGTTTTTTGACTTAATTCTGCGATCTTGGATTGGGCCTGTGCCACTTTCAACAGACTTTAAAACCGACCTATTACAAGCTGGCAGCATTGAGCCAGACACGCTGGCGCGCTTTAAAAACATCCGCACAACCCGCGAACGGGTCGCAGCACTAAATACCGGCTTAGCCGCCGCTGCAGCAACAGCGGCAGTGGCGGCCGCAGCCCCTCCCAAACCAGAACAAGCAAGCCCTCCAGCACAAATAGCGGCTAGCGAGCCATCAGAAGCCACCAGCGCCTCTAGTATTAGCGAAGCGCTAGCAACTCAGACAGAAACCGAAACGACTCAGCAAAGTACGCAAGCCTCTAGCTCTGCAGCGAATAGCAGCACTACTATTGCCGACACTACAAGCGACTCATCAAGCGCGCCAGCAGCTGAAACCGTAGCGACCTTGCCGAACCAAATTTTGCAGCAAGAAGATGTATTTGATGATGAGGAAGATGATTTTTCTTATACCGCCGCCGACTTATTATCGCGCCAACTGTACCTATCGAAATTAACACGTTGGACGGGCAGCTATATCAAATACCCTAAATCCGCATTGCGCCGTGGCAACCAAGGTACTGTTAGGGTAACCATTATCATAAACAGAAAAGGCGACGTAACCTCGGCCAACATCATTAAAGAAAGCCCATACAAATCGTTAAATAAAGAAGCACTAAAAGCGATCAAACGCGCCAGCCCTTACCCTGCTATGCCAGACATAATCACCGGCGACAGCTTTGAATTCACGCTACCCGTTGTGTTTGCGCTCAGAGATGAGTAAAAACTGTTAGCTTAAACAGCCGGAGTTTCCTCGGCTGTTTAAGTTAAAATCCAGCTTCCCAAGGACCACCGCGCTCAGTGCGAGCGCCGCCTAAAGCCATAGATACGGAATCTGAATAGCGTAAAGCGCCCACCTTATCGACCTCGACCTCACCTTTAAGAACATCGGGGTGAGCCATCACTAGCTCAAGTATTTCGTAAGTCATACGCTCCAACAAAGCGAAACGCTGGTCTTCAACACGCTTAATAATCGCTTTACATATAGTTCGGTAATTAAGTGCATCTTCTATAATGTTACTTTCTACTGCAGCTTGTGCTTGGCAGTGAATCACTGCATTAATGATCACGTCTTGGCGGTTATTAATTTCTTCTTCTTTGATGCCAATATAGGTCCGTAAGCGCAAATTTTTGATTCGTATTATGGCTGGAATTTGCATAATGACTCCTTAAGACGCTAAAAATTCTGCACGCGTTGTGGCATTACTTTTAAAAGAGCCGCCTAATGCAGTAGTTCGGGTACTGGAGCTGGCATCCATAACGCCGCGCGCCTTTACACAGAAGTGTGTGGCATCGATAGTAACCGCAACGTTATCTGTTTCTAGCAACGTCTGGAGGGCCACTAACAGCTGCTGCGTTAAGCGCTCTTGCACCTGTGGGCGTTGAGCAAAAAACCGTACTAACCGGTTAATCTTCGAGAGCCCTACAATCTTGCCCGCTGGCAAATAGGCAACGCGAGCAAAGCCATCAATGGTCACAAAGTGATGCTCACAGGTACTGGTTAAGCCTATATCGCTCACCATTACCATTTCATCAGTGCCCATTTTGTTGTCGATGACCGTTAACTTCGGGAAGTTCTCATAATCTAGGCCGCTAAAAATTTCTTGGACATACATTTTTGCAATACGCCGAGGCGTTTCGCACAAGCTATCATCGGTAAGATCTAGGCCCAATGTCGTTGCCACTTCAGAAAACAGCGCCTGCAGCTTTTCTTGTTTTTCTGCACTTGAAAGAGGGCTATCCCCCATGGGGGTTTCCAAACCGCGACGAAGCAATGCTTCGCGTACTTTTTTCGCTTCTTCCAGCATGGATTATTAACCTTAAATAGTAGAGACAGTTACTACGTCAGAAAGCAGCAAAGCGATGAGCCTTAGGGCAACTGTATAGGTGCATCAAAAAAGTGAAGTAAAATTGTAACGCTTAACGCGAAAGAATCCGACCTAAAATTGCGCACGTCAGAGAATACGCGGCGCCAGCGCCAGTAACATCAAAACCGAAAGCATTGCGACCTCCAGCTTAACCACAAAAATAACAGCCGGAGAAATACTCATGCGGGACATTAACGCGCCATTCTTAAGCTTAAGAAAAGTCATTGAAGGGTATGTAGAAACCAATGCTACACCGGCGAACAGTATGAGCTTTGCGAGAAATAACGGTTGGGAAAGAAGGTTTCCCGGAAGCTCTGAGCCAGTAAGCCAGATGATAAAACCTGATATTAAAGTAATTAACGCAGACCAACTGTAGGCAATATCTAAACGTAACAGCGCCGCTAATTGGGCCAAAGACAAGCGTAAACTAAGGTGCCTTACCTGCATAACGGCAATAGCGATTAAGGCAAGCATCGCTGTGCAGTGAATTGCATAAATAACAAGCTGCACCATTCGCTGTCGTATTTCCAGGTAAATGTGTCGAAGAGCTAGTACAACCAACAAGGCACGCACTAATTTGGGCCGCTAGTATACGCAACCGCTTTACATCGAAAAGCACAACACCCAAAAAAGGTGCGCCAATACACAAAACGGGAATACCAATCACTTATTTGTCATCGTCGTCATCGAAGTCGAAATCATCAAGGTTTATCTCACCAGCCATATTAGAATCTGGCTTTTTAGTGGGTTCCTCAGCGTCGTCATCTAACTCGTCGATAAGGTTTGAGATGGCATCATCAAGCTCGTCCTCCGCCAAATCCAGCCCCTGTGCCTTAAGCATCGCTTGAGCCATATCCTCCTCTTCAGGCTCCTCTTCGGGTTCCTCCTCCGCGGCCTCTATTTCGGGCTCAGTAACGGTATCGGAGGGAAGCTCGTCTTCTATCTCAGGCTCTTGTGGTTCACTCTGTTCAGCCTGAGGAGAAACAGCAAAGGTATCATCATCCCCGGCTTCAGAGTCCAAAGCAGAAAGGTCGAAATCAAAATCTTCGTCGATACGCTCTACCTCAGGTTCCCTCGGCTCCTCAACCTGGAGGTCCTCTGTCTCGGGCATGGCCTCGCTTTGCACTTCCGGCTCCTCGATATCGTCCTCCTCGAAATCCATATCGGGCTCTAGGTCCTCCATTGGTGGAATTTCATCGTCAATCTCTTCCATTTCCATGGTCCCAGGGTCTATCTCGGGTTCTTCCTCTGCACTGGTATCTTCCTCTGCAACCGCCGGCTCAGGCTGCTCATCGGTCGCGTTTTCTGGGCTTTCTGATGTCGCACCGAGGATTTTACGAAACGCAAAGATACCAATACCTAGCAGCAATAAATTGCCCACCCCCAAACCGATATAAAACAAAAGCTCAGAACTTTCTTCAGCAACAGCTACTTCCTCTTCAGGCGATGGCTCCGCAGGAGCTGAGGACGCAGAAACTGAAGACGCAACGCTTGAAGCGACATCTTCTTTTGGAGTAGCCACTTCTGGCTCACCAAGCATGGAGGCAAAATCATCTCCAGGGGTATTCTTAAAATCGAGGTCGTTTAACGTGTACTCAAATACCTCGCCCCGATCATCCACTCCCGTCACCTTAACCTGCAGCTGATACTGGCCCTCTTGCTGCGGTAAGATGGCGTATTCCCACGTGTCTTTTTCGTTAATTTCAAGCGGGTATACGTGCTTACGCCGGTCGGGCGTTAGTAGTGACAGTGCCATCTGGGTATTATTGGGCTGAATATGCTCTGCATTCTTACGAATGATAACGCGGTACTCGCGCTGACTATTATCGTTATACCCTTTCTTCAGCTCAGCCTCGAAAGGCATACTAATAAGCAACTGATGAGAAAACCCCCGCTGAAAGCTTTTTCCATCAAGCTCCACTTTAATCAAATACTCGCCGGGCTTTTTAAAACCATCCATTGAAGCGGAAAAGACACCGTTAGAAGGAGGCGAATTGGTATCCATATTGTGCATCCACGATGGATCGATAGAGCCTGAATATGTTGACTTTGCCTGTATTGATAAAATATTTAAAAAGTCTTTACGTGTAATTATTTTATTGTCTTCCTGAAGCGCCAGCTGTAATTCCAGCACACTTCCAACAGGGGCGTTAATAGGTAACGGCTTTACCCGTAAATTAAGATCACTAACCACGGTAATACGACTACCGGCAGCTAACTTACCGGAGACCTGCCACTCCCCCTCCAAGGGCCGCGTTACAGTGACTAAATCGTAGCCGTCTGTATGGTGCCAGCTTACATCTGCACTTAAATCTCCATGATGGACAGGCTCATTATCTGGGCCAATTAAAGCTATCGACTCTGCTGGGTTACCCCTGAACATTAACGCGGTAAACTCCTCGACAGAGGAGTCAACAACAAAGCGGTTTCCCAATAATGGCAGCTGCTGAGATGGTGCCGCTGCATCGAACGCCTTTAGGAACTCCGGCATCAGCTCATCTGCTGTTTTAGCTGTACCAGAATGGCCGTCCGTCGCCCTAGACAGTTTTTTCATTAATTCTGTATCAGCATGATCAGACAAGGCAATGGTATGAATGCTAAACCCTTGGTCTTTTACCAACGGTAGGATTTTATCCACAATCCTGCGCCATTCCTTTTGGTTAACAAGTGGGTCTTTATCAATATCAACCATGCCGTCAGTAAGCAGTATGATATGCGCCTTGCCTTGCGATGTAGGGGTAACGGCCGTCGCCTTTTCTAGCGCGCCCCCAATGTTGGTATAAAGCCCTACCGAATTAATCTCTCCCGCTTTTTGAGTGGCCATCTCGCGCCACTGGCTATCCACCTCACCAAATGGCACTAACATATTTACCTCTTTACCAAAGGTCCATACGCCAGCATGACTACCGTCGGGTAACAGCTCCATCAATAAATTAACCGCCGGCTGACGAAGGTTTTGCGGGTCGTTGCGTTTCATGCTGCCAGAGATATCAATAACTAAGCGCACATCGGCTTCACCCGCCCAGCTCGAGGTAGGCACTAATAGAAAACCTAGCAATAACCACAACAGCAAGCGCGGCAACACCAAGCATTGCCGTAATAGCTTCGCGAGCAAACGTATAGAACCACGTGTTACTTGGTAACGATGATGCACATCCATCCCCACAGTGACTTATTAACAGTTAAAAGGAATTCCTTTTACCGGCTACCTTTTAGTTATAGCAGGTCTTGCGTCACGTAGAGTAATGGATTGAAATTTCATGGGGGGTCCTCCCCTTAGCAGGGGAGAGATTCTTGGTGTAGGGCTGCGTACTCTTAAACCGTGCTAGCACCGGCACGTTGTTTATCACTACGCTCACGAGCACGCTTGACCGTTGCGCTCGCTTTTTGCTGAGAATCAGCCTTTATAGAAAAAGCAATTTGAATGATTAACGCAACCATTGCAGCGCCAGCAATAGCCATTAACAAAGGCGTACCTGCGCGCCAAAAAGCATCCGCGCCATCAAACAGACCATCACTACCAGCAATAAGCCAGGCCGGCGCAAAAAACTGGCCACCATCCTCAGTGGGCCAAGGCATGCATAAAGCCCCAACCATAGCGCCAAATAATAGTGACCGAATAGGCTTAACAGGAAGTTTGATCAATAAATACCACCAGCACAAAAGGCCCAGTACAGCGCCGCCGCCATAAACTAACCAACCATGTAAATGTTCCGATGCTGTAAACATAATTAAAAACCCATTAATAATGCGGTGGACGCTCGTTGCCATTAGCCGGCGCTATCTGTTCAAACTCATCAGATAACTCTAAAAACTTCTCGCGTAATATCTGTATATGCTGCTTGGCCTCTAATAAATCACGATCTTGTAGAGCGATATGATCGCTCAGCTTTGCAATAGCGTCTTCCTGAAAGGCCAGCCGCTGCTGCAATTCAACAATATCATTATTCATATTTATTCCCCATCGACCCACTGCAAGACATACTCTTGGTAATCATCTTCATCAATACCTGCAGCATGCTGTACTTTGCCACTTACAGATAAACCGTGTTTATGCATTAGCGCTTTTCCCCCCGCCCGAAGGTGATGCCAGCGTGGCAGATCTAGGCCTTGCGCTACACGCTTGTAAGCACAGCTATTTGGCAGCCAAGGTAGGGCTTGATGATAATTCTGCTGGGTTAATTTAAGACACTCAGGCACCCGCTCAGTACGGTTTTCATAATCGCCACACTCACAAGACGTCGTATTTAACAAATCGCACGCCAAACTTGTGTAGTGATATTCACCGGTTTCTTCGTCTTCGAGCTTGTGTAAGCAACACAAACCGCAACCATCACATAGCTGTTCCCATTGGTCGCTGTTTAAGGCATCTAAGCCTTGGCGCCACCAAAATTTGGATTCAGTGTTAGGCTGGGTCACTTCGCAAGCTTACTATTGTGCTGGTTAACCGCCTGCATATAATCATCCTCATTCACAGGTGGTAACTGTAAAAAGTAGCCTTTTTCATTCAACGCCGCCAGCACTTTAGTAATGTCTTCTTTTACCAACTGCTTCTGCGGTGTTAGCACCATCGAAAAAGCCAGTTGCGGTTGGCCAAACATATCAAGCAGCGCTTCTGGCACATCGGCTAAACCTTTCAATTTAGGCACATATAAATACAGGCCGTCTTTCTTCGCACTACGGTAAATATCACAAATTATTTTTTGCGTCATAGAGATATACTTTCAAAGAATTGTTTTCGCCACCCTTGCAGGCAAGTGAGCAAGGCATCCACATCTCGGCTATCAGCCGGAGTAGTTCTTGCCACCATTTGATAATCCGCTTTACGGGCAAGAATTTCAGGTGCGATACCATATTGCTCGGCAATAGAATTTACAGTTTCCTTTAACCCTTTTACGCGCTCGCGCTGAGCCTTAGTCAGTGGTTTTTGCGAAGCTTTTAATTCAACAGCCGATGAATTTTCGGCAGGGTCAAGTAAGCTCAAAATGGCTTTGCCAAACTTTCGAATGGCACTATCGTGAAAACCCAAAGCTTTTAACTGAGCAAGCGCATTCGGTTTTCGTTGAATAACTTCAAAGAGCTGAGCATCCTTTAAAATGCGGGTACGCGGTATATTGCGCTCTCGCGCGGTAATTTCGCGCCAATCGAATAGCTGCTTTGCCACGATAAGGTCTTGTGCGTTCAAGCGCCATGTATTATTGGATTTATAGAACCCACTAGACGGGTCTGCATTCGCAATATAATTATCAATAATCGCTTGGCTTTCTTCATACACCCATGCTTGCCGCTCTTTAGCCGCCAAGCGCTGCTCAAGCAGCACGGTGAGTTCAAATAAATAATCTACATCCAGTGCCGCGTATAAATTTTGCGCATCACTTAATGGCCTAGCTAGCCAATTGGATCGCGTTTCGCCTTTTGGCAGTTCTACCTGTAAACACTCATTGACTAAATTTGCATAACCTACGCTAGCACCAATACCTAGCAAAGCCGCTGCAGCTTGGGTATCAAACAATTTATTGGGTAATACACCAAGTAGCGTATTAAAAACATCGAGGTCTTCTGAGCAGGCGTGAAAAGCTTTAATAACGTCATCAGAAGCTAAAACACTAGCCAAAGGTTGCCAATCGGTAATATCCAAAGGGTCGATCAGATAGTTGGCATTGCCATCATTAACCTGAATTAACGCCGCGATTGGGTAATAGGTATCAACCCGCATAAACTCGGTATCAACGGCCAACAAACGGCATTGCAACCAAGTGCTGCAATAATTGGCTAAGGTTTCATCATCATTAATAAAAATAATGCTCTGGCGCAATAATGAGCCAGGACTTACAGGTACATCATCCATTAAATTTCTCTTCGGCTAGCTAAGGCGTGCGCCAAAGTTCCGCCATCAATAAACTCGAGTTCACCACCCAAAGGAACCCCGTGGGCAATACGTGATACTTTCAGTTTGTGTTGTTTCGCCATTTCAGCAATGTAATGTGCTGTGGCCTCGCCTTCCATTGTTGGGTTGGTCGCTATAATCACTTCGTCAATTTCGCCAACGGCAAAGCGATGCGCTAATTGCTCTAAACCCAACTCTTTGGGGCCAATACCATCTAGCGGTGAAAGCTTACCCATAAGGACAAAATACTTACCCGAGAAAGTGCCCGATTGCTCTAAAGCAAAAACATCGGCAGGCATCTCAACTATGCATAGCAAGCTGGCATCGCGACGCGTACTTTTACAAAGGCTGCACACGGTCTCTTCGGTCAATGTGCGACAGCTTTCGCAACGCCCAACCTTTTCGCAAGCCTGCGTTAAAGCACCAGCCAAGCGCAAAGCACCCGATTGATTTCGCTCTAGCAACTGCAAAGCCATGCGCTGAGCAGACTTCGGCCCTACACCAGGCAACACCCGTAAAGATTCAATCAGCTGACTAATTAAAGGGCTATACACCAAAAAACTCCGAGTAACAAAACATGTCGCACATTAAAAAGGCATTTTGAAACCCGGGGGCATTTGCATACCGCCCGCTAAGTTCCCCATCCGGCTTTTGTTTTCGGCTTCGACTTTTCGTACACAATCGTTCACCGCAGCCGCTAACAGGTCTTCTAGCATTTCTTTATCCTCAGTCATTAACGACTGATCAATACTCACACTTTTCACATCATGGCGCCCATTCATAGTGACAGTAACCAAGCCAGCGCCGGCGCTACCGTTAATCTCAAGCCTGCTGAGTTCTTCCTGCATTTTTTCCATGTTTTCTTGCATTTGCGACTGCATTCCCTGCAGTTGTTTCATCATGTCACCAAGACCATTCATAGTGGCTACACCTTTAATTGAAGGGGTTCATTAAAAACACTAGCGAGCTAGTGCACCTTAACTGACTCTACATCCAGCACGGCACTAAAATGGGCCTGTAAATCTTGCACAAAGGGCTCGCGCTGCATTTTATTAATTGCTTCGGCCAGCGCTTGCTGGCGTCTATTTTCAGCATCAATAGCCGGCGTGATCATATCTGACGTGATTGCAGCCAGCTCGATATGGACCTTAACCGGAGTCTGAAAATAATCGTTGAGCAAATCATTAAAGCGCTGCTTATGCGAATCATCAAACAATGCGCCTTTGTTTTGATCTAAACAAAAGAAAAAGTGCCCGTCTTCGCAATTCACTAAAGCACAGTTAGCCACAGTGCTTTGCAAAACCCCTTTCACTCCCAAACTATGGTACACCGAAAGCCAGTGCTCGGGCTTAACGCTTAGAGGGTCTCGAGGTGCCTCGGCAGGAGCCTGAACCGGCACAACTTGTGACTCAGCGGGTTTAGGCGGCGGCGAAGCAATTTGCGAGGCTGGTTTTAATCCCGATAATTCAGGCGCATTCAATAGCGCCTCAAGGGACTTTTTTGCGGTATCGGCGACCTCTGGACTTTCTGTTACCGCGTTGGCTTTTAACGTGTTGGGTTGTGCCGTTGGAGCGGGCGCCTGTTGGTTCTCCCACGGGGGAGTGGCCTCAACCGGCGGTGCTGTGACAGGTTGCCGCTCGACGACTTGCTGACGAGGCTCTGGAGCCGCTGAAGGTAAAACCGCTGGCGGTATATCTTGAGCAGGGGTCGCTTCTGGCGGTGCGGGTTCATGGGGTACCGCTGCAGCCGGCGCCTCTGTCTGAGCGGCAGTGCGCGCAAGCGTTTGCGTAGGCACATCGGCCACGCCTTGTGGCTTAAACGCTAACATGCGCAGCAGTGTCATCTCTAAACCCGAACGCGGATCTGGCGATAAATGTAAATCTCTGCGCCCGATTAAAGCTGTCTGGTAAAAAAGCTGTACATCTTCGGGCGGTAACAATTGGCACAATTCTAAAATGGTTTGGCGATCGCCGTAGCTATTGTCCAGCGCTTCCGGCATGGCCTGCGCAATTGCAAGGCGGTGCAAAAAAGTAATTAACTCACCCAGTGCGCCATAGTAATCTGGGGCGTGCTCAGAAAACTCAGCGACAGCGGTTAATACCTCTGGTCCGCTACCATGAATGAGCGCACGTACAAGTTTTTCGATTAACTTATGGTCGATGGTGCCAAGCATGGCAATGACATCAGCATCGGACACCTTGCCACCACCAAACGCAATAGCTTGGTCGGTTAGGCTAAGCGCATCCCGCATACTGCCGTCCGCCGAACGCGCCAGCTGCCACAAGGCAGCATCTTCACAAGGAATAACCTCTTCGCCTAAAACGAATTGCAAGTGATCCACTATGCGCTCGGGCGACATGTTTTTTAAATTAAACTGTAAACAACGCGACAATATCGTTACCGGCAATTTTTGCGGGTCTGTTGTTGCCAGCAAGAATTTAACGTGCTCGGGCGGCTCTTCTAAAGTTTTAAGCAGTGCATTAAAGCTGTGCGTAGACAGCATGTGCACCTCATCGATCAGGTAGATCTTATAGCGACCACGCGTTGGCGCGTACTGAACGTTGTCGAGTAGCTCGCGGGTGTCTTCAACCCGTGTACGCGAGGCTGCATCGACTTCAATAAGGTCGACAAAGCGCCCCTCGGCGATCTCCATACAAGACGGGCACTGGCCACAAGGCTCGGAGCTTACGCCTGTTTCACAGTTAAGGCACTTTGCCAGAATCCGTGCAATAGTCGTTTTACCGACACCGCGCGTCCCGGTAAACAAATAAGCGTGATGCAAACGATTATGATCAAGCGCATTAATGAGCGCCTTTAAGACGTGCTCTTGCCCAACCATTTCACGAAAAATACGCGGCCGCCACTTCCGGGCCAATACCTGATAGCTCACTCGCTCACCCTAATGCGTACACAATAGCTACGCACGGTTAAAAATTAGAAGTCAAAACAACGGGGCATTATAGCGGAGTTACGAAAGGGGTTATAGCAAAGCGTGAATATCAGGCAATGAAGCTCATTGCCTGAGTCGATACTAGCTTTTTAAAGGCCATTGCGCAGAAGCTGCCAGTGTTGGTTTTATTACTGGCATATTTGGGTCGGTAATAACAGGCTCGGTCTTAGCCGCGTCATCAGCCATGTCATCATTTAGCTCTTCCGCATCTTTGCGCGGTCGCCCCCGCTTAAGCGGTCTTACACGCTGGTTCGCAACTTGCTCGATTTTATCTTTAAACGCATCACCACCTAACACATGCCCAAGCTTAATCGTTTCGGCAATATATTGAGATAAACGTTGATCAAAATCATAACGAAATAAGCGTCGATACTCTTGGCAACGCTCAACTCGCGTTTCACCTAAGGCATCATAAAGGCGGTGATCGATTATAAGCGGGCTATGCTCTAGGCCCGCATGATGGCGAAAACTCGACCACGGATAGTCATTCAGGGAGTCGCATAACCCTTTGTACATGGGCTTGAGCTCGACGTAACGATAACAGCTCAGCAAATAGGAAGCACTGTCAATCAAGCTAGACTTATAGCGCCCATCCCAAAGCGTACCCGAGCGCTTATAACGGTGGTTTACATATTGAACATAGCGGCGCCCCAAGGACTGCATTAATGACGAAACGCCATTAGCCATCTTGGGTGTTGCGACAATTTGTATCATATTGGGTAGCAAAACATAAGCGTGAACATTCACGTTATATTGCTCGGCGGCAGACTTTAAGCTCTGTAAATAAAACTCATAATCTTCATCATCGAAAAAACACGATAAACCGTTGTGCCCTACCTGGACAATATGCTGAGGGATATCCGCTATCTGTAAGCGGGGTAACCTAGGCATAACGCATGACTCTCCTTTGGCTAAAACAGTGATGTGTATTGATAATCACGGTGAGATACGATTAATGATAACCGTCAGCTATTAGGCACGTTCTAAATACAACGCCAAAGCCGACATCCAAACACTAATGCGTATTTACGGGGCCGAACTTTAACCTAAAAACACAATGGTCGCATCCCCTTCGATCACTCATTTATCTGTTAGGATACTTACGTCTTTATATTCACACGAATACTATGAAGCTTCTAACCTCTGCGCGCTATTGGTTCTGCATGACATTTCACTTTTGCGTTATAACAGGGTGTAGCACGCTAAAGTGTGATCATTGCGCTATCGAGCAATTCGCTGTCGACAATTTTCCGCCGCTTTTTACGTACAGCCAATACACTAACCAAGCCCCTGGCTGGCGATATATTTACCTAGAAGGCGATGGCCGCCCCTGGAAGCGCGGATACATTCAAAGCAGCAACCCCACTAGCCGACAAAAACTTACGCTTAAACTTATGATGGCAACACCGCAAGATAGCGTATACCTAGAGCGCCCATGCTACGGGTTTACATCAGTACCACCAGCCCCCTGTGAACCCTACTGGTGGACCAGCGCCCGCTACAACCAACAAGTGGCCGAAGTATTAAATGACGCGCTAAACCAAATTCAGCAACAGTATGGGCACAAGCCCTTAGTATTGATTGGCCACAGCGGGGGCGGCACTTTAGCCATGCTTATTGCACAAAAACGCAAGGACATAGCGGGTATTGTCACCCTAGCCGGCAACATAGACCCTGACGCTTGGACCAAGCATCACAACTTCCTTCCACTGAAGGAGTCATCAAACCCCAGTAGACAATTACCGCTATCTAGCACGGTATTTCGGTGGCACTATGCTGGCGAAAATGATCGCAATATTCCGCCAACACTCATAAAACAAGCCCTCAGCAACGACCCTCTTGCGGAGCTGAATCTAATCGACAGCGACCATAACTGTTGTTGGCTCAAACACTGGCCCACCATAGCCGAACGGTTACGCGCTCTAGAACAACGAAGCATTACAGCACAGTAACCACATTCCCAGCTGACCAATTACCCCCCAATCAATACAGTAGGGCAGCCGACCACAATTTTGCCGCCATGCGCGGTGCTATCGCCCATACGCGCAGCGGGCTTTTTACAGATCATCACTGTGGTGCTACCCATCACCACCACATCGGGTGGCCCAACGCAAACGCAAGTACTGCCAAGTGTGGCAGAGGGCAATTTACCAATTAATACCGTCGGGCCGCCCGGCGAGACGATGGGGCCGCCCACATGCGGGACTGGCCCCGAACTGAGCGGGCATACGTGCATGTCGGTAATGCGTGATGCGGGCTTTCCCATGGGTGTTCCTCAGCGTAGGTTCGTTGTGTTAATTAACAAGCGGTTGTACTTGACCACTGCCACCGCGCGCTAAGTCGAAGCCTTGCGCAAAATACGTCGGGTAGCGATTTTTAGCTTGCTCGGCATCGCCTTCGACAGCCGCTAAATTGACCGCGCCGCCAACAGCATGGGCATAAAGGTATTCTGGCGGTGCCACTTCAGGATCATCTTGCGGCGCTAAGCTGCCTGTCGACCAAGCGGCCGCCATAGCAGCCCAACTTGCCGGTGTTTTGTGTTTGAGTTTTTCGGCTAACTCGCGGCACAGCAAGCGCAGCTCTTCTGTCGGCGTGCGCACCCAGGCTTCGGTGGCCGCAATAGCTTGCGCTTCTAGCGAGTTTTCTTCGATGGGGTTTTGCCGTACCGCTAAGCACGACCACCAAACGGCCTCGCGCTTGGGCAAGGCATGCGCCAGCAGGCGCACGGCATCTAAATTGAATCCCGCTTTCATTAATTGCTCGACGACTGTGGCAGGATGCTGAGTGGCATCAATATGTTGCTCGGCCTCGTCTTCACTCAAATCCATATGCTGAAGTAAATCGCCCGCGACAGGGACTGCGATTTTCACAAAATCATTCATGGTGTTAACTCTTGCATTAAACCCTTTTTATTAAGGGTTTTAATCGTCGAAAAATATTTTTCTGTTTTCTGTTTTCTGTTTTCTATTTTTACAACAATTAGTTAATCATTGTTATACCGCCTTTCAGCGTTAACATACCACCAGCCTTAACTTCGGCCATTGCATCGCCTTTACACGTTAGCATCATGCCTTTGATGGTGATGCCTGCCGGCGTCATTTTGATGCTACTTGAACCACACTTAAATTCTATTGAAGCCAACGATTCCACTTTAACACCGCCTTTCGCATTGACCGTGTATTTACCTACATTGGCTTTAACCACGTGATCACCCTTACCTAAGGTGACTTTGCGATCGCCCATATTAATGCCGAGAATATCATCGCCTTTGCTGATCGTGGCCTTTTGATCCCCTTTGCTGACGGTAGTGATTTTATCGCCTTTCGCTATAGTATTTTTCTGGTCGCCTTTACTCACTGTCGTGGAGTGGTCACCTTTACCTACAGTCGTGTCGTAGTCGCCTTCATCTACTGCGACTGTGCGATTGCCTTTTTTGACCGTGATGCTTTCGTCGCCTTCGGTGACGGTGATGGTGCGGTTTTGCAGGACTTCTAAGGTTTGATCATTTTCCACCAAACCGGTTTGGTCGTTATGCACCACCCAGTTATGGTCTTTACCCGCTTCCATGTATACCTCTTCGGAATCGGGTTTATCATCAAAGCGGAATTCATTAATTTGGCTGCTATCGTATTGGGTTTTCCAGCCGCTTTGGGTGGCGGTGTAATTGGGGCCTTCGTTGGTACCGTTATACACCGCGCCCGTAATAATGGGCCGGCAAGGGTCGCCATTGATATAGGTGACTATCACTTCTTGGCCAATACGCGGCACAAAGTTAGCCCCCCAGTTTTTACCCGCAAATGCTTGCGCAACGCGTACCCAGCAGGAACTTTGTTCACTGTGCCATGGGAATTTTACTTTTAGCTGGGTGTACACATCAGACGAGCTATCGGATTCGGTGGCCTTTACTTCTTCGACAGTGGCGACTTGTGGCGCATCGATGGTTTTAGGCGCACGCCGCCATAATGGACGCACAAGCTTGGTTGAGGGTACACACTCAAAATCATTTTCAAAAAAGGTATCGCGACCATTGCCTTCGCGCGCCGTCACGGTCATGCGGGTAATGGTATAGGTACCCTGCTCGCTTTCCAGTGGATGCTCTATGGTAAAGCGTCCGCCGGCGGCTAACTGGCCACAATCGCTGGTGCCATTGGCTAAATCGAATTGCCCTTCTTCGGCTTCGATAATACTGGTTGCGCGGGCGGTGTTGTCGCCGCTGTCAAAGGCGTGCTTTGAGTCGCCGTCGGTTTGAAAGCGATAAATACCGAAATGACGCATGGTATAAGGCGATGCGCCGTTTAAGTCACTGGTGGTATTGACCTTACTTTTATATTGGTTGGTCGTGGCGAATTCGTTGTAATCGGTGGTTTCGACGGCGTTGGTGTGGAAGCTGTAGCTACGCTCCCACCGGTGCACGCTGTTTTGGGTGGGCTGACTGCCGCCACCGTCGTAATCTAAGGCATCAACATCGCAATCAAAAAAGCCTTGCGCGTCATCCACAAAAATCAGTTTATGCTCACCGTCTTGGTGCTTAAAATAATAACTAATGCCTTCTTCGGCGAGTAAACGGTGAACAAATTCATAATCGGTTTCATCAAACTGTACGCAATATTCACGCGTAAGCGGTTTGCCGTTTAATGAGAAATCGAATTTTAAAACGCTGGAATAATGCCCCAGCACTTCGTCGATAATATCTTTTGCGCTTTTATCTTGGAAGATACGGTTATTGGAATTAAGGCTTGCAAACCATAAACCCGGTACCACGCTCATATGGTAACCGCGCAAGCCGTCGTCGTTCACATCTAACATGCGTAAGCCATTCACATAACCGTGAATGTAGCGGCACTTTTCTTCACCCTCGGTATAAATACTCAGCGTGACAGCTTTGCCAAGCAAGTCGGTATGGGCGACGGTGTGGTTATTGGAGAGCAAACCCAGGTCGTATTGAAAATTACCGGAAATACGCTCTTCGCCATCTAAGGCAGAAACAATAAAGGTATCGGTCGCTAAAGGCGTTTTTATCCGAACTAAACGACTATTCTGGCTAAGCTGAGACATGACAAACCAACAATAAGAAGTGTGAAAACTTAGCCTCTGACATTGCGCAATTCAAAGGCACAAATTAAATGGGCCGACGCACCCGCTATATAACGAATACTCGGCCCAAGGTGATCGAGGCGACTGCAGCTTTCATCCACATACCCTCCCTGATAAGGTTACTGATAAACAACATCCTACGCTTATCAATCTTCCCTGCAGAAATTCAGTATCCCATGAATCTCCGTGCGTTTTCCCTAACAATAAACTCCACCCCTGGTGCCCATCCCTTAGGCTATACATATCCTGTGTGTTGAATCATTCAACACGTTCCTCTCGTAAAAACATCCCAGTCTATTCCGTGAACCTACCGTGGTTCGTGTATTCCTTATCACAACAGCCTGTTGTTTATCGCTATCCTAGCGTTCCCTGTTTGTTGCACGCCACTCATGCATCCTGCATGAATCACTCTTTTTAAATAAGGGCTATTCAGTGTGGATCCCTCACAGAAGACCACATCCGTGTGAGGAGAACTGACTAGCAAGATGGCGCCCGAGAAACGCTCAGGCCGCCATCGCATCACCCAACTTAGATAGGTGTTGCAGTAGTAAGGTCGTAGCCAGACAAACCAAGATCGCTGTTGATGTTGGTTTTGTCAGCGTGACGCAAGTCAGCTTCGATTTTAGCAAAGCTCAAAGAAATGGTTTCTTGAGGTGCTGAACCGGCAGCTGCAGAGATGTTGTAAGAAGAGATGATGCACTCTTCCAACGTGATGATAGCGAAAGTTTCAACCGCCGTTGCGCCCGTTTGAACAACGTGGAACTTAACAGTCACACCCGTATCACCGGTTACAGATTGCTTAAACAAGCCACCAGAAGCTGCATCTAATGATTTAGTGATAGTGACTTCGCTCAAGCTTGGGCGAGTCGCTTCACGGTTAGACATTGCACCGGCTTCCATGGTGATGGCACGGCCTACACCGAAGTTGAAGCTGTCCACTTCAATCCAGCCTTCGAAACCTTGTGCGGTTACGTTGCCAGCAGGAGTGTTCTCGTTGTAGTTCATGTAAATAGCCATGATTGAATTCCTCTTTCCAGATAATGAATGTTGTTTGTTAAAGGTTTTGTTGTGCTGCTCATCAGCAACTGGAGGCCATTTAAACAGAGCCATTTACGGATGAAAACCCCCTAATTTTCACTTTATTACCCACTCTGACACCTTTTAATCAACCGACACTGGCACCCTTTTTTTGCCCACTCTGACACCTTTTTTATACGTCTAAAAAATGTACAGCTTTGACTCTGACACTCTTTTTTAATGCACGTAACAACCGCCTCAAAGCCACGGAATTCAAGGTCTGTCGGGACGATTTACACCTACAAGGAAAACAAATATTGGGACGAGTCGCTCACCCTGACTCTGACACTATTTATTGGAAATTAATTTTAAAATAAATATTTAAAAGGTAAAGAAAGGGCAAACGAATCATCGAATAACTAATAATCGAAGCCCAGGTGCATCAAAGATGTTAACGAGATAGCAATTAAATTTCTCTTAGTTATCTATTCAAATTTTATAGCAGTCGCTATTCTTAAGGCCGCAGCAACACAAAAGCCTTCTGCCTTTTTAGATCGATAACGTCTTTCCGTGCAGCCGGCCAACGACTTTTCATCACGAAGTTAAATCCGCCCTGCTCAGTCCAGCCGGCGTGAAAGCATTAGCCATAAAAAAAACCCCTTAATCGTAAGATTAAGGGGTTTTTCGGAATAAAACCTGACAATGACCTACTCTCACATGGCGAAACGCCACACTACCATCGGCGATACATCGTTTCACTACTGAGTTCGGTATGGGATCAGGTGGTTCCAATGCTCTATTGTTGTCAGGAAAACTGTTTGGTTTGGTTAGGTCTTAGTAAGTTTAACGTTTAGCTAAGCTTATGCCCTTCCGCACCGAATAAGTCGACGAATTGCGAAGTTTGTAGGTTTGTAGAATACGCTGTTTTGTATTTTACGCTGTAATATCTTAGATAGTTTGTTTATCTCTTACACTCTATCCGGTGTTGCATTATGACTTTATCTTTCTCAGTCAACACAATCACTTCTGTTATATGGTCAAGCCTCACGGGCAATTAGTACTGGTTAGCTCAACGCCTTACAACGCTTCCACACCCAGCCTATCAACGTCGTAGTCTTCAACGGCCCTTCAGGGGGTTAAACCCCAGGGAAATCTAATCTTGAAGGAGGCTTCCCGCTTAGATGCTTTCAGCGGTTATCCCGTCCGAACGTAGCTACCGGGCAATGCGTCTGGCGACACAACCCGAACACCAGGGGTTCGTCCACTCCGGTCCTCTCGTACTAGGAGCAGCTCTTCTCAAATTTCCAACGCCCACGGCAGATAGGGACCGAACTGTCTCACGACGTTCTAAACCCAGCTCGCGTACCACTTTAAATGGCGAACAGCCATACCCTTGGGACCGGCTTCAGCCCCAGGATGTGATGAGCCGACATCGAGGTGCCAAACTCCCCCGTCGATATGAACTCTTGGGAGGAATCAGCCTGTTATCCCCGGAGTACCTTTTATCCGTTGAGCGATGGCCCTTCCATACAGAACCACCGGATCACTATGACCTACTTTCGTACCTGCTCGACATGTACGTCTCGCAGTCAAGCTGGCTTGTGCCATTACACTAACCTCATGATGTCCGACCATGATTAGCCAACCTTCGTGCTCCTCCGTTACTCTTTGGGAGGAGACCGCCCCAGTCAAACTACCCACCATGCACTGTCCCCAACCCCGATAAGGGGCCTAGGTTAGAACCTCAAACATACCAGGCTGGTATTTCAAGTGTGGCTCCACCGCAACTAGCGTCACGGTTTCAAAGCCTCCCAGCTATCCTACACAAGTAGGCTCAAAGTTCAGTGCAAAGCTATAGTAAAGGTTCACGGGGTCTTTCCGTCTAGCCGCGGGTATACGGCATCTTAACCGCAATTTCAATTTCACTGAGTCTTGGGTGGAGACAGCGTGGCCATCGTTACGCCATTCGTGCAGGTCGGAACTTACCCGACAAGGAATTTCGCTACCTTAGGACCGTTATAGTTACGGCCGCCGTTTACCGGGGCTTCGATCAAGAGCTTCGCACAAGTGCTAACCCCATCAATTAACCTTCCGGCACCGGGCAGGCGTCACACCGTATACGTCCACTTACGTGTTTGCACAGTGCTATGTTTTTAATAAACAGTCGCAGCCACCTGGTCACTTCGACCAGCCTCAGCTTAGGGAGCAAGTCCCATCACCAAAGCCGGCGTACCTTCTCCCGAAGTTACGGTACCATTTTGCCTAGTTCCTTCACCCAAGTTCTCTCAAGCGCCTTGGTATTCTCTACCTGATCACCTGTGTCGGTTTGGAGTACGGTCTTTATTGCCTGAAGCTTAGAAGATTTTCTTGGAAGCAGGGCATCAATCACTTCGGTTTGCAAAGCAAACCTTCGTCATCAGCTCTCAGCCTTAGGGGACCGGATTTGCCTAATCCCCCAGCCTACAACCTTAAACGTGGACAACCAACGCCACGCTGACCTAGCCTTCTCCGTCTCTCCATCGCAGCAATAAATGGTACGGGAATATTAGCCCGTTTTCCATCGACTACGCATTTCTGCCTCGCCTTAGGGGCCGACTAACCCTGTCCCGATTAACGTTGGACAGGAAACCTTGATCTTCCGGCGTGGGAGTTTTTCACTCCCATTATCGTTACTCATGTCAGCATTCGCACTTCTGATACGTCCACCGAGCCTCTCAGCTCGACTTCAACCGCTTACAGAACGCTCCCCTACCATGCACTAAGTGCATCCGCAGCTTCGGTTACCAGTTTTAGCCCCGATAAATCTTCCGCGCAGGCCGACTCGACTAGTGAGCTATTACGCTTTCTTTAAAGGATGGCTGCTTCTAAGCCAACCTCCTAGCTGTCTAAGCCTTCCCACATCGTTTCCCACTTAACTGGTATTTGGGACCTTAGCTGGCGGTCTGGGTTGTTGCCCTCTTGACAACGGACGTTAGCACCCGCTGTCTGTCTGCCGTAATTGTACTCCTCGGTATTCGGAGTTTGCATGGGGTTGGTAAGTCGGGATGACCCCCTAGCCCAAACAGTGCTCTACCCCCGAGGGTAAGATACGACGCGCTACCTAAATAGCTTTCGGGGAGAACCAGCTATCTCCCGGCTTGATTAGCCTTTCACTCCGATCCACAAGTCATCCCCTCATTTTTCAACATAAGTGGGTTCGGTCCTCCAGTTGATGTTACTCAACCTTCAACCTGCCCATGGATAGATCGCCGGGTTTCGGGTCTAATGCATGCGACTCGACGCCCTATTAAGACTCGATTTCTCTACGGCTCCCCTAATCGGTTAACCTAGCCACATACATTAAGTCGCTGACCCATTATACAAAAGGTACGCAGTCACTCCGAAGAGCTCCTACTGCTTGTACGCACACGGTTTCAGGTTCTATTTCACTCCCCT